>NZ_JBAPLV010000075.1:0-618 GCF_037083865.1 Klenkia terrae | reverse complement strand
CAAGGTGGTCCTGTACGACCGTCCCAACGCCAGCGACCAGGTCACCGGGGCGACCCTGGCCTTCTCCGACGGCACCTCCGTCACGGTGCCCTCGTTGGCCAACGCGGGGACCGCGACCACGGTGTCCTTCGCCGCCCGGACGGTGACCCGGCTGACCTTCACGGTGACCTCGGTGAGCTCGGCGACGAAGAACGTCGGCCTCTCCGAGCTGCAGGCCTGGACGCCGGCGACCGCGGCACCCGTCGTTGCCCAGAACGTCGCCGGGGTGGCGTCGGTCACGGCCTCCTCGCAGAACACCGCGGCCGGCCAGGGCGCGGCCAAGGCGGTGGACGGCGTGGCCGCCGGGGCGCCCGCCAACCCGACGGCGGAGTGGGTGACCAACGGCGGGGGCCGCGGGGCAACCCTCACCCTGACCTGGGCCACGCCGGTCACCCTGGACCGGGTCGTGCTCTACGACCGGCCGAACCTGTCCGACCGGATCACCGGCGGCACGCTGACCTTCTCCAGCGGCAGCCAGGTCTCGGTCCCGTCGCTGTCCAACTCGGGTGCGGCCACGACCGTCTCGTTCAGCACGCGGACGGTCACCCGGATGACCTTCACGGTGACCTCCGTCAGCCT
>NZ_JBAPLV010000074.1:0-630 GCF_037083865.1 Klenkia terrae | reverse complement strand
CGCCGGTGGTGGGGGTGGAGTAGATGCGTCCGCCCTGGAAGACCTGGCCGCAGCCCGAGCTGCGCATGCCGCAGATCAGGTCGGTGACGGGGAGACCGAGCGGACCGGTCACCCCGCCCGCGGCCTGCAGCGGGGTCTGGTAGGCGGCCAGCACGGTGTGGGTGCCGGTCGCTGCGCTGGTGGTGATGCTGCCGCCCTGGAAGTCCTGGGTGGTGCCGCCGGCCACGGTGCGGGCCTCGCCCGTGGGGTAGCCGAGGGCGCCGGTCTCCCAGCCCTGGGCGATCCAGGCGTCCTGGATCGCGCCGGACACGGCGTGGGCACCCGTGGCGGTGGTCGAGTAGATGCGCCCGCCCTGGAAGACCTGGCCGCACCCGCCCCCGCGCAGACCGCAGATCAGGCCGGACGTCGGGTAGCCGAGCGGGCCGGCCGGCCCGCCCGCGGCCTGGTGGGCCGCGGCGTAGGCGGTGCCGACGGTACGGGTGCCCGCCGCGGGGTGGCTGTAGAGGGTGCCGCCCTGGAAGTCCTGGACGGTGCCGCCGGCGACGGTGCGCGGGTCGCCGGTGGGGTAGCCCAGCGGGCCGACCTCGTAGCCCTGGGCGATCCAGGCGGTGAGTACGGCGCCGGTCATGG
>NZ_JBAPLV010000073.1:0-696 GCF_037083865.1 Klenkia terrae | reverse complement strand
CGTCGCCGGTGCCCTGCACCCGCACCCCGGCCTCCCGCTTGCGCAACTCCCGCCGCCGGTCCGCCGCCGCAGGGTCCGCAGCGATCAGCGCGGCCTCGAGCCGGACGCGCAACGTCGAGGGCGCGCACCCTGCCGCGGCCCACGCCACCCCGCGGGCGGCGACCGCGTCGACGATCGCGTCGTCGACCGGGCCGCCCCACGACCGGGCCTGGTAGCGCAGCGCCCGCACGATGGCCTTGGCACGGGTCTCATCGATCCGCTGATCAGCCAACGCATCCCACACCGCCGGGAACTGCCGGACCAGCGTCAGGTCGTCATCCACCAGGTACCGGGCCGACCCGACGGACATGTTCAGCAGGACCGCGACCTCGTCGGGCAGGAAGTCATCGGCGGTCTGCAGTGACGGGTCAAGATCCGGGTCGGCGTCGGGGCGGGTGTCGGTGCGCGCACCGGGCGCGAACGGCAGCGGCTGCCGGGCCCCGAGGGTGGCCTTCCGCTCGATCAGGCCGGCGCGGTAGGCGGCCAGGGCCGACATCTGCTTGGCCACCGAGGCCAGCTCCGCGTCCAGCTCGGTACCCGAGAGCCCGGCGGCGGCCGCGAGCTCGGTCAGCCGTGGCACCGGCGCAGCGTCGACGGGGACAGCGGTGACGTAGGGGGTCACCTCCACCCGGAACCGTCGCGCCGTCGCTGTCATGG
>NZ_JBAPLV010000072.1:0-936 GCF_037083865.1 Klenkia terrae | reverse complement strand
GGGTGCTGGGGTACGGGTTGTGACGACCGACCTCAACACCCTCCTGACCTCACTCTATGTCCGCATCGACGACTACCTGGGCCCTCGCTCACGTGTGGGGCGCCCTCCGCGGCTGACCGACGCCGAGCTGCTCACCTTGGCCGTGGCCCAAGCGCTACTGGGAGTCCATTCCGAGGCCCGCTGGCTGCGGCAGGTCCCGGCTGCACTGCCCGGTGCATTCCCCTACCTGCCCGAGCAGTCCGGTTACAACAAGCGGCTGCGTGGGGCGTTACCGCTGCTCAAGCGGCTGATCCGGGTCCTGGCCACCGACACCGACCTGTGGGCCGACCCGGTGTGGCTGGTGGACTCCACCCCGGTGGAGTGCGCCCGATCCCGGCCCACCGTGCGGCGCTCGGAGCTGGCCGGGGTCGCCGGCTACGGCTACTGCGCCAGCCACTCCCGCTGGTTCTGGGGCCTACGCCTGCACCTGGTGTGTACCCCGGCCGGACTCCCGGTCACCTGGGCGCTGGCCGATCCCAAGATCGATGAACGTCAGGTGCTGATGTGCGTCCTGGACTACGACGGTGACCTGATCACCGAACGGCCCGGGCTACTGGTGCTGGCCGACAAGGGCTACATCTCCGCCGAACTGGACGACTACCTGCACGCCCGCGGCGCCGACCTACTGCGCCCCTCCTACCGCAACCGCCCACCACGCCCCGGCCAGCACCTGCTCAAACCGGTCCGACAACTGGTCGAATCGGTCTTCGACACCCTCAAAGGCCAGCTCGACCTGGAACTCCACGGCGGTCGCACCCTCACCGGTGTCACCGCACGCATCGCTCAACGACTGCTGGCCCTGACCGCCGCGATCTGGCACAACCGCGCCACCGGCCAACCAGTCACAAGATCACTGATCGCCTACGACCACTGATCCAATCGGACTTACTCATCTAG
>NZ_JBAPLV010000071.1:0-978 GCF_037083865.1 Klenkia terrae | reverse complement strand
GGCCCGGCCAGGCCCCGGCTGCTCCCCCGGCCGGTGCCGGCGCGGGCGCCCGGGGCCTGGCCGGGCCTCCGCCGGCCACCGCACCCGCGGCACCCGCCTCCTCCCCCCAGCTCGGTGGCCGCGGGAGCGCCCCGGCCGCGCCGCCGTCGGCACCCGGGCGCGGTGGTGCTCCGCAGCTGCCCGGACGCGGCGCACCGTCCTCCGGGGCGGGCGCCCGCCCGTCGTCCCCGCCCACCCTCGGTGGCCGGCAGTCCGGCGGCGCCGGCGAGGGCGGCGCGCCCCCCGGCCGTGCGGCGCAGCCGCCCGGTGCACCCGGTGGGCGCGCCGGCTCCCCGGGCCGGCCGGCCTCCCCGTTCGCCCCGCCGCGGGCCCCGGGCACCGGCGGTCTGGCCGGTCGGCCCGGAGCGCCGGGCGGTCCCGGTGGCGTCCCGGGTCGCCCCGGTGCCGCTCCCGGCGGCGCGGCACCCCGCTCGCCCGGCGTGCCCGAGGGACTGCAGGGCTCCCGCGGCCCGTCGTCGGCACCGACGACGCCACCCGGCGCCGGCGGCCGCGCACCCGGTGGTCCGTCGTCCACCCGCGGGCTGTCCGGTCGCCGGACCGCCGGACCGACCGGTGCCCCGGAGACGTCGTCGTCGGCGCGCTCCGCGCTGCGCCGCGGGCTCGAGGGACGGGGCCTGGCCGAGCCCGGGTCGCGCACCGCCGTCCCCTGCTCGGGTGCGCCCGGCCAGGGCGCGGTCCGCCCGCCGGCCCGGACCCGCAAGCGCGAGGAGGAGCCGGAGACCACGGCACCGGAGACGGTGGGCGACGCCGAGCTCTTCGACGTCGACGACGCCGGCACCGGCGTGGTCCGGCGTCCCGACGAGCGCCAGGTCGGGCCCTCCGGCCCGGCGCGGGGCCGCCGAGGATGACCCCGCCCGACCGCCCGCCGGGCCGCCACGGCTCCCCGGCCGCGGCTGCCCCGCCCGCCCCCCCCCCCCC
>NZ_JBAPLV010000070.1:0-986 GCF_037083865.1 Klenkia terrae | reverse complement strand
TTGATCACGGGTATCACCGGCCAGGACGGCTCCTACCTGGCCGAGCTGCTGCTGGGCAAGGGCTACGAGGTGCACGGCATCGTCCGCCGCTCCTCCTCCTTCAACACCGAGCGGCTGGACGGGATCTACCAGGACCCCCACACCTCGGGCCGGAACCTGTACCTGCACCACGGCGACCTCACCGACGGCGTCACCCTCATCAACCTGCTCCACGAGGTCAACCCCGACGAGGTCTACAACCTCGGCGCCCAGTCCCACGTCCGCGTCAGCTTCGACCAGCCCGTGTTCACCGGCGACGTCACCGGCATCGCCGCCATGCGCCTGCTCGAAGCCGTCCGCGCCGCCAAGGTCCGCACCCGCATCTACCAGGCCTCCTCCTCGGAGATGTTCGGCGCCACCCCGCCCCCCCAGGACGAGAACACCCCCTTCTGGCCCCGCTCCCCCTACGGCGTGGCCAAGCTCTACGCCTACTGGGCCACCCGCAACTACCGCGAGGCCTACGACACCTACGCCGTCAACGGCATCCTCTTCAACCACGAGTCCCCCCGCCGCGGGGAGACCTTCGTGACCCGCAAGGTCACCCGCGCCGTGGCCCGCATCAAGGCCGGCCTCCAGGACAAGCTCTTCATGGGCAACCTGGACGCCGTCCGCGACTGGGGCTACGCCCCCGAATACGTCGAAGGCATGTGGCGGATGCTCCAAGCCTCCGAACCCACCGACTACGTCCTCGCCACCAACACCGCCTACTCGGTCAAGGACTTCGTGCGGCTGTCCTTCGAGCACGCCGGCCTCGACTGGGAGAACCACGTCGAGTACGACAAGCGCTACGAACGACCCAGCGAAGTCGACGCACTCGTCGGGGACTACACCAAGGCCAAGACCATCCTCGGCTGGGAACCCAAGGTCCACACCCCCGAACTCGTCCAGATCATGGTCGACGCCGACATCCAGGCCCTCGACGACCAGCTCTCCGGCAGATCAGTCCG
>NZ_JBAPLV010000069.1:0-1085 GCF_037083865.1 Klenkia terrae | reverse complement strand
GCGATGAAGTCCTGGACCTGCTGGGCGGTGAGGGCGTTGGCGTCGAAGAACATGCCGTCGCTGATGATGTTGCCCGGGTCGAAGGTGCTGGTGTCGGCGGCGAGCGCCAGGTCGGGCGTGCCGGCCGGCGCGCGGTCCGGGATCCCGAGGACACCGACCAGCGAGCACACGGCCAGCACGACGACGAGCACCGCGCGGAGCACGCCGGAGGGCAGCTCCGGGGGGCGGGACGACGAGGACTGGGATGCAGAGGCCGGGTGGGAACGCACACAGTGCCATCGGCCGGCCGGCGGTCTCCCTTGAGCGCCGGCCGGCCCGCGGTCAACCGCGGGTGACCGCGCCGGTGGTGGTGTCCAACGTGAGCCGGCCGCCCTGGAAGTCCTGCGCCGTGCCGCCCGGGACGGCCACGGGCTCGGACACCGGGTAACCGAGCGTCCCGGTCTCCCAGCCCTGGGCGATCCAGGCGTCCTGGATCGGCCCGCTGACCGAGTGCACCCCGGAGGCCGCGGTGCTGTAGACCCGGCCGCCCTGGAACACCTGACCGCAGCCACCGTCCCGCAGTCCGCAGATCAGCCCGGACACGGGGTAGCCGAGGGTGCCGTCCTGCGCGCCGGCCGTCGACCACGCCGCGCCGATGCGCCCGGTGACCGGGAAGGTCCCGGTGGCCGGGCTCGTGTAGAGGGACCCGCCCTCGAACGTCTGCCGGCAGCCGCCACCGGCCAGCCCGCACACCTGGTCGCCGGTCGGGTAGCCGAGGGCGGCGGTCTCCCAGCCCTGGGCGATCCAGGCGTCCTGGATCGGACCGGACACCGCGTGGGTGCCGGTCGCGGCGGTGGTGTAGATGCGTCCGGCCTGGAAGACCTGGCCGCACCCGGAGCTGCGGAGCCCGCAGACCAGACCCGAGGTCGGGTAGCCCAACGGTCCGGCCTGGGCCCCGGCTGCGGTGTACGCGGTGAGGATGGACCCCGCGACCGCGCGGGTCCCGGCGGCCGAGGAGTACACCGTCCCGCCCTGGAAGTCCTGGACCGCGCCGCCGGTGACCGGTCGGGCGTCGCCGGTGGGGTAGCCCAGGGGGCCGACCTCGT
>NZ_JBAPLV010000068.1:0-1095 GCF_037083865.1 Klenkia terrae | reverse complement strand
TCGCGGCGTAGTCGACCGGGCCGAGCAGGCGGACCTGCGACGCGATGCCCAGGTCGTCGGCGGCGCGGCGCACGTCACCGACCAGCGGGCCGCCGCCGACGACGTCCAGGCGCCAGGGCCGCGCTGCCGGGCCCAGCTCGGCCAGCGCGCGGACCAGCGGCAGGATCCCCTTCCGCTCCGACACGGAGTTGAGGAACAGCAGCCGGACGACGTCGTCGACCGGCGGGGCAGGAGCAGGTCCACCGGGCGGCGCGGACGTGAGGTACGGGCTGACCCGGACCCGGTCCGCCGGCACCCCCAGGTCCTCGATCACGTAGCGGGCGCCCTCGGCGTTGCTGACGAGGACCACGTGCGCCGACCCGGCGGCCCAGCTCTTCACCTGCAGTGCCCGACCCGATGACGGGGCGCCGCGGAAGCGCGGGTCGTTCTCGATCAACAGGAGGACCCGGGCGCGGCGCAGTCGGGCCACCGCCATGCCCAGCAGCGACGTCGTCGTGAACTCGATGCACACCGCCACGTCGGGCCGGGTGCGCCACAGCCGCCACAGCGACACCGGCGAGGGCAGCGGAGCCATCGGCGCCTCCTCCTGGCGACGGCTCGGCAGGCGCAGCCACCACGAGCGCAGGACCGGGCGGAGGGGGACGTCGGGGTAGCGCTCGGCATCCATCGAGTGGTCGACCGGCACGACGGTGCCCGGCAGTGCGGCCGCCACCCCCGCCAGGAGGGGCCGGAAGTACATGAGGTCACCGCGGTACCCGTAGGACCGGGAGAACCAGACCACCCGGGGCCGATGACCCCTTCGCCGCCCCGTCAGCCCTCGCGCTCGGGCATCCCGCCCCATCTGTTCCTCCTCGTGCCGGGCCCCCGGCACCGGGGAGTCTCCCGGACGGACGACCGCCCGGGGCAGCGCCTCCCCCTGAACGGGTGATGTCGCGGGTCAGAAAGCCATTCGGAGCGGCTCTGCGCCCCTACTCTGACGCCGATCGTCCCGGCTGGTCGGGACCGAGCTCATGAGGGGTGGGCACGTGACCCGATCGGCGTTGATCACGGGTATCACCGGCCAGGACGGCTCGTACCTGGCCGAGCTGCTGCTGG
>NZ_JBAPLV010000067.1:0-1129 GCF_037083865.1 Klenkia terrae | reverse complement strand
TGTTGCGGTGCATGAGGTTGTTGACAGCGGGGCGGTAGGGGCCGGGACGTAGGACGGGTCCCCGGCGGCAGGATGTGAAGCGCTGACCACACGTCCTGACCGACCCGGAGACCCGTCTTGTCCCACGCTAACGCGCCCTTGACCCCTGCTGGCCGGCTGCGGTTGATCGACCGGTGCGCTACCCGTCCGATCGCGCACATCGCTGCTGAGGCCGGTGTGTCCCGGCAGTGCCTGTCCAAGTGGAAGAACCGCTACGACGCCCTTGGCGAGGTCGGGCTGCTGGACCGCTCCAGCGCCCCGCACGCCAGCCCCACCCAGACCGAAGGCGAGGTGGTAGCCCGCATCGAGGCGCTGCGGCGGGAGAAGAAGTGGTCCGCGCGGTTGATCACCGCCGAGCTCAACGGCGACGGTGTGGACATCAGCGCCGCCACCGTCGGACGGTGGCTGGCCCGACTGGGCATCAACCGCCGCCGCTTCCTGGACCCCGACGGGGACAACAACCGCGCCCCAGGCAAGATCACCGCCCGCTACCCCGGGCACATGATCCACGTCGATGTGAAGAAGGTCGGCCGCATCCCCGACGGCGGCGGATGGCGCGCCCACGGCCGCGGCAGCGACGGTGACCGCGCCGCCGCACGCGCCAAGACCGCCGCGGCCAAGACCGGCCAGAAGGCCGGCTACGTCTACCTGCACTCGGCCATCGACGGGTTCTCCCGACTGGCCTACACCGAACCCCTGGCCAACGAGACCGCCAAGACCGCCATCGCGTTCTTCGCCCGCGCCCGCGCGTTCTTCCGCGCCCACGGCATCGGCCGCATCACCCGGGTCATCACCGACAACGGGTCCTGCTACCGCGCCGGGGCGTTCACCAGGTCACTGTTCGACGCCAGCCGCCACCAGCGGACCCGGCCGTTCACGCCCAAGCACAACGGCAAGGTCGAGCGCTACCAGCGGATCCTGGCCGAGGAGCTGCTCTACGCCCGCACCTGGACATCCGAAGCCCAACGAGCCCAGGCGATCGCGGTCTGGACCGTGCACTACAACTACCACCGACCACACACCGCCGCCGGGAACCGACCACCCGCCTCACGCCTCCACGCCGGCGTCACCAACGTCATGACGAGCAACA
>NZ_JBAPLV010000066.1:0-1337 GCF_037083865.1 Klenkia terrae | reverse complement strand
CCAAGCCCGACGGCACCCCCCGCAAGCTGCTGGACGTCTCCACCATCCACGACCTCGGCTGGCGCGCGCAGATCGGCCTGCACGAAGGCCTCACCGCCACCGTCGCCTGGTACCGGGAGCAGCTCGCCGCCGGCACCGTCCGCACCGGCTGACAGACCTGTGCCTCTGTTCGCCGTTGCCCGAGGCGTAGGTGTTCGTGTAGGTCCTCGCCTACTGTCCTGCTGCATTGGAACAGCACGACGAGGTGCCGGACTGTTCGACGAAGCGGGGATGTAGTGGAACTCAGGGAAGTTCTGAAGGCGCTGAAGGCGTCTTGGTGGCTTGTGGTCGCCGGTGCATTGGTCGGGGCGTTGGCCGCGCTCGGGCTGAGCCTCCTGCAGACCCCGCTCTACAGCTCGCAGACCCAGCTGTTCGTCTCGGCCACCGACTCCGTGACGACTGCCGAGGCGTTCCAGGGCAGCCAGCTCTCCCAGCAGCGGGTCACCTCGTACGCCCAATTGCTGACCGGGGAAGAGCTTGCTTCGCGCGTCGTCGACGATCTGCAACTCGACCTGACTCCATCCGCCCTTGCCGGTCACATCACCGCGACCGCGGTGACCGACACGGTGCTGCTCAACGTCACCGTCACAGACCCCTCGGCGGTGCAGGCGCAGCGGATCGCGGAGTCAATCGGCACTGAGTTCAGCGCCATGGTCGAGGAGCTCGAGACTCCCAGCGGAGCCGACGCCGTGTCGCCGGTCAAGGTGACCGTGACCGACCGCTCCGACCTCCCGACCGCGCCGAGCTCGCCGCAGACGCTCCGCAACGTCGCCCTGGGTCTGCTCGTCGGTTTGCTGCTCGGAGCTGCCGGCGCGATTGCCCGCGTGCGCCTAGACCGGACGGTCAAGGACGCCGAGGACGCGGCCGAGCTGGCCGGCGGGCCGGTCATCGGCGTCATCCTCCGCGACGACGACTTGGCCAGCCAGCACACCATCGAGCGCAACAGCCTGAGTCGCACCGCCGAGGGCTACCGGCAGCTGCGCACCAATCTGCAGTTCCTCAACGTCGACGAGCCGCCCAAGGTCATCATGGTGTCGAGCGCCGTGCCGTCGGAGGGCAAGACGACCCTCGCGGTCAACCTGGCGCTCTCCCTGGCCGAGGCAGGCCGCACCGTCACGGTCATCGAGGCCGACCTACGCCGCCCCCGGGTCACCCGCTACCTGGGCATGGTCGGCGGCGTTGGGCTGACGAACATCCTTACCGGGTCGGCCGGCCTAGAGGACGTCATCCAGCCCTACGGCGACGGCGGTCTCTCGGTCATCGCGGCCGGGCCCCCCCCCCCCAACCCGCGTTAGCTG
>NZ_JBAPLV010000065.1:0-1482 GCF_037083865.1 Klenkia terrae | reverse complement strand
GGCGGGTTCTAACGGTCGCTGCAACACCCGAGCACTTCGGGAGTTGCAGCGACCGTGTCGTTCCAGGACATCTCAGACCCAGCTCGGGATCGCGTGCGGGTGAAGGCGGCGTTCTTTGCATCCTTCGATCGCACTGGCAGCGTCACGGTGTCAGCGGCCGAGGTCGGAGTCGGGCGCAGCTTGGCGGCTGGTTGGACCCGCGCTGCCGGTGTGCGGTCACGACGCCAGTACACCGGGCATCCCGGTCGCGGTGAGTACGAGCGTCTGCGGGCTGGTGGTGCCACCCGGCGGGCGGCTGCGGCGTCGGTCGGGGTCAACGTGCGCACCGCGCAGGACTGGGACAAGGGCATCCGCAAGGTCAACTCCCGGCGGCTGCATCCCGATGGTCGGGTCGTGGACTACGCCGCCGGCACGATCACCCACCAGCCATCGTTGCCGGCGGTGGAGAAGGTGCTGCACCACCGCTTCCTGAGCCTGGCCGAGCGGGAGCAGATCGCCGACCTGCGCGCCGCGGGCCACTCGATCCGCCACGTCGCTGCAGCACTGGACCGTCCGCCCTGCACGGTCAGCCGCGAGCTGACCCGCAACACCGACCCCGGCGGCGCCTACCGGCCCCACGGCGCCCACCGCGCAGCTGCAGGACGCCGGGCACGACCCAAGACGGCCAAGCTGGCCACCGACGGGCCGCTGCGCGCGGCGGTGCAGGCCGGGCTGGATGAGCGCTGGTCACCGGAGCAGATCCACCACACCCTGCGTCAGGATCACCCCGGTGACCAGGACATGCAGGTGAGCACCGAGACGATCTACCAGGCCATCTACCTCCAAGCCCGCGGCGGACTGCGCCGGGAACTGGCCGTCGCGTTGCGGACCGGGCGAACCCGCCGCACACCTCACCGCGATCCCGCCGCCCGCACCTCCCGGTTCACCGACCCGATGGTCATGATCAGCGAGCGGCCTGCCGAGGTCGAGGACCGTGCCGTGCCCGGGCACTGGGAAGGCGACCTGATCATCGGCGCCGACGGTGCATCGGCGATCGGCACCCTGGTCGAGCGCACCACCCGCTACGTGATGCTGGTGCACCTACCCAACGGGCGGACCGCCGAGGCAGTCCGCGATCAGCTCGTGGCCACCATGGCCACGCTGCCCGGGCATCTACGCGGCTCTCTGACCTGGGACCAGGGCGCGGAGATGGCCGCTCACCGATCCTTCAGCATGGCTACCGGCATGCCGGTCTACTTCTGCGACCCGGCCAGCCCCTGGCAACGCGGCTCCAACGAGAACACCAACGGACTACTCCGCCAGTACTTCCCCAAGGGAACTGACCTGGCCGCCCACGGCCCCGCCGACCTCGAACACGTTGCCCAGCAGCTCAACGGCCGACCACGCAAGACGCTGGACTGGCAGACCCCAGCCCAGCGTCTGCGTGCTCTACTGCAACCGGCCTACTGACCAGCGGTGTTGCGACGACCCCTGGAATCCGCC
>NZ_JBAPLV010000064.1:0-1553 GCF_037083865.1 Klenkia terrae | reverse complement strand
CCCCACGGGGGTGACCACGGCCGACATCCCTTGACCTCCGATCCGGAGGGGGAAAGGGTCAGCGCACAGCTCCGACTCATGTCCGGGGTCCGACGGGGGGTGGGGGACAGGTGCCGGAGACGGACGCCCCGCTGGTGACCGTGGCCATCCCCACCTTCCGCCGGCCGGACTGGCTACGGCAGGCCATCGACAGCGCCCGGGCGCAGACCGTCCGCGACGTCGAGATCCTGGTCTCCGACAGCGACGGGTCCCCCGAGATCGAGGACCTGGTCGCGGACTACGGAGATCCCCGGCTGCGCTACCGCAGCAACGAAGGGCCGACCGACGGGCTGCAGAACGCCCTGGCCATGTACCGCGACTGCCGGGGCCGGTTCGTCGCCACCCTGCACGACGACGACTTCTGGGACCCCACCTACCTCGAGGTCATGCTCGCTCCGTTGCAGGCCCAGGACGACATCCTGCTGAGCTTCGCCGACCACTGGGTGGTCGACGCCGAGGGGCGGGTGCTGCCGGCCGAGACCGAGGCCACGACCGCCGAGCGGGGCCGCTCCCGGCTGGCCGCGGGCCGCATCCAGCCCTTCGTGCGGGAGTGCATGGTCGACCGCGCCGTGTTCTTCGTGGTCGCCACGGTCTTCCGCAACGGCGCCATGGACTGGGACGACGTCCCCGCCGAGGTCTCCCCGCCCTACGAGGTCTGGCTGACCTGGCTGGCCAGCCGCGACGGTGCGGCCGCCTGGTATGTCCCCGACCGGCTGTCCTACTACCGGCTGCACGGTGCCTCGGCCGCGCACAGCACCCGCCTCGAGGTGCCCCAGGTGCACACCTTCGACCGGGTCCTCGCCGACCCGCGCCTGGGCGACCTGCGGCCGGAGGTGCTGCGCGCCAGTGCCCCCTTCCGCGCCAGCCTGGCGTGGTCGCTGCTGGTGGAGGGCGACCCCGCGGACGCCCGCCGTCAGCTGCGCGACGCATGGGCCGCCGGGGCCCGCGGTGCCGTGGTGCTGGGCCTGGCGGTGTCGGTGCTCCCGCGCCGCCTCCGCGCCGGGCTGGTCACCCGCATCCGGGCCGTCCGCGCCCACCGCCGCCTGACCCACCGACCGACCGAGCAGGAGTCCGCCCCGTGACCCGTCCCGCGACCCTCCCGACGACCCTGGCAGGGCTGTCCGCCCAGGGCGGCGGTGCGTGCCGGCTGTGCGATCGACCGCTGACCGACGTGTTCGTCGACCTCGGCATGTCCCCGCCGTGCGAGAGCTACGTGCCCCGCGAGCGGCTGGAGTCCCCGGAGGTCTTCTACCCGCTGCGGGTGTGGATCTGCGCGAACTGCCTGCTCGTCCAGCTGCCCCCGCACGTGCCGGCCGAGGAGATCTTCTCCGACTACGCCTACTACTCCTCCTACTCCTCCTCCTGGGTGGCCCACGCGGAGCGCTTCGTGGACACCTCGGCCGAGCGTCTCGGCCTGGGCGCCGACAGCTTCGTGGTCGAGGTGGCCAGCAACGACGGCTACCTGCTCCAGCACGCCGTCGCCCGGGGCATCCGGGTGCTCGGCATCGAGCCCG
>NZ_JBAPLV010000063.1:0-1631 GCF_037083865.1 Klenkia terrae | reverse complement strand
AGGTGGGGGTAGTGCAGCTCGAAGGCGGGGCGTTCGGAGCGGATGCGGGGGATCTCGGTGAAGTTGTGCCGCGGCGGGGGGGACGACGTGGCCCACTCCAGGGAGTTGCCGTGGCCCCAGGGGTCATCGCGCAGGGCGAGTTGGCCGTACTTCCAGGACTTCACCACGTTGTACAGGAACGGGATGGTGGAGGCCCCGAGGATGAAGGACCCGATCGTGGAGATCGTGTTCAGCGTGGTGAACCCGTCGGTGGGCAGGTAGTCGGCGTAGCGGCGGGGCATGCCCTGGTTGCCCAGCCAGTGCTGGACCAAGAACGTGGTGTGGAACCCGATGAACGTCAACCAGAAGTGCACCTTGCCCAACCGCTCATCCATCATCCGCCCGCACATCTTGGGGAACCAGAAGTAGATGCCGCCGTAGGCGGCGAACACCACCGTCCCGAACACCACGTAGTGGAAGTGGGCGACCACGAAGTAGGAGTCGTTGAGCTGCCAGTCCAGCGGCGGGGACGCCAGCAGCACCCCGGTCAACCCACCCAGCAAGAAGGTGACCAGGAACCCCATCGCGAACAGCATCGGGGTCTCGAACGTCAACTGCCCGCGCCACATGGTGCCGATCCAGTTGAAGAACTTGATCCCGGTCGGCACGGCGATCAGGTAGGTCAAGAAGCTGAAGAACGGCAGCAGCACCGCCCCGGTGGCGTACATGTGGTGCGCCCACACCGTCAACGACAACGCCCCGATCCCGATGATCGCGAACACCATGCCCTTGTAGCCGAACAACGGCTTGCGGGCGAACACCGGGATGATCTCGGAGATGATCCCGAAGAACGGCAACGCGATGATGTAGACCTCGGGATGGCCGAAGAACCAGAACAGGTGCTGCCACAGCATCGGCCCACCGTTGGCCGCGGAGAACACCAACGCACCCAGGTGCCGGTCGGCCAGCAACGCCAACAACGCCGCAGTCAGGATCGGGAACGCCAACAAGATCAAGATGCTGGTGACCAGCGAGGACCACCCGAAGATCGACATCCGGAACATCGTCATCCCCGGCGCCCGCAGACACACGATCGTGGTGATGAAGTTGACCGCACCCAAGATCGTGCCCAGACCACTGACGGCCAGCCCGGCGATCCACAGATCAGCCCCGGCACCGGGTGAGTTCGTCACATCCGACAACGGCGAATAGGCATACCACCCGAAGTCCGCAGCACCACCAGGGGTGGCGAACCCCGAGATCATGATCAACCCGCCGAACAGGAACAACCAGAACGAGAACGCGTTCAACCGCGGGAACGCCACATCCGGGGCACCCAGCTGCAACGGCAGGATCAAGTTCGCGAACGCGAAGAACAACGGCGTCGCGAAGAACAACAACATCACCGTGCCGTGCATGGTGAACAACTGGTTGTACTGCTCGTTGGACAGGTACTGCAACCCCGGCCGGGCCAGCTCACCACGCATCAACATGGCCATCAGGCCACCGACCATGAACCACGTGAACGACACAGCCAGGTACATCAAGCCGATCGTCTTGTGATCAGTGGTCCGCAGCAACATCGACAGCCGCGAACCCTTCTCGGCCACGTGCACCGGACTGGGACGGCTCACGATCGGAGCGGGGGCGAT
>NZ_JBAPLV010000062.1:0-1840 GCF_037083865.1 Klenkia terrae | reverse complement strand
GCGCGTCCGCTCCTTGAGAACTCAACAGCGTGCCGAAAGTCAGTGCCATATGTTTGATCCCCACTCCTCTCGGGGGGTGGGTGTTGGGTTGATTGATATCGAGAGTGCCAACTCTTGGTTCTCGGCCTTGGATCGAAATTCATCTACGGAGAGTTTGATCCTGGCTCAGGACGAACGCTGGCGGCGTGCTTAACACATGCAAGTCGAACGATGAAGCCAGCTTGCTGGTGGATTAGTGGCGAACGGGTGAGTAACACGTGGGCAACCTGCCCTCAGCTCTGGGATAACTCCAAGAAATTGGTGCTAATACCGGATATTCATTCAGCCTCGCATGGGGTTGTGTGGAAAGTTTTTCGGCTGGGGATGGGCCCGCGGCCTATCAGCTTGTTGGTGGGGTGATGGCCTACCAAGGCGACGACGGGTAGCCGGCCTGAGAGGGTGACCGGCCACACTGGGACTGAGACACGGCCCAGACTCCTACGGGAGGCAGCAGTGGGGAATATTGCGCAATGGGCGGAAGCCTGACGCAGCGACGCCGCGTGAGGGATGACGGCCTTCGGGTTGTAAACCTCTTTCAGCAGGGACGAAGCGAAAGTGACGGTACCTGCAGAAGAAGCACCGGCCAACTACGTGCCAGCAGCCGCGGTAATACGTAGGGTGCAAGCGTTGTCCGGAATTATTGGGCGTAAAGAGCTCGTAGGCGGTTTGTCGCGTCGGCTGTGAAAGCCCGGAGCTCAACTCCGGGTCTGCAGTCGATACGGGCAGACTTGAGTGTTGCAGGGGAGACTGGAATTCCTGGTGTAGCGGTGAAATGCGCAGATATCAGGAGGAACACCGGTGGCGAAGGCGGGTCTCTGGGCAACAACTGACGCTGAGGAGCGAAAGCGTGGGGAGCGAACAGGATTAGATACCCTGGTAGTCCACGCCGTAAACGTTGGGCGCTAGGTGTGGGGGCCATTCCACGGTCTCCGTGCCGCAGCTAACGCATTAAGCGCCCCGCCTGGGGAGTACGGCCGCAAGGCTAAAACTCAAAGGAATTGACGGGGGCCCGCACAAGCGGCGGAGCATGTTGCTTAATTCGATGCAACGCGAAGAACCTTACCTAGGCTTGACATGTGCGGAAATCCTCCAGAGATGGTGGGTCCGTAAGGGTCGCACACAGGTGGTGCATGGTTGTCGTCAGCTCGTGTCGTGAGATGTTGGGTTAAGTCCCGCAACGAGCGCAACCCTCGTTCCATGTTGCCAGCACGTAATGGTGGGGACTCATGGGAGACTGCCGGGGTCAACTCGGAGGAAGGTGGGGATGACGTCAAATCATCATGCCCCTTATGTCTAGGGCTGCAAACATGCTACAATGGCCGGTACAAAGGGCTGCGATACCGCGAGGTGGAGCGAATCCCAAAAAGCCGGTCTCAGTTCGGATTGGGGTCTGCAACTCGACCCCATGAAGTTGGAGTCGCTAGTAATCGCAGATCAGCAACGCTGCGGTGAATACGTTCCCGGGCCTTGTACACACCGCCCGTCACGTCACGAAAGTCGGTAACGCCCGAAGCCGGTGGCCCAACCCCTTGTGGGAGGGAGCCGTCGAAGGCGGGATCGGCGATTGGGACGAAGTCGTAACAAGGTAGCCGTACCGGAAGGTGCGGCTGGATCACCTCCTTTCTAAGGAGCACTGGCCGGCGCATGTCCATGGGGTTCCTCCTGTGGGTGTCCGGTCCAGAGTCACGCCCATGCCGTGATGACTGCCCGTCTTGGGTGGTTGCGAGTGTGTGGGGTGTCGCTCACGGGTGGAACACTGACCAGTTCGACCGATCGGTCGTCATCGGCCCCAAGTACAGCC
>NZ_JBAPLV010000061.1:0-2993 GCF_037083865.1 Klenkia terrae | reverse complement strand
CGTCCTCAACATCGTGCCGCCCAAGGCCGAGGTCACCTCCGCCTACGGGTACGGCTACAACTACGGCTACGACCCGGACCCGGCTGCACCCAAGACCAGCTGACCGCGCCGCATGTACCAGGCGTGCAGCTCTGTCAGCCGAGGCTGATGAAGAACGACCACCCGCTCGCTTCCATCTCGGAAGAGCTGTTCGTGATCTGCCCCCGGTCGCCGACCTCAATCGAGTAGAACTGTGCGTCCCCGACGTCGGGGATGGTCAACGTCCATGTGCACGTGCCGCCGGAGTAGTCCCCCTCGCTCAAGCTGGTGGCGCCCAGGACCACGCCTGACTCGTTGGTGAGGCGAACCGGCGTTCCGGGTCCGATGTCGGCATACCCCCCGTCGCCTTCGCAGTCCTGACGTAGATCCGAATCGGACAGAGTGAACAACACGGTGACGGCGTGACTCGAGGGCGGGGCGATCGCCTCGGTCGGCGGCGGGGCCGCAACCGAAGTGGCTGTGGGGTCGGGGGCGAAGGTCCCGGTAGCGGCAAGGATGATCAGCATCAGGATCACCACGCCGGCCCCCAGTCCGAGACCCAGGCCAACAGCTCTGCCTGTGCCCGACGTGACCCGCTGGCCCGCAGCGCGTGGAGGCACTGTTCCTGCCTGGAAGGGGCTCTGCGTCTGGCGCCAGGGATCCTGCTGCACAGGACGCTGATGCGGGAAATTCTGCGCGGGCGGCGCCGGTGACCACGACCCGTTCGGTCCAGATTCGGCCCACCCATGGGGTGCCCAGCCGGGGGACCCCGCTGGTGGTCCGCTGCCGGGTGGCGGCATGTGTGTCATCTGAACCCCGTTGGTCGCGTGGAACGGGTGGCAGAACGCACCCGTTCCAGATCATCGGCAGGCTCACCCGGCATCTGGAACAGGGGTGTCGGCGTGTCCCTGCGGACGGCAGTACCACCAAGGAGCAGCTCGCCCAAACCCACGCCACGCTCGAGCGGGTCGGGGCCAAGACGTTGGGCGTCGTCCTCAACATCGTGCCGCCCAAGGCCGAGGTCACCTCCGCCTACGGGTACGGCCGTACAACTACGGCTACGACCCAGACCCGGCAGCGCCGAAGACCAGCCGACCCAGCCGCGCCCTGGTTGTCGATACCGCGGGTCAGACCGGGGCAGCTCCGCATCGTTACGCGTTGCGACTGTGCGGTGGCGCATCGGTAGGGAAGACTGACCGGGTGGCACGGCACTGGTCTCCCAATCCGGTGTTCACCGTGCTGTTCGTCTGCACCGGCAACATCTGCCGCTCGGCGATGGCCGAGCGCATGGCCCGCGCCTTCCTCGACGAGGCCCTCGGCGACGACGCCCACCGCATACAGGTGGTCAGCGCTGGCACGCACGCCGTGCAGGGTGCCGGTGTCCACCCCGACAGCGCCACCGTGCTCGAGGGGTTCGGCGGCGACCCCATCGGCCACGTCGCCCGGCAGCTGCTCGACGACATGGCCATCGACGCCGACCTGACCCTCGCGCTGACTCGCAGCCACCGCCGGTCGG
The DNA here is from genome assembly GCF_037083865.1 of Klenkia terrae. Lineage (NCBI taxonomy): Bacteria > Bacillati > Actinomycetota > Actinomycetes > Geodermatophilales > Geodermatophilaceae > Klenkia > Klenkia terrae. The sequence goes on along the minus strand of NZ_JBAPLV010000061.1, from coordinate 1,459 downwards.
TGCTCAAGGCCGCCCCGCGCGCCCTCCAGCGCACCTTCACCCTGCGCGAGGCCGCCGACCTCGTCGCCCTGGTCGGCCGCGACGTCCAGCTCGACGGCGACGACCTCGCCGAGCGGTGCCGGTCCCTTGTCAAGAAGATGGCCGCCGCACGGTCCAAGCGCCCCTCCGACGCCGCGGACGACGTCGCCGACCCCATCGGTCGGCCGCTCGAGGTGCACCAGGAGGTCGCCGAGGTGATCGCGGCGTCGCTCATCCCGCTGCTGACCCGACTGGTCGCCCTGCATCCGGCGGCGGCCGAGGTCGCCGGGACCGACGGGGACGACGGGAAGCCGCACCTCTACCTCGTCAGCTGAGCCACGCCACCCGCCAGGGTGAGGGCGCTGGTCCACGAGTCAGCACCGAGGCCGCAGACGCCGATGAGGGGACATCCGTGCTCCCGACATGACGAGGTCGACCGTGCTCACCCGCACCCTGCGCACCGCTGTGCTGCTCGCCGGCGTCCCCCTCCTGCTGACCAGCTGCGGCGGCGGTTCGGTCGAGGAGTTCTGCGCCGTCTACCAGCAGCTCGACGACGCCGACGGCGTCGAGGACGGCCTGCCGCTGCTGGACACGCTGATCGACGTCGCCCCCTCGGATCGGGTGGAGGAGGCCGCGGAGACACTCCGCGGTGCACTGATCACCTCGTTGCAGGGCGGCGGCGATGACGCCTCCGAGCTCCCGCAGGGGGCGCAGGACAGCGCCAGGGACGCTTTCGGCTTCATCGAGGCCTACGCCGACCAGAACTGCGTGCGCTGAACCGTCACCGCGGGGTGGCGGGAAGGGCCTCGTCGCTGAACTCGTCAGCGTTCTGGCCCAGTGAGTCGGTCTGCAGGTAGCCCCACATCCGGTCGCCGGTCGCCTGGTCCAGGTAGACCACGCTGGCCGCGCCCTCCGTGCCGGTGCCCAGCACCGGCGCGGTGAAGAAGTCCATCCCGCCGGGGGTGAGGCTGCGCGCCGACAGCGCCAGCTCCAGCAGGCCGGCGTTGCTCAGCGAGTCGTCGACCGCGATCGAGCTGGTCACCGCCTGCAGCACCGAGTCGATCTGGCCCACGCTGTCGAACGTGCCGGCGGCGAACAGCTTGCCGAACATCGAGCGCAGGTAGTTCTGCTGCCGCTTCACGCGGTCGAAGTCGCCGCCCGGCAGGTCGTAGCGCTGCCCGACGTACCAGCGGGCCATGTCGCCGTCGAGGTGGTTGAGGCCCTGGGTGAAGGTGTACGGGCCGTTCGTCGTGGTCTCCGCTACCTCGACGTCCACCCCGCCCAGCTGGTCGGTCATCGAGATCAGCCCGTTGAAGCTGATCGCCGCGAAGTGGTCGATGCGCACCCCGGTCAGGTTCTCGATGGTCTGGATCAGCAAGCTCGGCCCGCCGAACGCGTAGGCGGCGTTGATCTTGTTCATGCCGTAGCCGGGGATGTCCAC
>NZ_JBAPLV010000060.1:0-3129 GCF_037083865.1 Klenkia terrae | reverse complement strand
ATCTTGTTCATGCCGTAGCCGGGGATGTCCACCCACGAGTCGCGGGGGATCGAGACCACCTGCACGTGCTGCCGGTCGCCCGACAACCGAGCCAGCATGATCGCGTCGGACCGGGCGTCGGGGATCTCGCCGTCCACGATCTCGGCCCGGGTGTCCGACCCCACCAGCAGGAACGTCACCGGGTCGGCCACGGTGGCGGCTGGCTGCGCGGGGGTGGCCGGCGCCGGGCGCTCGGCCTCGTCGAGGTCGTCGAACACCCCGGCCACCCGGTCCACGTTGCCGGCGTAGCGGTCGGTCAGGAACCAGGCGCCGCCGGCCACGGCGAGCGCCAGCACCACGGTCAGCACACCCAGGCCGACGAGCAGCCGCCGGACGGGAGACACCGACCGCCGGCGGGGACGGGCGGCGGGCGTGGCGACGTCGTCCTCGTCGCCGAACAGCTCGTCGGCATCGGGACCGTGCTCGCGAGACCTGGCCATGCGTCGTCCACCTCCCCGTCGGAAGGCCTCAGGCTAGGGGGTTGACCTGCACGGTCGCCCGCCCGTGACCCCGACGGGGACGCTGGTCAGGGTTCGCAGGGCTGGAAGAAGAACGCCTCGTCGTCGAGCACGGCGGCGTGCACGGTGGCCGAGTAGGAACCGGTGGAGCCGGTCGCGGTATCCGCCTCGTCCACGGTGATCGGCACGGAGTAGACGTCGCCGTCGGGCGCGAGGCCCGCGTACCGGCCGTCGGGCACCTGCCAGCCGGGGTCGACGTCCAGCTCGACGAGGTCCGGTGTGTAGAGCGCCCGGTAGGTGTCGGTGAGGCCCAGGCCCTGCAGGAAGGTCAGGCACTCCGGGCCGCCGAAGCTGAACTCGGGGTGGTTGTGGGTGGCCAGGAAGTCGGCGTACGCGGCCAGCCCGCCCTCCGTGGACGAGCTGAGGCCGGCGTACAGCTCGTCGACCAGGTTGCGGGCCCGGTTCAGGTCGTCGTCGGAGGGGTCGTCGGTACCGCTGGGCCCCGCAGGTGCCGATGACGAGGTCGACGACGGGGACGCCGCGGTCGTCGGGGCGGGCGAGGCGCTGCCCGCCACGGTCGTGCTGCAGGCAGCCACCAGCAGTGCGGTGGGCAGGCAGACCAGGGCAGCTCGGCGCATGTTGGCACCATCGCACAGCCGGGGCCCGGGCACCTGTGGCGATGTGACCGACACGGGTGGGGTCGGTGGGACTCCCGGGACAGGGCGGCACTCGACCCCGAAAGTCCGCACGTCACAACACAACAAATGCGTGTCGTCACACCACGTGACTGATCGGTCCCTACCGTTCCGTCCGTGCGCATGACCTTCGTCTGTACCGGGAACATCTGCCGCTCCGCCGTCGCCGAGCGGATGACCCGCCGTGGCCTGCAGGACTGGCTGCCGGGTGACGCCGACCAGATCGAGGTCGCCAGCGCCGGCACGGCCGCCGTCGTCGGCTCGGCCATGCACCCCGCGTCCCGACGGGCGTTGGAGAACCGGGGGGTGCCCAGCAAGGGCCACGTCGCCCAGCAGCTCACCGAGGAGATGCTCGTCGACTCCGACGTCGTCATCACGATGACCGAGGAGCAGCGCGCCACCGTGCTCTCGATGTACCCGCGCGGCCTGCGCAAGGTTTTCACCCTCCGCGAGGCGGTCGGCCTGCTCGCCACCCTGCCGCCGGTCGTCGCCCCGCTGGCCCGCGACGGGGAGGCGCACGCCCGCGCCCTCGTCGCGCTGCTGGCCGACGCACGTCGCAACCGGGTCACCGAACCCGGCCAGGACGACGTCCCCGACCCGATCGGCCAGCCCGCTCAGGCGCACGTCGAGGTCGCCCAGGTGATCGAGAAGCGCCTCGGCCGGCTGCTGCGCGCCTTCGTGCAGCCCGAGTTCGCCGCCGAGCTGTGGGCACCGGTCACGGCGCCCGCACGGGTTCAGTCGTCGAGCTCGTCGTCGTCGGTGAAGAACGCGGCCTGAGTCGGCTTGGTCGACCGGATCGGCGTCGCGGGGCGGATCCGCGCGTCGTCCTCGGCGGGGTCCGGCTCGGTGCCCGCGAACAGCGGGGTCGGTGCCGCAGCCAGCACGGTCGACCGCGCGGCCGGCTGACGCGCATCCGGGTTGATCGGGAAGCGCATCCGGCAGGCCTGGCACACCTCGCGGTAGGTGACGTTCGCGTCGAAGCGCGGCTTGGGCACGTCGCGCAGCCGCTTCGCGTACCGCGACGAGGTCAGCACCAGTGGTCCACCACCGCAGTGCGGGCACGGGATCTCCGAGTAGCCGAGGATGGTCCGCCTTCGCTTCCTGTCTGCCACGGGCTCCATGGTGGCCTGTCACGCTGGGAGACGTCACCCTCACGGGTAGCTCCGGCGCGTCGATCCGTCGCCCGCCTTGGCGGACAGCGCGCTGACCAGCGACGATGGCCGGATGGACGACGGGGTGAAGGACCGGGTGCGCGTGCAGCTCTCGCGCGACGCGGTCAGCTGCCCGCGCTGCGAGCGCACCGAGCTCCGGCTGATGCGCTCGCGGGACGCACGCACCGGCCTGGCCAAGGTCAACCCGTTCTGGGACGCGCACGAGAAGGTCTACGAGCGCTGCAAGGTCTGCGGCTTCCGGCGGGCGGTCTCCGGTGGCGCCGTGGCCCGAGCCGCGGCCGACCCGGCGCGCGAGGGGCGACCTGTGCTCACCGGGCTCGGCTGGGTCGCGGTGGCGCTGATGGTCGTGCTGATCGCCGTGCTGACCGTGGTGCTGGCCGGTCTGCTCCTGGTTGTCTCGGTCTGGCTGGCCGTCGCCGTCCCGCTGGTCGTGCTGCTGCTCGTCGTCGGCGTGGTCGCCTGGTCCCGGCGGGGCTGACCCCGTGCACCTGCTGTTCGTGTGCACCGGGAACATCTGCCGGTCCCCGCTGGCCGAGCGGCTCACCACGGCCTTCGCCGCCGAGGTGGGCACCTCCGAGCTCACCGCGGAGAGCGCGGGCATCGGTGCCCTGGTGGGCCGGGCGATGGACGGCGAGGCCGCCGCGGTGCTCGCCGAGCTCGGTGGGTCCGCCGAGGGGTTCCGTGCCCGCTCCTTCAGCCCGGCGCTCACCGACCACGCCGATCTCGTGCTCGCCCTCGAGCGCAGCCACCGCGCGGTCGTGCTCG
>NZ_JBAPLV010000059.1:0-3504 GCF_037083865.1 Klenkia terrae | reverse complement strand
GCGGGTGTTGGTGGTGGGTGTGGGGTGGGTGGTCGTTCGTTCTTTGAGAACTGCACAGTGGACGCGAGCATCTTGTAGTGATTGTTTGTTTGTGTGTTCAAGTTGTTAAGGGCGCACGGTGGATGCCTTGGCACCAGGAGCCGATGAAGGACGTAGGAGGCTGCGATAAGCCTCGGGGAGCTGTCAACCGAGCGTTGATCCGAGGATTTCCGAATGGGGGAACCCCGCACCAGTCATGTGGTGTGACCCGCGCCTGAATATATAGGGCGTGTGGAGGGAACGTGGGGAAGTGAAACATCTCAGTACCCACAGGAAGAGAAAACAACCGTGATTCCGTGAGTAGTGGCGAGCGAAAGCGGATGAGGCTAAACCATGTGCATGTGATAGCCGGCAGGCGTTGTGCATGTGGGGTCGTGGGACGCATCTTGATCCTTCTGCCGAAGGTTCGGGGAGTCAGAAAAGTGTTGTGTTAGTGGAAGGCCTCTGGAAGGGGTCGCCATAGAGGGTGAGAGCCCCGTACACGAAAACGCGCACTCTCCTTTGATGTGTTCCCAAGTAGCACCGAGCTCGTGAAATTCGGTGTGAATCTGGCGGGACCACCCGCTAAGCCTAAATACTCCCTGGTGACCGATAGCGGACAAGTACCGTGAGGGAAAGGTGAAAAGTACCCCGGGAGGGGAGTGAAATAGTACCTGAAACCGTGTGCCTACAAGCCGTGAGAGCCTTATGCGCATTCGTGCGTGGGGGTGATTGCGTGCCTTTTGAAGAATGAGCCTGCGAGTTAGCGGTACGTGGCGAGGTTAACCCGTGTGGGGTAGCCGTAGCGAAAGCGAGTCCGAATAGGGCGTTTCTAGTCGCGTGCTCTAGACCCGAAGCCGAGTGATCTACCCATGGCCAGGTTGAAGCGCGGGTAAGACCGCGTGGAGGACCGAACCCACTTCGGTTGAAAACGGAGGGGATGAGCTGTGGGTAGGGGTGAAAGGCCAATCAAACTCGGTGATAGCTGGTTCTCCCCGAAATGCATTTAGGTGCAGCGTCACGTGTTTCTTGCCGGAGGTAGAGCACTGGATGGTCTAGGGGCCCCACAAGGTTACTGAAATCAACCAAACTCCGAATGCCGGTAAGTGAGAGCGTGGCAGTGAGACTGCGGGCGATAAGGTTCGTAGTCGAGAGGGAAACAGCCCAGATCATCAGCTAAGGCCCCTAAGCGTGTGCTAAGTGGAAAAGGATGTGGAGTCGCAGTGACAACCAGGAGGTTGGCTTAGAAGCAGCCACCCTTGAAAGAGTGCGTAATAGCTCACTGGTCAAGTGATTCCGCGCCGACAATGTAGCGGGGCTCAAGCACACCGCCGAAGCTATGGCATTCACGCAATAGCCTGCTCCTCGATCAAGGTCGTTGAGCCAGGTGTGTGGATGGGTAGGGGAGCGTCGTGTGGCGATGGAAGCGGCGGAGTGATCCAGCCGTGGACGCCACACGAGTGAGAATGCAGGCATGAGTAGCGAAAGGGGAGTGAGAAACTCCCCCGCCGGATGACCAAGGGTTCCTGGGCCAGGCTAATCCGCCCAGGGTGAGTCGGGACCTAAGGCGAGGCCGACAGGCGTAGTCGATGGACAACGGGTTGATATTCCCGTACCCGCGAAAGAGCGTCCATGCTGAACCCAGCGATGCTAACCATCTGAAGCTCCGTGACTGCTGCCCTTCGGGGTGGTGGCGTGTGGGTGGAACGTGGGACCCGGACTGGTAGTAGGCAAGCGATGGGGTGACGCAGGAAGGTAGTCCTACCGGTGAGTGGTAGTACCGGTGCAAGGGTGTGGCCCGTGGAATAGGCAAATCCGTTCCGCAATAGGGTGAGGCCTGACGCATAGCCGAATGAGGCGAATGGGATGATCCTATGCTGCCGAGAAAAGCCTCTAGCGAGCTCTGAGCGGCCCGTACCCCAAACCAACTCAGGTGGTCAGGTAGAGAATACCAAGGCGATCGAGCGAACTGTGGTTAAGGAACTCGGCAAAATGCCCCCGTAACTTCGGGAGAAGGGGGGCCATTCACTGTCATCACCCTTGCGGTGGGCAGCGGTGGGTGGCCGCAGAGACCAGTGAGAAGCGACTGTTTACTAAAAACACAGGTCCGTGCGAAGTCGAAAGACGATGTATACGGACTGACGCCTGCCCGGTGCTGGAACGTTAAGGGGACGGGTTAGCTCTTTTAGGGCGAAGCTCAGAACTCAAGCGCCAGTAAACGGCGGTGGTAACTATAACCATCCTAAGGTAGCGAAATTCCTTGTCGGGTAAGTTCCGACCTGCACGAATGGCGTAACGACTTCTCAGCTGTCTCAACCACAGGCTCGGCGAAATTGCACTACGAGTAAAGATGCTCGTTACGCGCGGCAGGACGGAAAGACCCCGGGACCTTCACTATAGCTTGATATTGGTGTTCGGTTCGGTTTGTGTAGGATAGGTGGGAGACTGTGAAGCGGGCACGCCAGTGTTCGTGGAGTCGTCGTTGAAATACCACTCTGGTCGAATTGGATGTCTAACCTCGGTCCGTGATCCGGATCAGGGACAGTGTCAGGTGGGTAGTTTAACTGGGGCGGTTGCCTCCCAAAATGTAACGGAGGCGCCCAAAGGTTCCCTCAGCCTGGTTGGCAATCAGGTGTCGAGTGCAAGTGCACAAGGGAGCTTGACTGTGAGACCGACGGGTCGAGCAGGAGCGAAAGCTGGGACTAGTGACCCGGCACCGGCATGTGGAAGCGGTGTCGCTCAACGGATAAAAGGTACCCCGGGGATAACAGGCTGATCTTCCCCAAGAGTCCATATCGACGGGATGGTTTGGCACCTCGATGTCGGCTCGTCGCATCCTGGGGCTGGAGTAGGTCCCAAGGGTTGGGCTGTTCGCCCATTAAAGCGGTACGCGAGCTGGGTTTAGAACGTCGTGAGACAGTTCGGTCCCTATCCGCCGTGCGCGTAAGAGACTTGAGAAGAGCTGTCCCTAGTACGAGAGGACCGGGACGGACGAACCTCTGGTGTGCCAGTTGTTCCGCCAGGAGCACTGCTGGTTGGCTACGTTCGGCAGGGATAACCGCTGAAAGCATCTAAGCGGGAAGCTCGCTTCAAGATGAGGTCTCTCACCCCTTGTGGGTTAAGGCCCCCGCCCAGACCAGCGGGTTGATAGGCCGGAGGTGGAAGCACAGCAATGTGTGGAGCTGACCGGTACTAATAGGCCGAGGACTTGACTCACCTCAAACATTCACGCAATCAGCAAGATCTTGTCTCGCGTCCACTGTGCGGTTCTGAAAGAACGGACACACCTCGTGTGTGCTCCACAGACCGCCCCACCAGCATCCCTTTGACCGGGTGCGACAGGGGTGGAAACTTTCACAGCGTTACGGCGGTCATGGCGAGAGGGAAACGCCCGGTCTCATTCCGAACCCGGAAGCTAAGCCTCTCAGCGCCGATGGTACTGCCCGGGGGACTGGGTGGGAGAGTAGGACGCCGCCGGACACCATT
>NZ_JBAPLV010000058.1:0-3664 GCF_037083865.1 Klenkia terrae | reverse complement strand
GGGGGGGCCCCCCCCCCCCCCGGCCCCGTCCCGAGGGCCCCGGGCGCGCGGAGCGTGTCCGGGGGTGGGACGGGGTCCTTCCTCAGTGGGAGTGGCCGTGCCCGCCGTGGCTGTGGCCGTGGTGGCCGCCGCCGGCGTGCTCGTGGGTGTCCTCGGGTGCCTCGACGACCGCGGAGTCCGTCGTCAGGATCATCGCCGCGATCGAGGCGGCGTGGCCCAGGGCGGCCTTGGTGACCTTGACCGGGTCGATGACCCCGTCGGCGGCCAGGTCGCCGTACTCGCCGGTGGCGGCGTTGAAGCCCTGCCCGACGCCGAGCTCGCGGACCTTGCCGACGACGACCGCACCCTCGAAGCCCGCGTTGGACGCGATCTGCGAGAGCGGGGAGTCCAGCGCCTTGCGCACCGACCGGGCGCCGGTCAGCTCGTCACCGGTGAGGGTGAGCGCGTCGACGGCCGCGGCGGCGTGCACGAGTGCCGAGCCACCACCGGGGACGACGCCCTCCTCCACCGCGGCGCGGGTGGCGGCGATGGCGTCCTCGATCCGGTGCTTCTTCTCCTTCATCTCCACCTCGGTGGCCGCACCGACGCGGATGACCCCGATGCCGCCGGCGAGCTTGGCGAGGCGCTCCTGCAGCTTCTCGCGGTCCCAGTCGGAGTCGGTGGACTCGATCTCGCGGCGGATCTGGGCCACCCGGTCGGCCACGGCGGTGGGCTGGCCGCCGCCGTCGACCAGGACGGTGTCGTCCTTGGTGACGGTGAGCCGGCGGGCGGTGCCCAGCACCTCGAGGCCGACCTCGGAGAGCTTGAGGCCGACGTCCTCGGACACGACCTGGCCACCGGTGACGATCGCGAGGTCCTGCATGAACGCCTTGCGCCGGTCGCCGAAGAACGGCGACTTCACCGCGACGACCTTGATGGTCTTGCGGATGGAGTTGACGACGAGGGTGGACAGCGCCTCGCCCTCGACGTCCTCGGCGACGATGAGCAGCGGCCGGGCGCCGGTGCCGAGCACCTTCTCCAGCAGCGGCAGCAGGTCGGCCAGGGCCGAGACCTTGCCGGCGACCAGCAGGACGAGGGCGTCGTCGAGGACGGCCTCCATCGACTCCTGGTCGGTGACGAAGTACGGCGACAGGTAGCCCTTGTCGAAGGCCAGGCCCTCGGTCACGACCAGCTCGGTGTCCAGGGTGTTGGACTCCTCGACGGTGATGACGCCGTCCTTGCCGACCTTCTCCATGGCCTCGCCGATCAGGTCACCGATGACGGAGTCCTGGGCGGAGATGGTGGCCACGTGGGCGATGGCGCGGCGCTCGTCGACGGGGATGGCGACCTCGTCCAGCGCGGCCTGCACCGCGGCGACGGCGGCGTGGATGCCCCGGCCCAGCGCGGTCGGGTTGGCGCCGGCGGCGACGTTGCGCAGGCCCTCGTGGACCAGTGCCTGGGCCAGCACGGTGGCGGTGGTGGTGCCGTCGCCGGCCACGTCGTTGGTCTTGGTCGCGACGTTCTTGGCCAGCTGCGCGCCGAGGTTCTCGAACGGGTCCTCGAGGTCGACCTCGCGGGCGATGGTGACGCCGTCGTTGGTGATGGTCGGGGCGCCGAACTTCTTGTCGATGACCACGTTGCGGCCACGGGGGCCGAGGGTCACGCGGACGGCGTCGGCCAGCTTGTCGACGCCGCGCTCGAGGCCGCGGCGGGCGTCCTCGTCGAAACGGATGATCTTGGGCATGGGGACCTCTTCGATCTGGGGGTTCTGGGGGTGGGACGCGAACCGCCCCGGGACCCGGTGGTGCTCGGGTCGCCCGGGGCGGTTCGGTGGATCAGGTGTCGCGGGGTGAGCTCAGCTCACTTGACGACGACGGCCAGCAGGTCGCGGGCCGAGAGCACGAGGTAGTCCTCGCCGGCGTAGCGCACCTCGGTGCCGCCGTACTTCGAGTAGACGACGACGTCGCCCACGTTCACGTCCAGGGGGACGCGGTTGCCGTTGTCGTCGATGCGGCCGGGGCCGACGGCGATGACGGTGCCCTCCTGGGGCTTCTCCTTGGCCGTGTCCGGGATGACCAGACCGGAGGCCGTGGTGGTCTCGGCCTCGTTGGCCTGGACGACGACGCGGTCCTCGAGCGGCTTGATGCTGACCTTGGTGGCGGTGGTCACAGGGTGACTCCCCCTTCTCGTCCGACGAGCAGTGGATGGTGCTGACGCTGTGGCACGGGGGCCGGGGTCTGCCGTCGCGGGGGTCAGGCCCGGCCCGTGTCGATTGGCACTCTACCCACCCGAGTGCCAGCTGCTCAAGCGGGTCGGCCGCCGCACGCCCAGGAGGGTGGGCCAGGCTGTGCCGATGCCCTCGCAGGTACGCGCCGAGCAACCGGTCACCGCGGCCGAGACCGTCCGCCAGCTGCGCGCGCTGGCCACGCCCGAGGGCACGGCCGCGCTGGCCCGGGCCGGCCGGCTGCTGGCCGACCGCACCGACGTGGTGACCGCGCTGTCCCGCCTGCGCGCGGAGTTCGGCGCCGAGGTCGGGGGGCCGGCCTGGGGCGTGGCCCGTCAGCGGGAGAAGGCCCGGCCGGCCTTCGGGGCGGACACCGACCGGCTGCTGTTCACCGGGGACACCCTGGAGCAGGCCGGCCGTCCCGAGCTGGCTGCCCGCCGGGCCGCCCGCCTGCTGGCCGGCGGGGTCGCCGACGCCGTCGACCTGGGCTGCGCCTCGGGCACCGAGACGATCGCGCTGGCCCGGGCCGGGGCGTCGGTGGTCGCCGTCGACCGCGACCCGGTTGCCCGGGAGCTGACCGCGCACAACGTCGCCGCCCTCGGGCTGACCGCCCAGGTGCGCGACGCCGACGTGGTGGAGCTGGTGGCCGCCGCCCGCGACGGGCGGGTGGCCGACTGCACGGCCGCCGTCCTCGACCCGGCCCGGCGGGCGGGGGGACGCCGGATCCTGGACCCCGACGGCTGGTCCCCGCCCTGGTCCACGGTCACCGAGCTGCTGGACCGGGTGCCCCGCTCGGTGGTGAAGGTGGCCCCGGGCCTCGACCACGACCGGGTGCCCGCCGGCGTCGAGGCCGAGTGGGTGTCGGTGGGCGGCTCGATCGTCGAGGCGCTGCTGTGGGGCCGTGGCCTGTCGAGCACCTGGCGGCGGGCGACCGTCGTCCGGTCCGGGCAGGTGCACGAGCTCGCCGTGGACGCCGACCCCGGCCGGGCACCGGTCGCCGCGCCGCGGGGGTGGCTGCACGAACCCGACCCCGCCGTCATCCGGTCGGGGCTGGTCGCCACGGTGGCCGAGCGGCTGGGGGCCACGCTGGTCGACGGGCAGATCGCCTACCTGACCTCCGACGCCCCCGCGGACTCCCCGTGGGTCAGCTCCTACCGGGTCACCGACGTGCTGCCGTTCTCGGTCAAGCGGCTCAAGGCCCTGCTGCGCGAGCGCGGCATCGGCCGGGTGGTGGTGAAGAAGCGCGGCTCGGCGGTCGAGCCGGAGGCCCTGGTCAAGCAGCTGCGCGGCAAGGGCGAGGGGCGGGCCGTCGTCGTGGTGACCCGGGTGGCCGACGTCCCCACCGTCCTGCTCTGCGAGCCCTAGATGAGTAAGTCCGAATGACACAGGTGTGATTTCAGGGCGGAGGGTGCTGGGGTACGGGTTGTGACGACCGACCTCAACACCCTCCTGACCTCACTC
>NZ_JBAPLV010000057.1:0-3952 GCF_037083865.1 Klenkia terrae | reverse complement strand
GCGCTGCCCCGGCACCGAGGCGCGCCGCGCGTGGCAGGCCACCTACGTGCGCAAGAGCGTGCTCGCCGACGTGCTCTGCTCCCTGGTGTCGGCCCTCGTCGGCTGGGCCGTGCGGTTCGGCCCGGCATCGCTGGACCCCGGCCACGTGCCCTTCTGGATCGTCGCCGCGCTCCCGCTGGCCTGGGTCGGCGCCATGCTGGTCGCCCGCAGCTACGAGCAGCGCTTCCTCTGGATCGGCGCCGAGGAGTTCCGCCGGGTCTTCTTCGCCGCGATGCTCATGCTCGCCGCCGTCGGCACCGTCTCCTGGGCGCTCAAGCTCGACCTGGCCCGTGGCTTCGTGGTCGTGGCGCTGCCGCTGGCGACCGTGGCCACGCTGCTCACCCGCTACGTCCTCCGGGCCCGGCTGCACCGCGCCCGGGGCCGCGGCCTGTTCCTGCAGACCGCCGTGCTGGTCGGGCACCGCAACGGCGTCGGCGCCCTCAAGCGCCAGATCGAGCGCGAGAAGTACCACGGGTACTCCGTCGTGGGCTGCCTCCTGCCCGGCGGCCAGCACCTGCCGGCGCAGAGCCTGTTCGACGGCATCCCGGTGCTCGGCGGCCTGGACGACGTCGTCGCCGTGGTCGAGCGGTTCGAGGTGGACACCGTCGCCGTCCTGCCCTCGCCCGAGCTCGACGGGCCGCGGCTGCGCCGGCTCGGCTGGGACCTGGAGAAGACCAACGCCGAGCTGCTGCTCGCCCCGGCGGTCACCGAGATCGTCGGACCGCGGGTGCGCATCCGCCCCGTCTGCGGCCTGCCGCTGCTGCACATGGAGCGCCCCGAGCTGCGCGGCATTCGCCGGGTCGCCAAGGACACCGTCGACAAGACGGTGTCGGCGCTCGCCCTGCTCGCCCTGCTGCCGGTGCTGCTGGGTGTCGCGGCCGCCGTCGGGCTGACCAGCCGCGGCGGCGTGTTCTACCGGCAGGAGCGGGTCGGCCGCGACGGCCAGACGTTCTCCATGCTCAAGTTCCGCTCGATGGTCGCCGGTGCCGACGCGATGGTCGACCACCTGGCCGGGGGCAACGACGGCAACGGCGTGCTGTTCAAGCAGAAGACCGACGCCCGGGTCACCCGGGTGGGCAAGGTGCTGCGCCGGTACTCCCTCGACGAGCTGCCCCAGCTGCTGAACGTGCTCCGCGGCCACATGTCGCTGGTCGGCCCGCGCCCGCCGTTGCCCACCGAGGTCGAGCGGTACGGCTTCGACATGCACCGCCGCTTCCTGGTCAAGCCCGGCATCACCGGCCTGTGGCAGATCAGCGGCCGCTCGGACCTCTCGTGGGACGACTCGGTGCGCATCGACGTGCGGTACGTGGAGAACTGGTCGCTGACCTTCGACTTCATGATCCTGTGGAAGACCGTCGGCGCCGTGCTGCGGGGCTCCGGGGCCTACTGACCGTCACCGGGTGAAATGGAGACCGCCCATCCGGGGTCTTCAGCTCCGGCCGCGCACGACCGATGGTCTCCTCGTGATCATCGCGCTGTTGGCCGCCTGGGTCCTGGGGGGACTGCTCCTGGCCCTGCTCGTCGGCGGCGCCGTCCGGGTGGCGGACGCCCGGCGCGACTGGACGGTGCCCGCCGACCAGGTCGAGGTGCCCACCCCGATCGAGGTCTGAGCCCAGCGCCTCAGCAGGCCGGAGCGCGGTCGAGCAGCACCGGGTCGATGTCCCGCTGCCGGCACACCTGCGTACATGCCGTGCGGCGCGCAGTCGGGAGCTCCGCAGCGGGGTGCCAACGGGTGATTCGGCTCCACCTCCTGGTCGGTCCTGCCGAGAACCCCAGGACCATGGACACCACCGTCGTCACCCTCATCCCGGCCCTGCTCGCCCCGCTGGCCGGCGTCTGCGCCGCGTTCCCCGGGCAGGGCCGGTGCACCGTCTCGCCGACCACGGCCGCGCTGCTGGCCCGCGCCGTCCCGACGCCGAGGACGCGCACCGCGGCCTGACAGGATGGACCCGTTGGCGTCCGACGACGACAGGGGTCCCATGAAGCTCTCGGTGATCGGCTGCGGCTACCTCGGTGCCGTGCACGCCGCCTCGATGGCGCAGCTCGGCCACGACGTCGTCGGCATCGACACCGACACCGCCAAGGTCGAGCTGCTCGCGGCCGGCCGGGTGCCCTTCCACGAGCCCGGCTTCGAGGAGCTGCTGCAGTCCTCGCTGGCCTCGGGGCGGTTGCGGTTCTCCCCGGACATGGCGCAGGCCGCCGGCTCGAAGGTGCACTTCGTCTGCGTCGGCACGCCGCAGAAGCGCGGCGAGTACGCCGCCGACCTGCGCTACGTGGAGTCGGCGACCGAGTCGCTGATCGAGGTGCTGGCCCCCGGCGAGCTGGTCGTCGGCAAGTCCACCGTCCCGGTCGGGACGGCGGCGCGGCTGGCCGAGCTGGTGACCGGCAAGGCGCCCGGTGCGCTGCTGGCCTGGAACCCGGAGTTCCTGCGCGAGGGCTTCGCCGTCCAGGACACCCTGCACCCCGACCGGCTGGTCTACGGCCTGCCCGCCGGCGCCGACGGCGACACCGCCCGGGCGCTGCTGGACGAGGTCTACGCCTCGATCGAGGCCGACGGCACGCCCCAGGTGGTCACCGACTACGCCACCGCAGAGATGGTCAAGACCGCGGCGAACTCGTTCCTGGCCACCAAGATCTCCTTCATCAACGCGATGGCCGAGCTGTGCGAGGCCACCGGTGCCGACGTGAAGCAGCTGGCCGACGCGATCGGCTACGACGACCGGATCGGCCGCAAGTTCCTCAACGCCGGCCTCGGCTTCGGCGGCGGCTGCCTGCCCAAGGACATCCGCGCGTTCATGGCCCGGGCCGGGGAGCTGGGCGCCGACCAGGCGCTGACCTTCCTGCGCGAGGTCGACAACATCAACATGCGCCGCCGGATCCGGATGGTCGAGCTGGCCCGCGAGGTCTGCGACGGTTCGCTGCTGGGCAAGCGGATCGCCGTCCTGGGGGCGGCGTTCAAGCCCGACTCCGACGACATCCGCGACTCCCCGGCGCTCAACGTCGCCGCCCAGCTCCAGCTGCAGGGCGCCACCGTGCGGGTCACCGACCCGGCGGCCGGGGACAACATCCGCCGGTCCTGGCCGCAGTTGGACGTGGTGGACTCCGCCGAGGAGGCCGCCGAGCGCGCCGACGCCGTCCTGGTGCTCACCGAGTGGAAGCAGTTCCGCGAGCTCGACCCGGTCGCCTTCGGCCGGGTCGTGGCGCGCAAGGCCGTGCTGGACGGGCGGCAGGCGCTGGACCGCGACGTGTGGGAGGCCGCGGGCTGGTCCTACCGGGCGTTGGGCCGCCGCGCCGGCTGACCACCGCGTCGGCGCCGCGTCCGGCTGCAACCAGGGATACTGGGCCGGTGCTGACCCGCCGGGCCCTGCTGGCCTCCGCCGCCGCGACCGGTCTGGCCGCCGTGCTCGCCGCGTGCACCCGGGACCCATCCGCCGGCCCGGTGTCCACCCCGGCCCCGTCCGGGCCCGGTCTGCGCGCCGGTGACGAGCGGGAGCAGCTGCTCGCCGAGGGCGACTACGGCATGGTGAACTTCCCGGACGGGCACACCACCTACGTCGCGACGGACAACGGCTACCGGGTGTGGCTCGCCAGTGGGCTGGTCTCCGGTGGTGGTGGGAGCACCGTGGCCGTGGACAGCCCCGACCTGGTCCGGTTCCGGCCCGCCGAGCTCGACGGCCGGGACGCGGTCGCCGTCCTGGCGCCGGTGGGCGGCACGGAAGCCCTCGACAGCGACTACTGCGGCCCCGGATCGGTCTTCCCAGCGGCCGACGGCAGCGGGCTCTGGCTGGTCTACCACGGGGAGAACCACACCTTCGCCGGAGTCACGAACGACGGTTCCCCCTACTACGCCACGATCGGCCTTGCCTGGTCGTCCGACGGCGGGCCGTCGCTGAGCTGGAACACCCACCTCGAG
>NZ_JBAPLV010000056.1:0-6219 GCF_037083865.1 Klenkia terrae | reverse complement strand
GTCCTACGTCCCGGCCCCTACCGCCCCGCTGTCAACAACCTCATGCACCGCAACACCTAGCCGTAGTGCCCACAGCAGCAGCCAATTAAGGCTTCTTCCAGGTCTGACCATGAGCGTCTTGCGACCGTGGTGTTGCCCCGCCCTGCAATAGCTGGCTGCTGCGACGCACCGTTTGCCATCGGTTGGTTCGGGTCGCTTCAACCATCGAGCCAGCTGACATGGGATTGGCACCCCGCTGGCGAGCATCGCGGTCGTACCAATATGAAATGCCCAGAAGTACTACAACGAATACCACTATTCCGGACCATACAAGCCACACCATTGGTGCCTCCAATCGGATGGCATCTGAAGGTAGCGGACAACTGCACCTTCGGTGGGACGGCTCAGCCTAGCGAGGCAAAGTGTCCGCAGACGGCCGTCTACCGGGACACGGCTCGGTCAGCTCACCGAGCTGACCAGCACAAACACCGAGCGTCCCGATAGACCCGTCCGATTTGTTTTCTCACAGAGGGGCGTCATACGGGACACTCGGAACGCCTAACGGCGCCGCTGCCGGACCCACAACACCGCGCCAACAACGCCGGCGGTCAGAGCTCCGGTGGCCAGGGCAGGCAGCACGCTAGGTCCGCCCTGTTTCTCGCAGTAGCCACCGGTCGGACTGTCTGCGCACATGGTCACCACGGGGATGGTCATCAGGCTCACCACCCAGACGATCGAGCCCACCACGACGCCAGCGACGATCGCAATGCGAACGGCGCGCCCGTTCACGACACCGCGCCGGTCGTGCTGGGCCGAGCAGCTGCAGCAATTGGCTGTCTCAGGGCGCGGACGACTGAGGAACGTCCGACCCCCAGCGACGCGGCGATCTCGTTGAGCGTGAGCCCTTGGGTGCGCAGGGCGGCAGCTGCTGCCACGCGCTGATCGGTCATGACGCTGGGGCGGCCACCCTTGCGGCCGCGGGCTCGGGCCGCGGCAAGGCCGGCCACGGTGCGTTCACGGATGAGCCGGCGTTCCATCTGCGCGACGGCGGCGAAGACGTGGAAGACGAGCTCACCACCCACGGTCGTGGTGTCTATGGCCTCGGTGGTCGACCGGAACTGGATGCCGCGCTCGGCCAGGTCGTTGACGATGCGCGTGAGGTCCTCCACCGATCGCCCAAGCCGGTCGATGCGCCAGACCGCGAGGGTGTCGCCGGAGCGTAGGTATTCCAGGCAAGCCGTCAGCTGTGGCCGCTGGGCAGTGGCGCCGGAGGCGAAGTCCGTGAACACCTTCGCAGCGCCAGCCGCGGTGAGCGCGTCGTGCTGCAGGGCCGGGTCCTGCTCGAGCGTGGACACCCGCGCGTAGCCGACCACCGTCATGCCGCCGACGCTAGCCGAGATGTCGATTCAAAAGACGCTGAGGCAGGGTTTGTGGGCCGTTGATTTCGGAACGGGTTTCGGTCCTGTCGAAGCAGGTGCCGACCTGGCGTTTCCCGACCGGCGGCCGACCCGGCCGCTGTGGTGTCACATACGGGGGTTTGTGACACGACGGGCCAAACATGTTGTGGCGCAGCCCTAGCGCCTGCATCGTGCTCCGGGTGCTGATCCGCAGAGAGACCCCGAACGACCGCGACGCCGTACACGCTGTCCACAACGCCGCGTTCGCCACCGAGGACGGATCGGTCGCGTTTGAGGCAACCCTGGTCGACGCCCTACGCGCCGCCGGAGACGTCATCCCAGCGCTGTCCCTGGTCGCCGAACGGGACGGCGCGGTCGTGGGGCACGTTCTCGGCAGCCGTGCGCAGCTCGCCGGCGCAACCTCGGTGGGCCTCGCGCCCCTGGGGGTCTTCCCCGACATGCAAGGGACCGGCATCGGCAGCGCGCTCATGCACGCTGTACTCGCGGCAGCTGACCCCCTCGACTTTCCCGAAGCCGTCCTTCTGGGAGACACCGGGTACTACCGGCGATTCGGCTTCCGCCCCGCCGAACCGCTGGGCATCAAGGCATCCGACCCGTCGTGGGCTGACCACTTCCAGGTACGGACCCTCCAGGCGTGGAGCGGCTAGCCCGGCGACTTCCACTACGCACCGGCCTTCGGCATCTGACAGCGCCCAGCCCGAATAAGGTCACCCCTCTCGGCCTCGCCAGGAGTTGGATGTGAACCTGGTTCTGGGCCCGATTCGGTAGGACCGCACACCGGGGTTTGTTGTCCGCACTGACTGCACTGCGACACGGGTTGCGGTGTGTGCTCCGGGAAGTCAGTGGGGCGGGACGACGCGCACCGGGGTGGCCCTGGTGTCCAGGGGTCGTCGACCAGGGCAGGCAATGGGCTGGCCCGGTCTCGGGGGGTGGGTGGCCACGACGACCGTGCAAGCGTGCCGATCGTGACGGGGCCGGCAACGCCGGATGCGAGGTGCGCCGACCCCTGCGCACCGCCGTCCCGGCACCGGTGCGTCGGGGTCGGACACCAGCTCTGGGCACTGGTCGGGTGGTCCATGGTCGAGCGGTCCTCTCCCGTTGTCCGGGGGTCCGTCAGCCCTGGAGGACGGTTCAGGCGTCGCGATCTCGGCGGCGTTCCATCGCCGGGCTCAGCGGTGGTCCTGCCGACTGGCGTGTGTCACCCCGCCCGCGTCACTCTTCCTCCGCGGTCCGGGCGGGTGGACTCGTGCGGTCGCCGTGGCCACGAGGTCGCGGGCCGGGCCGGCGGGGGGTCGGTCGGTGGGCCCCACCCACACGGCCCGCAACCGTCGGCGCAGGTCCACCCCGGTGACGCCGATGGCGACCAACCGGCCGTCGCGCAGGTCACCGGCCACCGCCAGTCGGGGCAGGACGGCCGGGCCGAGCCCGGCCCGGACGGACTCCCGGACGGCGGTCGCGGTGCTGAGCTCGAGCACCGGCGTCGGGCCCGGGGGGCCCAGGGCCTGCTCGAGAGCGGTGCGGGTGCCCGAGCCGACCTCGCGGGTGACGAGCGGGGTGCGGGCCAGCAGGGCGGCGGCCACCGGCCGTCGCCGACGGGCCCAGGGGTGGTCCGGAGCGACGACGAGCACCAGGTCGTCGGTGCCCACCACGACCTGGGAGAGGTCGGCCAGGGGGTCCGGTCCCTCGACGAGACCCACGTCCACTGCCCCGGCGCGAACCAGGTCGGCCACGGCGGCGCTGTTGGTGGCCGTCAAGGTGATCTGCTCGACGCCCCCGTGCGCCCGCAGGGCGGCCAGCCACCCCGGGACCAGGTGCTCGGCCACGGTCATGCTCGCCGCCAACCGCAATCGCGCCGATCCCCGGTGACGAAGTGCGGTCAGCCCGGCGTCCAGGTCGGTGGCGGCCTCGACCACGCGGGCCGCCCAGGCGGCGAACGCAGTCCCGGCGTCGGTGAGTCCGGTGCCGCGGGCCCGGCGATCGAGCACGGCGACGCCCACCTGCCGCTCGAGGGTGCGCAGCCGGGCCGAGGCGGCCTGCTGGCTGACACCGTGCCGGCGCCCCGCGGCGCCGATGCTGCCGGTGGCCACCACGTCCAACAACAGTTCCAACGCCCCCAGCTCGGGCACGTGCGGACTCAGCGGCACGCCGTCAGCTCCGGCAGCCATGCTGCTGCGGCGCCCAGGGCATGCTGCAACCGCTGGTCGGCCTCGGTTCGGGCGTGGGTGTTGCGCTGGGAGGGGTGCGGCACCGCCAGGGTCACCACCGGGTGCACGGGTGGGTGCATCGTCAGGTACCGCATCCAGCCGGCCAGTGCCGCCGTCCCCAGCGGGACGACGACCCGCAACCGCGGGACCAGCTGGAGGACCTCGGCCAATGCTGGACCGGCCTCCGCCAGGTCGGCGGCCCGTGGGTTGCGCCAGGCCTCGGGGGTGCCCAGCGCCCACGGGACGACGTTCCACCGCAGGCAGTCCACGGCCCGCAGCGGGGACGCTTCCCGCGCGGCCCGCAGCACCCGCGCCGTGGGGTCGGGGTTGTCCTCGGAGGAGAACCCGCGTTCCCCCAGCGCCATCGTCGCCGGACCCGGGCTCTCCAGGAGCAGCAGCACCCGCGCACCGGTGCCCCCGCCGTGCGGGTCGAACCACGGCACCGCCCGACCTCGGCCCCGCCACCGCCGGACCAGCGCGTTCAGCGGCGCGACGTGCGGGTCGTCCAGCCGGGCGAGCTTGAGCTCTCGCAGTGTCTCCTGCACCGGTGGGACGCTAGGCCCTGGCACCGAGCGCCACAAGCTGGGCTTGTGCATGCACAACGACGCGGCGGCTACCGGCAGGGTCTGCACCAGCGCACGATGGACCCATGACCAGCACGGCGACCCAGCCCACCCCCGGACCCGGCCTGTTCGGCAGTGACGACGACCGGCGACTGGCCGTGGCCAACATCGGCCCCAACTGGTTCGCCTCGGTCATGGGCACCTCCATCGTGGCCACCGCTGCAGCCACCCTGCCCGTCACCGTCCCGGGCCTGCAGGTCCTGGCACAGGTGGTGTGGGTGTTGGCCGGGGTGCTGCTGCTGGCCGTCTCGGCCGCCACCATCGCGCACTGGCGATACCACCCCGACACCGCCCGTGGGCACGCCGACAACCCGGTCATGGCGCACTTCTACGGCGCCCCACCGATGGGCCTGCTGGCCTTCGGCGTCGCCACCCACCTCGTCGGCGCCGACCTCATCGGCGCCACCGCAGCACTGTGGGTGTTCGCCGTCCTGTGGGTCGCCGGCACCGTCTACGGCCTGGTCACCGCCGTCGGCCTCCCGTACCTGGTCTTCACCCGCCACGACGTCGCAGAGGACGCCGCGTTCGGTGGGTGGCTGATGCCCGTCGTCCCGCCCATGGTGTCCGCGGCCACCGGCGCCCTGCTGGTCCCCGAACTGCCCGCCGGACAGCTGCGCACCACCCTGTTCACCCTGTGCTGGTCGATGTTCGGGCTCTCGCTGCTGGCCAGCCTCGTGGTGATCACCTTGGTGTGGGGCCGACTGGCCCGGCACAAGATCGGCGCCGCCGCCATGGTGCCCACGCTGTGGATCGTGCTCGGCCCGTTGGGCCAGTCGATCACCGCCGCGAACAACCTGGGCAGCCAGGCCCACCTCGCCGTCCCCGAGCCCTACGCCACCGCCTTCCAGGCCATGGGGCTGGTCTACGGGCTCCCGGTGTGGGGGTTCGCGCTGATGTGGGCCGGCATCGCCCTCGCCGTCACCGTCCGCACTGCCCGGGCGCACCTGCCCTTCACCCTCACCTGGTGGTCCTTCACCTTCCCCGTCGGCACCGTCGTCACCGGCACGTCCGGGCTCGCCCTGCACACCGGCGAGACCTTCCTGCAGGTCGCGGCCGTCATGCTCTTCGCCGCGCTGCTGGGGGCCTGGGCGACAGTCGCCCTGCGCACGGCGCGCGGGGTCCTCACCGGGGCCCTGCTGCGCTGACCGTCGACCCCCGGGACATGCCAGGCACCCGACTGGGCCGGACCCGGGCGTCGCCTGGCAGGACAGCCAGTTCCGGCCCACAGAATGGGCCTCGGACGCGCAGCGGAGCTCTATCCACGGTTCCCGCAGTCACATCCGACCAGCCCGCTCCTGACACCACTGCACCACGGACGATCCATGCACATCGGGGACGACGACCGTCGGAGCCGAGCACTGCATCGACCCCGCAGACCAGGGCCCTAGCGGTTTCGGACCTAGTTGTGACACGGAATCCGTCGATCCATATACGGGGGTTTGTGAGCTGCAGGGCAACCCAGCGCTTGCACCGCGCCACCCCTCAGGTCAGGGTCAAGATCACGAAGAGCAGACCAAGGCCGCACCAGTTGCTCACGGTGTGGACTGCGGCGGCCACATCGGTCGCCCGGTCTCGTGCGGCATTCTGCATGGTGTCCCAGTTCGTAGGGGCTCGGCCGTTGGCGTCGCGCTGCTCCATCTGCGCGGTCAGCCAGGCCAGTCGGTCCCCGACCTTAGGCATGGCCGTGTAGGTCTCCCAGTCGATCTGGCCAGCGCTGACCGGCACCGGGACGACCGGAGACCGGTAGGCCGCCCGGTACACCACAGCGAAGACGAGGCCGGGGATGCTGAGGGCGAGCGCGGCAGCCACCGGTACCCCCGCCGCCAGGTGGACGATCCCGAACAGCAAGCTGCGGGTGACCGTCTGCAGGATCGTGGCGGTCTCGGTGCCGTAGCGGAACAGCACCTCCTCCTGTCGAGCGAGCAAAGGAACGGCCGCAACTAGGGCGTGTCTCCAAAGACTCTGGTCCAGATGGTGATGGCTCGTAGGACGGCG
>NZ_JBAPLV010000055.1:0-6964 GCF_037083865.1 Klenkia terrae | reverse complement strand
CCTACGTCCCGGCCCCTACCGCCCCGCTGTCAACAACCTCATGCACCGCAACATCTAGGCGTCGATGACGACCGGGATGATCATCGGGCTGCGGCGGCCGTTGCGGTGCGCCCAGGTGGCCACCGCGCGGGTGATGAGCTGCTCGAGCTGCAGCGCCCCGCCGACGCCCTCCTCGGCCGCCTTCGCCAGCGCCTTCTCGATCAGCGGCACCACGGTGTCGAAGGTGCCCTCGTCGTGCACGAAGCCGCGGGCCAGGAAGTCCGGCGCCTCGGCCAGCAGGCCGGTGTCGGCGTCGACGATGGCGACCACCGTGATGACGCCCTCCTCGGCCAGGTTGCGCCGGTCCTTCAGCGAGGCCTCGGTGGCCCCGCCGACCGTCGCGCCGTCGACGTAGACGTTGCCGGCGCTGACCTTGCCGGTGATCCGGACCTTGCCGCCGACCAGGTCGACGACGTTGCCGTCCTCGGCCAGCACGACCCCGCGGGGGTGCACACCGGTCTTGATCGCCAGCTCGCCGTTGGCCTTGAGGTGGCGCCACTCGCCGTGCACCGGCATGACGTTGCGCGGCTTGACGATGTTGTAGCAGTAGACGAGCTCGCCGGCGCTGGCGTGGCCGGAGACGTGCACCTTGGCGTTGCCCTTGTGCACCACGTTGGCGCCCCAGCGGGTGAGCTCGTTGATGATCCGGTAGATCGCGTTCTCGTTGCCCGGGATGAGCGAGCTGGCCATCAGGACGGTGTCGCCCTCGGAGATGCGGATGACGTGGTCGCGGTTGGCCATCCGGGACAGCGCGGCCATCGGCTCGCCCTGCGACCCGGTGCAGATGACGCACACCTGGTCGGCGGGCAGCTTGTCCATCTGCTTGAGGTCGACGACCAGGCCCTGCGGCACGTCGAGGTAGCCCAGCTCGCGGGCGATCCCCATGTTGCGGACCATCGAGCGGCCGACGAAGGCCACCTTGCGGCCGTGGGCGTGCGCGGCGTTGAGCACCTGCTGGATGCGGTGCACGTGGCTGGCGAAGCTGGACACGATGACCCGCTTGGGCGCGGTGCGGAACACGGTGTCGATGGCGGGGACGAGGTCGCCCTCGCTGAGGGTGAAGCCGGGGACCTCCGCGTTGGTGGAGTCGGTGAGGAAGAGGTCGACCCCCTCCTCGCCGAGCCGGGCGAACCCGCGCAGGTCGGTGATCCGCTGGTCCAGCGGGAACTGGTCCATCTTGAAGTCACCGGTGTGCAGGACCAACCCGGCCGGGGTGCGGATGGCCACGGCCAGCGCGTCGGGGATCGAGTGGTTGACCGCGAGGAACTCGGTGTCGAAGGGGCCCAGCGGCAGCCGCTCGCCCTCGGCGACCTGCCGGAGCACCGGCTTGATCTTGTGCTCCTCGAGCTTGGCCGAGATGAAGGCCAGCGTGAGCTTGGACCCGACCAGCGGGATGTCGCGGCGCTCGCGCAGCAGGTAGGGCACGCCGCCGATGTGGTCCTCGTGGCCGTGCGTGAGCACGATCGCCTCGATGTCGTCCAGCCGGTCCCGGATGGAGGTGAAGTCGGGGAGGATGACGTCGACGCCGGGCTGGTGCTCCTCGGGGAACAGCACGCCGCAGTCGACGACGAGCAGCTTGCCGGCGTACTCGAAGACCGTCATGTTGCGGCCGATCTCGCCGAGCCCGCCCAGCGCGACGATCCGCAGGCCCCCCTCCGAGAGGGGCGGCGGGGTCTTCAGCTCGGGGTGCGTGCGGCTCATGGGTGCCACGCTACGGGGCCCCACCGACAGGACCGGCTGCGGCTCGGGTCAGGAGGCGGACGGTGACGACACGCGGGGCTCGAGCAGCACCACCGGGATGCGTCGTCGGGTGCGCCGCTGGTACTCCACGTACGAGGGGAACGTGCCGCAGGCCAGCGACCACCAGGCCGACCGCTCGGCACCGCTGACCTCGCGGGCCCGCAGGTCCAGCCGCAGGTCGCCGTCGCGCAGCTCGACGTCGGGGGAGGCCAGCACGTTGGCGTACCAGTGCGGGTGCGCCGGCCCGCCGCGGGTCGAGGCGACCGCCGCGTAGACCCCGCGCATCTCCACCCGCATCAGCGGGGTCTTGCGCACCAGACCCGTGCGCCGTCCGCGGTGGGTGAGCAGCACCACCGCCCGCCCGCCGAACGCCGTCCCGGTGTCCTCGATGTGGGCGACCTCGTCGGCCACCCACGGCACCGGGCTCGGCGCGTACTCCCCGTCGACGGCCACGACGAGCAGTCTGCCCGGCGGTCCGACGGACGCCCGACCGTCCGTGCCGGCCGCCTGGGCGGTCTCACCCGTGCGGGGCAGCGGGGACACCACCGGACACCCGGGGTCGCTACCGTTCCCCACGATGAGCAGCGGTCCCGACCCGGAGACACCGGGTGGCCCGGTCACCGAGGTCGTGCGCGGCCCGGTGGCCCGGTGGTGGCGACCCGTGCTGGGCGGGGTCCTCGCGGTGGGCACCGTGGTGGTCCTCGTCGTCTTCTGGCGGTCCGTCGTCGGCTGGTTCGAGACGCTCGCGGGCACCGACCTGCGGTGGGCGTTCGCCGCGGCCGCCGTCCAGCTGCTGTCGATGCAGTGCCTGGTCTGGCAGCAGCAGCTGCTGCTGCGCTCGGGCGGCGGGGTGGCCCCGCAGGGCAGCCTGACCGCGACGGTCTACGGCGGCAACGCGATCGCCGTCGGCCTGCCGCTCGCGGGGTCGGCGGCCAGCGTGGCCTACGCCTTCCGCCGGATGCGCGACCTGGGCAACAGCGCCGTGCTGGTCAGCTGGACCCTCGCCGTCTCCGGGGTGTGCTCGACGGTCGCGCTGGCCGCCGTCGTGGCGGTGAGCTCGGCGGCCACCGGGAGCACGGCCGGCGCGGTGGTGGCCTCGGTGGCGTCGGTCGCCGCCGTCGTCCCGGTCCTCACCTTGCTCGCCGTCACCCGCAGCCCCGAGGCCAAGCACCTGGTGGTCAAGCTGCTGATGGCCGTGCTGGCCCCGCTCTCGCGGTGGTTCAAGGTGCTGCGCCCGGCCGTGGTGGGCCCGGCCGTCGAGGACGCGCTGACCTCGCTGGGGGCCATCCGCCCCGGGGTGCGCAACGCGTCGGCCGCCGGCCTGCTGGCCCTGGCCAACTGGGTGCTGGACGCGGTCACCCTCGGCCTCGCCGCGCTCGCGGTCGGGTCGGGGCTGCCCTGGCAGGGCGTCGTGCTGGCCTGGGCGGCCGGGGCGCTGGTGTCCTCGACCCGGCTGACCCCCGGCGGCATCGGTGTGGTCGAGGCGGCGCTGGCCTCCGCGCTGGTCGCCGCGGGCATGCCGGCCGCCCAGGCGGTGCCGGTCGTGGTCGTCTACCGGTTGGTCAGCCTGTGGTTGCTGGCGGCGGTGGGCGCGCTGTGCCTGGTGCTGGCGCCGCGACCGGTGCACCCTGCGGAGGGGTGATCGCGTCGGGTGGGACGCTGGGCACGGACAGACGCAGGTTTCGCAGAGCAGTCGAGTGCAGGAGCAGGGCATGCCGCAGGGGTTCGTGAAGTGGTTCAACGCCGAGAAGGGGTTCGGTTTCATCGGACCCGACGACGGCGGTGAGGACGTCTTCGTGCACTTCTCGGCCATCGAGGAGTCCGGTGGGTTCCGCAGCCTGGACGAGGGCGCGCGGGTCGAGTACGAGGCGAGCCCGGGCCAGCGCGGCCTGCAGGCCGACCGGGTGAGCCCGCTGGGCGGCCCGCCGGTGCAGGTCGACCGCTCGCAGTCCCGCGAGCCCCGCCGCGACGACCGGCGTGATGACCGTCGCGAGGAGCGCGCGCCCCGCCGCGAGGCGCCCCGCCGGGAGGCCCCGCGCCGCGAGGCGCCCCGGGCGTCCGCCGGTGGCGGCGCCGAGGGCACGGTGCAGTTCTTCAACTCCGAGAAGGGGTTCGGCTTCATCACCCCGGACGACGGCGGCGACGACGTCTTCGTGCACTTCTCCGCGATCGCCGACGACGGTGGCTACCGCTCCCTCGAGGAGGGCCAGCGCGTGCTGTTCGAGGCGGCGCAGGGTGACCGCGGGCTGCAGGCAACCCACGTCGAGCCCCTCGCCGGTGGCGGCGGCGGCCACGACGCCGGGTACGACGACGGCGGGTACGACGGCGGCGGCGCGGCCGGCTCGGGCCTGCCCCAGGCCACCGTGCGCTTCTTCAACGCCGAGAAGGGCTTCGGCTTCCTGCAGCCCGACGACGGCGGGGACGACGTCTTCGTGCACTTCTCCGCGATCGCCGACGACGGCGGCTACCGCTCCCTCGACGAGGGCCAGCGCGTGGAGTTCGAGGCCGCGCAGGGCGACCGCGGGCTGCAGGCCACCCACGTGCAGCCGCTGGGCTCCACCGGCGGTGGCGGCCCGCGCGGCAACGCCGGCGGGTACGGCGGCGGCTCCGGGCTGGCCCAGGGCACCGTCCGGTTCTTCAACGCCGACAAGGGCTTCGGGTTCGTCGAGCCCGACGACGGGTCGCGCGACGTGTTCGTGCACTTCTCCGTGATCGAGGACGACGGCGGCTACGGCGACCTCGAGGAGGGCCAGCGCGTCGAGTTCGCGGCCAGCCAGGGTGACCGCGGTCCGCAGGCCGACGTCGTCCGTCCGCTGGACTCCGCCGGCCCGCCGCCGCGGCGCGACCCGGCCCGCCGCGAGGCACGCCGGGACCCCTCCCGGTCGACCCCGCGGGAGCGCTCGCGCAGCGCCGCGCGGGCGGTGCCGACCCCCATCGAGGGCGGTCAGGAGGGCACCGTGAAGTGGTTCCACGCGGAGAAGGGGTTCGGCTTCATCGCACCCGACGACGGCAGCGCCGACGTGTTCGTGCACTTCTCGGCGATCGCCGACCGCGGCGGCTACCGGGACCTCGAGGAGGGCCAGCGGGTGCAGTTCACCGCCACCCCCGCCGAGCGCGGCCCCCAGGCCGACGCGGTGGAGCCGATCTAGGCAGTCACTGCTGCAGCACGTCGCGGCCGGCACCGGCCACCGGGAAGGTGGCGGTGCCGGCCGTCGCCGTCCCGGGGTCCTCGCGGGTGAGGAAGGTGGTCCAGCCGAACCCGTCGACGAGCTCGGGCACGAGGGTCTCGTCGCTGCTCGGGAAGCCCAGCACGACGCGGACCCCCGGTGGTGCGGCGACCACCACGGTGCGGGTGTAGGCGTCGCCGACGTCCACGCAGGTGGCCGCCACGACCAGGTCGACGATGTCGGTCCCGGCCGGGTAGCCGGTGCTCCCGCAGCCGCCGCCGAAGGACAGGACCGTGCTGCCGTCCTCCGCGGTCGTCTGGGCTGCGGTGCCGGTGGTGGTGACGACGGCGCCGCCGGGGAGGACGACGGCCAAGCTGACGACGTCCAGCGTGCCGCCGGCCGCGGCGGGCAGGGTGCCGGCGCCCAGGACGGTGACCTCGAGGTCCTCCTCGGCCCACCCGGTCGCGGCGACGACGGTGGACAGCGCCGATGCGTAGGCCCCGGCGGCGGCGGTCGGGGCGCCGGACCGGCTGGGCGGGCCGGTGCCGCCGGTCCCGACGTCGAGGTGGACGGGGGTGCTCGAGACGGGCCAGATGTCCTCGGTGAGGTCGCCCGGTCGCCCGACCTGGAGCCGGATGCCGGCGTCGCTGGTGCGGTCGAGGGTGGTGGCGGCGACCCCTCCCCGGGAGGGGACGTCGACGTAGGTCCGTCCTGCGGCGCCCGTGGCCGGGTCGACGTCGACCCCGGCCGAGACCCGCACGGTGTCGCCGTCCTCGGTGAGGACCACGAGGCGGGTCGTGCCGGCGGCCGGGTCGGGCAGCGAGACAGCCATGCCGGCCGAGCCGAACGGGGTCGAGAAGCCGACGGTGTGCACGTCCAGCCGGGCTGCCGCGGTGCCGGCCGGCCCGGTCAGCCACGCGAGGTCCATCTGCCCGGCGCCCGGGTGCATCATCAGGACCGCGCGGATGCCCTCGACGTCGTCGGCGTAGAGGACCCGGTAGTCCGCGCCGGTCGCGCCCTCGGCGTCGAGTCGCCGCCGCAGCTGGGCGAGCAGGTCCTCGTCGTCGGCGAGCGCCCCACGGGGTGGGAGGGCGAAGATCCCGCGCAGCTCGGCTGCCGTCGTCGTCCTGGACGGGGTGGCGGTCGCCGTCGCCGTCGCCGCTGGGTCGGGCGCCGTGTCCGGCAGCCATGCGCCACCCGCGACCAGCCCGGCCACGGCGGTGACGGCGAGGAGGGCCTGGCAGGTGTGCCGGGTCCGGGTGCCGCGGACTGCGGCGGTGACGGTGTCGTCGTCCAGGGTGCCCGCGTCGCAGAGGCCGGCGAGGTCGTCGAGGCGGCGGGGCAGCACGTTGGGGTCGACCGGCAGCCGACCGGCCGCGGCCTCGGGGTCGGCGCCAGGGACGAGGGCGGTGATCTGTTCGGGAGCGAGGTCCTCGAACCACCGCAGCACGACGGCGGTGCGGTCGTCGCGGCCGAGGTCGTCGAGGGCGTCGGCGAGCTGGTGGGCGGCAGCGGCGGCTTCCGGCGAGCTCCACCAGGGGACGGCAGGCGTGCCCTGGATGCTTGCCCGGCCGGTGAGCCGCCATCGGCTGCGGTGGGCGCGGACGAGGGCGTCGAGGGCGGTTCGCCGATCGGCGATCGGCGGGCGCCGCCGGGCGAGGGTGCGGACGACGAGCTGCCGGGCCGCCGCCTGGTCCCCGGTCAGGAGGTAGGCCGTCGGCAGCAGCTCCCGCCAGTGCGCCCGGACCAGGTCGTCGCGAGCCGCCACGGCTCCAGTGAACTGCACCGGCGGGTAGCGGGCGAGGTCTGTGGGTCCTGGGGCCGGGATCGGGTCGGACGGGTCCCGGTGGTCCAGGGGCAGGCGTGTGCCGGCGACGTCTAGAACGGTGCTGGGTCGGCCTCGGGATCGTGCGGCGGTGGCGGTGCGTCCAGCAGGTCGAGGACCTTACCCATCGCGGGTGGTCGGGTGGTCCGGGTCGTGCCGCCGGGCGTGGTCACGTGCAGGGTGCCGTCGGCGT
>NZ_JBAPLV010000054.1:0-7261 GCF_037083865.1 Klenkia terrae | reverse complement strand
GGGTGGGGACGGCGACCAGGGCGACCGCCGAGCCCACCGCCAGCGGGCGCGCCCACCGCGGGAGGGGCGCCGGCGGGTCCAGCAGCCGGGTGACCCGGGTGGTCAGCACTCCCCCGCCCGCCGCCAGCGCACCGCGGGGCGCCCCGCCGTCGGCGGCGGCGACGATGGCCTTGGCCAGGGTCCGCCGGGACGACGCACCGGCCAGGCTGCGCAGGGCGACGTCGTCGGCGCGCATCTCGACCAGGTCCCGGACGGCGTCGTGCGCGCGGTCGGCGGCCGGCAGCACCGGCAACGCCTCGCGCCAGGCGACGAAGGGCAGCAGCAGCAGGTGGTGCCGCTCGGCCAGGTGCGCCCGCTCGTGCGCCACCACGGCGGCCAGCTCGCCCGGCGCCAGCTCGGCGACCATCCCCGACGACAGCACCAGCAGCGGACGAGCGCCCGGGATGCAGAACGCCGCCGGCACCGGGGACTCCAGCACCCGCGCGTCCACGCCGGGCACCGGGTCGACCAGCAGCTCCAGCAGCGCCCGGTGCCGGGCCCGGGTCCGCGCGGTGCGCACCAGCGACAGCACCAGCACGCCGACCAGCTCCAGCGCGAGGACGGCGGCCAGCGTCTGGGCCACCCAGTGGTCCCCGCGCACCGGGTCGGCCGGCTGCGCGCCGGTGAACCAGTGCCGCAGCCACGCCCACCACGCCTCGGGCAGCGAGCCGCCCCACGGCGAGAGCCCGTGCACCAGCAGCGCGCCGATGATCGACAGACCCCCGGCCAGCCCGACCGCCTGCCAGCACACCAGCGCCGCGAGCGGGTCCCGCCGGGTCCACGCCGCCCGCCCGAGCACCACCGGCACCGGCCAGGCCAGCGCGAACGCCAGCAGGCCGAGCAGCAGGGCGCTCAGCGGCAGCACGGGGTCAGGGGTTGTCGGCGAGCAGGGCGCGCAGCATGTCGGCCTCGCCCGGGGAGGCCGAGCCGATGAACCGGGCCAGCACGGCCTGCCGGTCGGCGGCCTGGCCGAGCACCTCGTGCATCAGGCCGGCGGCGTGCTCCTCGCGGGTGGCGCGGGCGGCGAACCGGCGCGGCCGGGCCTCGTCGTGGGCCACGAAGCCCTTCCCCTCCAGGCGGGTCAGCACCGTGTGCACGGTGGTCAGCGCCAGGCCCCGGTCGGCCAGCGCGTCGCGCAGCTCGGCCGCCGACACCGGGGCGGTGCGGGACCACAGCTGGTCCATCACCGCCCGCTCGAGCTCCCCCAGCGACTCCACGGACACCCCCTGTCGGTCGACTCACCCGTGTCTTTTCTACCGGATGTAGAAATTAGCTTCTACGTGGCGTAGAAAGAAGTGGACCGATCGTACGACAGGCAGAGAGGCCGCCGCGGTGGACGTGCTCGAGATCGCTCGTTGGCAGTTCGGCATCACGACCGTCTACCACTTCCTGATGGTCCCGCTGACCATCGGGCTGGGACTGCTGGTCGCCGTCATGCACACCATGTGGGTGCGCACCGGCAAGGCGGAGTGGCTGCGGATGACCCGGTTCTGGGGTCGCATCTACCTGATCAACTTCGTGCTCGGGGTGGCCACCGGACTGGTGCAGGAGTTCCAGTTCGGGCTGGCCTGGAGCTCCTACTCCCGCTTCGTCGGCGACGTCTTCGGCTCGGTGCTGGCCCTCGAGGCGCTGCTCGCGTTCTTCCTGGAGTCCACGTTCCTGGGCCTGTGGATCTTCGGCTGGGGCCGGATCCCGAAGAAGCTGCACCTCGCCGCTCTGTGGGCCGCCGTCGTCGGCTCGATCATCAGCGCGTACTTCATCATCGCGGCCAACTCCTGGATGCAGCACCCGGTCGGCGTCGTGCTGGACACCAGCAGCGGCGAGCCCCGGGCGCGGCAGGTCGACTTCCTCGCCGTCCTGACCAACAACACCGCGCTGGCCGCCTTCAGCCACGCGATCGTGGCCTCGCTCATGGTCGCCGGCGGACTCCTGGTGGGCATCGGCCTGTGGCACCTGCGCAAGCGCTCGCTGGCCGGCCGCCCGACCACCGAGGTGGATCACCAGGTGTGGCGCCGGTCGGTGCGGGTCGGTGGCTACGTCTCGCTGGCCGCGTTCATGCTGGTCGCCCTCACCGGTGACTGGCAGGGCAAGCTCATGTTCCAGCAGCAGCCGCTGAAGATGAGCTCGGCCGAGGCACTGTGCACGACCGAGGCCCCGGCGTCGTTCTCGATCTTCGCCCTGTCGAAGCTGGGCAGCAACGAGTGCGACGACGTGCGTTCCTTCACCGTCCCCTACGTCTTGAGCTTCCTGGCCAACGGCGACTTCTCCTCCCCCGTCCCCGGGGTGAACGACCTGCAGGAGCAGTACTCCGAGGCCTACGGGGCGACCTACCCCGACGACCCGAGCTTCGGCGACAAGGCCGGCGAGCCGATCGACTACACGCCGGTCCTCGCCGTGACCTACTGGGGCTTCCGGCTGATGATCGGGATGGGCGCGGTGTCCGCCGGCGTCGCGGCCTACGCGCTGTGGGCCACCCGCCGCGGCCGGGTGCCGACGTCGCGGATCGGCGTCTACGGCTCGCTGCTGGCCGTCGGTGCACCCTTCGTGGGCAACGCCGCGGGCTGGATCTTCACCGAGATGGGCCGCCAGCCCTTCGTCGTCTACCCGAACCCCGACGTGCCGCGGGCCGACCAGGTCTACTTCTTCACCGCCCAGGCGGTCTCCCCCGGCATCTCGGCCACCGAGGTCTGGACGTCGCTGATCTCCCTCGCCGTCCTCTACGGGGTGCTGGCGGTGGTCGAGTTCGGGCTGATCGTCCGGTTCGCCCGGCAGGGCGTGACGGACGGCGACACCACACCGACCCCGGGCATCGGCGGCGGCAGCACCCACCGGGACGACGACGACCCGCCACCGCGCGCCGACGACGACGCCAGCGACGACGTCCTCCAGTTCGCGTACTGAGGAGACAGACATGGACCTGCAGACCCTCTGGTTCGTCGCCGTCGCGGTGCTCTGGACCGGCTTCCTCCTGCTCGAGGGCTTCGACTTCGGCGTCGCGGCACTGATCCCGGTGCTCGGCCGCAAGCCCGCCGACCGGCACCTGATGCTGCGCACCATCGGCCCGCTCTGGGACGGCAACGAGGTGTGGCTGGTGACCGCCGTCGGCGCCACGTTCGCCGCCTTCCCCGGCTGGTACGCCACCTGGCTGCCGGCCATGTACCTGCCGTTCGTGCTGGTGCTGGTCGGGCTGATCGTCCGGGCGGTGGCCTTCGAGTGGCGGCACTCCAGCCACGACGAGCGCTGGGACGCCGCCTGGACCCGGGTCATCACCACCGGCTCGTACATCGCCGCCGGCGGCCTGGGCGCCGCGCTCGGCGCCACCACGCTCGGTCTGCCGGTCGGCGAGGGCGGCGTCCGGGTGGGCGGGGCCTTCTCCGGCTGGTCGTGGCCGGCGCTGCTCGGCGCGGTCGCGGTGCTCGCCTACTCCGTCGTCCACGGTGCGGTGTTCCTGTCGCTGAAGACCGACGGCGACCTGCGGCACCGGGCCCGGGCGTTCGCGCTGCGCTGGGCGCCGCTGGCCGCGCTGCCGCTGCTGGCCTGGGCCGGCCTGGTCTGGCTGCGCTCCGGCGGGGTCGTCACGGCCGCGACGCTGGTGGTGGCCGTGGTCGCCGTCGTCGTCACCTGGGTGCGGCTGGCCGCCGGCCGCGAGGGCCAGGCGTTCACCGCCTGGGCGGTGGTGCTGCTGGCCTCGATGGCCACGGTGTTCGGCGCGGCCTTCCCCGTCGTGCTGCCCTCGACGATCGACCCGGCCTTCGACGTCCTGGTCTCGACCGCCTCGGTCAGCGACTACACGTTGACGGTCATGACCTGGGTCGCCGGCTTCGGCCTGCCGGTCGTGCTGGGCTACCAGGCCTGGACCTACTGGGTGTTCCGCAAGCGCCTCACCGCGGAGCCGGAGCACGCCGAGGCCGCGGCGTGAGCAGCGGCCCGAGCAAGGGCCCGCTCGCACCGCTGGACGGCGTCCCCGGCGTCACCGGCGCCGTCGTCCGGGCCGCGGTCGTCGCCCTGGTGCAGACCGCCGGCCTGGTCGGGCTGGCCGCCGGGCTGGCGCACGGCATCGCCGCCGTGGTGGAAGGCGCGTCCCCGCTGCCGGCCCTCGCGCTCGCCGCGGCCGGCGCGCTGCTGCGAGCCGGTGCCGGCACGGTGGGTGCCGTGCTCGCCGCCCGCGACGCCCGCCGTAGCGAGGACCAGCTCCGTGACGCCCTGCTGGACCGGTTGACCCGCTCTCCCGCCGCGGTCGAGGCCGCCGGCGGCACCGGCCCCGCCGCGGTGCTGGCCACCACCCGGCTGCACGACCTGGCCCCGGCGCTGGCCACCTACCTGCCGGCGTTCGCCCAGACCGTCGTCGTCCCGCCGGTGCTGCTGGTCGTGCTGGCCGGCACCGACCTGCTCTCGGCCGTGCTGGTCGCGCTCACGCTGCCGCTGGTGCCGGTCTTCATGGTGCTGGTCGGGAAGTACACCGCCGACCAGACCGCGGCCGCCGCCCGCGCGCTGGACCGGATCGCCGGGCACGTCGCCGAGCTGGTCCGCGGCCTGCCGGTGCTCACCGGCCTGGGCCGGGCCGCCGAGCAGACCGCCGCGCTGGCCCGCCTGGGCGAGGACCACCGCCGGACGACGACGGCCACGCTGCGGCTGGCCTTCCTGTCCGCCCTGGTGCTCGAGCTGATCGCCACGCTGTCGGTCGCCCTGGTCGCGGTGACCGTGGGCCTGCGGCTGGTCGAGGGCCACCTCGGGCTGGCCGTCGGGCTGACCGCGCTGCTGCTCGCGCCGGAGGCCTTCGCCCCGCTGCGGGCGCTGGGGTCGGCCTACCACGCCAACGCCGACGCCGGGCAGGCCGCGGCCGAGGCCCGCGCCGTGCTCGCCGCCCCGGACCTCACCGCCCCGGCCGGCACCCCCGCCGACGACCCGCGGGGAGCCCGCGTCGTGCTGGACGGCCTGTCGGTCGCCCACCCCGGCCGGACGACGCCCGCGCTCGCGGCCACCTCGGCGACCCTGCAGCCCGGCGAGCTGGTCGCGCTGACCGGCGCCTCGGGCTCGGGCAAGTCCACCCTGCTGGCGGCGCTGGCCGGCACCCTGCCCACCTCGGCCGTGGTGACCGGCGCCGTCGCCGGGGTGCCCGGCCGGGTCGCCGTCGTGCCCCAGCACCCGCGCACGCTGGGCGACACGGTGGCCGACGAGCTCCGGCTGCACGCCGGCATCGACCCGTCGGACCCGCTGGACGCCGTCGTCGCGGAGGGCCTGGTGGTCGACGCGCTCGCCCGGGTCGGCGCGGGCGACCTGGCCGGACGGCGCTGCCGCACGCTGTCCCCCGGCGAGCTGCAGCGGGTGGCGCTGGCCCGGGCACTGGTGCGGGTCCGCCGGGGTGCGGAGCTGCTGCTGCTCGACGAGCCCACCGCGCACCTGGACGACGCGGCCACCGCGCGGGTGTCCGCGGTGCTGGCCGACCTGCGCGGCACGGTGACCGTGCTGCTGGTGACCCACGACCCGGCACTGGCCGCCCTGGCCGACCGCGAGCTGGTGCTGACCGCCGTGCCCTCCCCGGCCGCCGTCCCCGCCCGCCGCGGCAAGGGATCCGTTGCACCCCCTCAGCCGGCCGCGACGGGGAGCACGGGATCCCTTGCCGACTCCCCCGGGATCTCCTGGCCGCGGCGGGCGGTCGCCCGGGCGGTCGGCACCGGCACGCTGACCGCGCTGTCCGGGGTGGCGCTCACCGGGCTGTCGGGCTGGCTGGTGGTGCGGGCCGCCGAGATGCCACCGGTGCTGACCCTGCTGGTGGCCATCGTCGGGGTCCGCGGGTTCGGCCTGCTGCGGGCGCTGACCCGGTGGGCGGAACGGCTCACCGCGCACGACGCCGCGCTGCGGCTGGCCGCCGACGCCCGGGTGCAGGTCTGGCGGGCACTGGCCCGGCAGGGCGTGGCCGCCGAGCGCTCCCCGGGGGCCGTTCTGGGCCGGGTGGTCGGTGACGTCGGGCTGCTGCAGGACCTGTCGGTCCGCGTGCTCACCCCGCCCGCCGTGGCCGCGGCGACCGTGCTGGTCGGCTGCGGCGTGCTGGCGCTGCTCTCCCCGGTCGCCGCCGCGGGCGTGCTCGCGGTGCTGCTGGCCGTGGCGGCGGTCGTCGCCGCGCTGCACCGCCGGGTGGACGCCGACGCCTCCCGCACCGAGACCGCGCTGCGGGTCGAGGCGCTGACCGAGACCGGCACGCTGCTGGAGGGGGCCGTCGACCTGCGCGCCCACGGGCTGGCCGGTGCGGCCGGCGACCGGGTGCAGGCCCTCGCCGCGGCCCAGCGGACGGCGGCCGCCGGTGCCGAGCGCAGCCAGGCGTGGGCCGACGGCGCGGTCTCCCTGGGCACCGGCCTGGCCGCGGTGGTCGCCGCCGCGCTGGCCTGGGCGTCCGGGGTGTCCGGCCCGGTGCTGGCGGTGCTCGCGCTGGCGCCGCTGGCGCTGGCCGAGCCGCTGACCGGCTGGGTCGGGTCACTGCAACGACGCGGCGCCTGGGACGACGTCCGGCGCCGGCTGGACGACGTCCTCACCGCCCCGGTCGCGGCCGACCCGGTGCACCCGGAGGACGTACCGGTCCCCGTGGACCGGCTGGCCGCCGAGGGCCTGGTCGCCGGTTGGCCGGGTGGCACCGACGTCCTGCGCGGCGTGGCGCTGACCGCCGACCGCCAGGGCTGGCTGGTCGTCCGCGGTCCCTCGGGGGTCGGCAAGTCGACCCTGCTCGCCGTGCTGATGGCGGCGCTGCGGCCACGGGCGGGCGACTACGCGGTGGCCGGGGTGCCGGCCGAGGCGCTCACCGGGGACGACCTGCGCGCGGCGATGGCGTGGCTGCCGCAGGAGGCGCACGTGTTCGCCTCCACGATCCGGGCCAACCTGGCGCTGGCCGGACCGCGCGGCGCCGTCGACGAGGACGCGATGCTGGCGGCGCTCACCGCCTGCGGGCTCGGACCGCTGGTCGCCGGGCTGCCGGACGGGCTGGACACCCCGGTCGGCTCGGGCGGGACGGCGCTGTCCGGCGGGGAGCGGCGCCGGCTGGCCGCGGCGCGGGCGCTGCTGGCCGACCGGGACGTGGTGCTGCTGGACGAGCCCACGGCCCACCTGGACCGGCCCACGGCGGAGGCCCTGGTCAGGGACCTACGGACGGCGCTGACGGGCCGGGTCGTGGTCTGCGTGACGCACGACGACCGTGTCGTCGGGCCCGACGACACGACCCTCACCCTCGAGT
>NZ_JBAPLV010000053.1:0-7637 GCF_037083865.1 Klenkia terrae | reverse complement strand
GTGGCCCGCCATAGCCCCCGCCGTCGACCCTGCTCGAGTCCCAGGCCTGGCCGTCGTCCCGTGGTCCGCTCACCGGCCCAGTCTCGCCGATGCCCCGTCGGACCCCCGGCAGGCGCTCAGGTCCGGGACGCCTCGGCCACCGGCGCCGGGCCCAGCCGCGCGCCCTCGACCGCCTCCGCGGGCCTGATCTGGGCCGCGCTCGTGCTGGCCCCCCGCTGGACGAGCGCCCCCGAGCCGGTGGCCCGGCTGGTCGACGGCCTGCCCAGCGCCCTGACCGGGCTGCCGCCGTGGACCGCGGCGCTCGGCGCGCTGCTGGTGCTCGCGGCACTGGTCGCACCGCGCCGCCGCTGAGGGCGGCGCGGCGCACCGGTCACAGCGTCGCGAGGACCTCGGTCATCTTCTCCTCGGTGTCGCTGCCGAGCTTCTCCAGCGCGGGCTTGAGCAGCGGCCCGGCGAGGGTGGCGACCCCGTGGAAGTCGAAGTCCACGTGGTAGGTGATCTCCGTGCTGGTGGCGTCGACCGCGCGCAGCGAGATGTCGTCGGTCGAGGTCACCGTCTTGTTCTCGCCGACCAGGGTGAGGTGGTCGGGCTCCCACCGCTCGAGGCGGTACTCCAGCTCGGTCTCCCGGCCCATGAACTCGCTGACGTTCTTCCAGCGCGACCCGACCTGGACCGGCTGGCCGTCCAGCGGCGTGCAGGTCTTCGTGCCCGGGTCCCAGGCCTCGGCGTTGGCGAAGTCGGCGAGGTAGGGGCCGATCTTCTCGATCGGGGCGTGCACGGTGAAGGTTCGCTCGACGGTCGGCATGGCCCAGGAGTGCCCGCCACCCGCCGTCCCAACCGCACCCCCCATCGGCAGAGGAACCTCTGCACCCCCTCTCCGTGCGATGAAGGGGTGCAGAGGTTCCTCTGCCGTGCGGGTTCGGCTACACCAGGGCGCGGCCCACGGCGACGGCGCGGGTGTCCGGTGCGGCGACGCGGACGGCGTCGGCTGCCCGGTCGTCGTCCTGGGTCTGCGAGCGGCGCTCGGCCTCGACCCGGGCGGCGTAGGAGGCCACCTCGTTGGCGACCCGCTCGTCGTCCCACCCGAGGACGCCGGCGACGGCCTCGGCGACGGCCTGCGCGGACTCGGTGCCGCGGTGCGGGGTCTCGATCGAGATCCGGGTGCGCCGGGCGAGCAGGTCGTCCAGGTGCAGGGCGCCCTCGTGCGCGGCCCCCCACACCATCTCGACCATGAGGTACTCCTCGGCGCCGGGCACCGGCTGCAGCAGCGAGCGGTCGTCGGCGGCCAGGGCCAGCACGTCGGGGGTCAGCGAGCCGTACCGGTTGAGCAGGTGCTCGGCGCGGTAGTTGCCGATGCCCCAGGTGTCGGCCAGCCGGTCCAGGGAGTTGACCATCGCGTGGTAGCCCTCGGCCCCGACCAGCGGGATGTCCTCGGTGACGCTGGCCGGCACGGTCCGGGTGACGTCCTCGGCGACGGCGTCCACGGCGTCGGCGGCCATCGGCCGGTACGTCGTGTACTTGCCGCCGGCGACGGAGATGACGCCGGGCGAGGGCCGGGCGACGGCGTGCTCGCGGGAGAGCTGGCTGGTGTCCTCGGACTCCCCGGACAGCAGCGGGCGCAGGCCGGCGAAGACCCCGGAGATGTCCTCGTGGGTCAGCGGGGTGGTCAGCACCCGGTTGACGTGCTCGAGGATGTAGTCGATGTCGGCCTTGGACGCCGCCGGGTGGGCCTTGTCCAGGTCCCAGTCGGTGTCGGTGGTGCCGACGATCCAGTGCGAGCCCCACGGGATGACGAACAGGACCGACTTCTCGGTCTTGAGGATCAGCCCGGTCTCGCCGTTGATCCGGTCCCGCGGGACGACGATGTGCACGCCCTTCGAGGCCCGGACGTGGAACCGGCCGCGGCCGCCCACCAGGGTCTGCAGGTCATCGGTCCACACGCCGGTCGCGTTGACCACGACCTCGCTCTTGACGTCGATCTCCTGGCCGGTCTCCACGTCGCGCACCCGGGCGCCGACCACGCGGCCGCCGACCCGCAGGAACGAGACGACCTCGGCGGAGTTCAGCACGGTGGCGCCGTACTTCGCGGCGGTCAGCGCGACGGTGAGGGTGTGCCGGGCGTCGTCGGCCTGGGCGTCGAAGTAGCGGACGGCGCCGACCA
Source organism: Klenkia terrae (assembly GCF_037083865.1). Lineage (NCBI taxonomy): Bacteria > Bacillati > Actinomycetota > Actinomycetes > Geodermatophilales > Geodermatophilaceae > Klenkia > Klenkia terrae. Next base: position 5,476 of record NZ_JBAPLV010000053.1, on the reverse strand, counting down.
GCGCGTCGGGCTTCAGCGCCGGGAAGAGCTTGCGGGCGCCGGTGCGGGACAGGTGCTTCTGCGACGGCATCGGCTCGCTGAGCGCGCCGAACCGGGCCAGCCCGTCGTACAGCGCCAGGCCGGCGGTGACGTAGGGCCGCTCCCACACGCGGTGGGTCAGCGGGTACAGGAAGGGCAGCGGCTTGACCAGGTGCGGGCTGATCCGGTTCACGGCGAGGTCGCGCTCGTGCAGCGCCTCGCGGACCAGGCCGAAGTCGAACTGCTCCAGGTAGCGCAGGCCGCCGTGGAAGAGCTTCGACGAGCGGGACGACGTCCCGGAGGCGAAGTCGCGGGCCTCGACCAGAGCGGTCTTCAGGCCACGGGTGGCGGCGTCCAGCGCGACGCCGGCGCCGGTGACACCACCGCCGACGACCAGGACCTCGAACTCCTCGGCGGCCAGGGCGGCCCAGGCTGCGGCCCGCGCCTCGGGACCCATCGGGGGGACGGCGGACATGGCGCACTCCTCGGTTCGGTGCGGCCCGGGAGCCTCGGTGCATCCCGGACGCTCGACGCCCACGGTAGGACCGGGTGCGGCGGGCGGCGACGCGATCCGTACGACAGTGTCGGACGGCTCAGCTCTCGCCCCAGGCGATCGACAGCCGGACGGCCTTCTCCCAGGTGGGGTACTCCGCGGTCAGCTGGGCCGCCCGGGCCGGCACCGGGGACCACTGTGCCGAGCGGTGCCAGTTGCGGCGCAACGCGCCCACATCGGCCCACAGCCCGACCGCCAGCCCGGCCGCGTAGGCCGCGCCGAGGGACACCGTCTCCCCGACCATCGGCCGGACGACGGGGGTGTTCAGCACGTCGGCGACGAACTGCATGAGCAGGTTGTTGGTGGTCATCCCGCCGTCGACCCGGAGCGCGGGCAGCGCCAGCCCGGAGTCCGCGGCCATCGCGGCGACGACGTCCCGGGTCTGCCAGCCGATGGCCTCCAGCACGGCCCGGGCCAGGTGGCCCTTGGTCACGTACCCGGTCAGCCCGGCCACCAGCCCGCGCGCCTCGCCCCGCCAGTGCGGCGCCAGCAGGCCGGAGAACGCGGGGACGACGTAGCACCCGCCGTTGTCCTCGACGGTCCGCGCGAGGGTCTCGATCTCCGGGGCGGTGCCGATCAGCCCCAGCCCGTCGCGCAGCCACTGCACCAGCGCCCCGGCGACGGCGACCGACCCCTCCAGCGCGTAGTGCACCGGCTCGCCGGCCAGCTGGTAGGCCACCGTGGAGATGGACCCCGACCGGGTGCGCACCAGCTCCGTGCCGGTGTTCTGCAGCAGGAAGCTGCCGGTGCCGTAGGTGCACTTGGCCTCGCCGGGGGCGAAGCAGGCCTGGCCGAACAGCGCCGCCTGCTGGTCGCCCAGCGCGCCGGTGATCGGGATGGGGGAGCCCAGCGCGGTGGCGCTGCCCAGCAGACCGACCGACGGCCGGATCTCGGGCAGCAGCGTCTCGGGGATGCCGAAGAAGTCCAGCAGGACGGGGTCCCAGCGGCAGGTGCGCACGTCCATCAGCGACGTCCGGCTGGCGTTGGTCACGTCGGTGACGTGCACCCCGCCGTCGGTGCCCCCGGTGAGGTTCCAGATCAGCCAGGTCTCCATGGTGCCGAACAGCAGCTCCCCGCGCTCGGCCCGCTCCCGGGCCCGCGGCACCGCGTCCAGCACCCAGCGCAGCCGCGGCCCGGCGAAGTACCCGGCGATGTCCATCCCGCTGTGCTCGGCCACGACCGCGGCGTCGGGCCGGGCGGAGAGGTGGGCGACCAGGTCGGCGGTCCGGGTGTCCTGCCAGACGATCGCCCGGGTGATCGGCCGGCCGGTGGCGCGGTCCCAGACGACGGTGGTCTCGCGCTGGTTGGCGATGCCGAGGGCCACCACCTCGCCTGCGCTGGACGCCGCGTCGTGCAGCGCCTGGGCCGCCGTCCGCTGCGTGTTCGCCCAGATCTCCATGGGGTCGTGCTCGACCCACCCGGGCCGTGGGAAGAACTGGCGGTGCTCGCGCTGGCGCACCGAGACCATCCGGCCGCCCCGGTCGAACACGATGGACCGGGTCGACGTCGTCCCCTGGTCGACCGCCAGCACGTAGCGGTCAGCCATGCCAGCCCAGCTCCCGGGCGATCCCCTGCGCGGACTCCTGCACCATCGCCACCAGCCGGGGGCGCGGCTGGTGGCGACCGTCCAGCACGGTCTCGGCGGGGCCGGCGATGCCCAGCGCGGCCACCACCAGGCCGGTGGACCCACGCACCGGCACGGCGACCGCCGCGCTGCCCGGCTGGTGGCCGCCCTCGTCGGCGGCCCACCCGCGGGCCCGCACCGCGGTGACCTCCGCGCGGCCGGTGTCGGGCAGCCCGCGCACCGAGCGGTGCGGGGCGAACGCGGCGAGCACCGCGCCCAGCGCCGTCCGGCCGGCCGGCAGCAGCGTGCCGACGTCGAGCACCTGGGCGGAGTCGTCGGGCCGGAAGACGTGGTGCACCACGACGACCTGGGCGTCGACCAGGCTCGCCAGCCGGACGGCGTGCCCGCTGCGCGAGGCCAGCGCGTCGGCCCAGTTGGACGCCCGGGAGCGCAGCTCGTTGACGTCGAGGTGCCCGCTGCCCAGCCGCAGCAGGCCCTGGCCCAGCGCGTAGCGGCCCTCCCGGTCCTGCTCGACGAACCGGACGCCGAGCAGGGTGCGCAGCAGGCTGTGCGCGGTCGTCTTGGGCAGGCCCACCGCGGCGGCGATGTCGGTCACGCCCAGGGTGCCGCCGCTGCCGGCGACCACCTGCAGGATCGCGGCCGCCCGCTCGAGTGACTGCACGGTGCCCGGCACACCGCGGACCGTAGGCCATCCGGGACCGATCGGTCCTGTCCGACGATGTCGTACGCAACGGCTTCCGCCCGGTGACCGGGGACACCTAGCGTCCAGGCGCCAGGGTGATCGGGGACACAGGCGGCCCCCTGGCACCGAACCGGCCCGCACCGCCGCGGGCTCGTAGACAGGAGTTCCCCCCTTGACCACCAGTCTCTGGACCGTCTTCGGCAGCGAGGTCACCGGTACCGCGATCCTCATCCTGCTCGGCGTCGGCGTGGTCGCCAACGTGCTGCTCGCCAAGTCGGGCGCCCTGGGTGGCGGCTACATCGTGATCATCTTCGGCTGGGGGCTCGCGGTCTTCGCGGGTGTCTTCGCCGCCGCCACCTCCGGGGCCCACCTGAACCCGGCGGTCACCATCGGCTTGCTGGTCAGCGGCGCCGCCGAGTACGCACCGGGCGTCGAGGTCACCCTCGCGTCCACGCTGGTGTACTTCGCCGCCGAGCTCCTCGGGGCGTTCATCGGTGCCGTGCTGGCCTGGCTGGCCTTCCGCAAGCACTACGAGACCGAGACCGACCCCGGCACGATCCTGGGCACCTTCTCCACCGGCCCGGCCATCAAGAGCTACGTCGACAACATCATCACCGAGGCCCTCGGCACGTTCGTGCTGGTCTACATCGTGCTGCGCTTCGGGGACACCCCGACCGAGATCGGCCCGCTGGCCGTGGCGCTGCTCGTCGTCGGCATCGGCGCCTCGCTGGGCGGCCCGACCGGGTACGCGATCAACCCGGCCCGCGACCTGGGCCCGCGCATCGCGCACTTCCTGCTGCCCATCAAGAACAAGGGCGCCAGCAACTGGTCCTACGCCTGGGTCCCGATCGTGGGCCCGATCATCGGCGCGGTCCTCGCCGGCCTGTTCTCGCACGTCTCGATCTAGCCCCCACCCCCGCAGACCACCGCACCTCAGAGCAGAGGAGACACCCCATGGCTGGCAAGTACGTCGCCGCGATCGACCAGGGCACCACGAGCACCCGCTGCATCCTCTTCGACCACGACGGCAAGATCGTCGCGACCGGGCAGAAGGAGCATGAGCAGATCTTCCCGCGCGCCGGGTGGGTCGAGCACGACGCCACCGAGATCTGGGCCAACACCCGCGAGGTCGTCGGCCAGGCGCTGGCCCGGGGCAACGCCTCGACGTCCGACGTCGTCGCCGTCGGCATCACCAACCAGCGCGAGACCACGGTCGTCTGGGACAGGACCACCGGCCAGCCGGTCTACAACGCGATCGTCTGGCAGGACACCCGCACCGGCAAGATCTGCGACGAGCTCGCCGCCCTCGGCGGCGGCGACGAGCGCTACAAGGACCGGGTCGGCCTGCCGCTGGCGACCTACTTCGCCGGCCCCAAGGTCCGCTGGATCCTGGACAACGTCGACGGCGCCCGCGAGAAGGCCGAGGCCGGTGACCTGGTCATGGGCACGATCGACTCCTGGTTGATCTGGAACATGACCGGCGGCACCGACGGCGGCCTGCACATCACCGACGTCTCCAACGCCTCGCGCACGATGCTCATGGACTACCGCACCCTCGAGTGGCTCCCGGACATCGCCGAGGAGATGGGCATCCCGATGTCGATGCTCCCGGAGATCCGGTCCAACTCCGAGGTCTACGGCAAGGGCCGCGCCGCCGGCTTCCTCGCCGGCGTCCCGATCTCGGGGTCGCTGGGCGACCAGCAGGCGGCCACCTTCGGCCAGGTCTGCTTCGAGAAGGGCATGGCCAAGAACACCTACGGCACGGGCAACTTCATGCTGCTCAACACCGGCGAGGAGGCCGTCCCCTCGGAGAACGGCCTGCTCACGACGCTGTGCTACAAGCTCGGCGACGCCAAGCCGGTGTACGCCCTCGAGGGCTCGATCGCCGTCACCGGGTCGCTGGTGCAGTGGCTGCGGGACAACCTGGGCATGATCAAGGACGCCCCCGAGGTGGAGACCCTGGCCGCCGGCGTCGAGGACAACGGCGGGGCCTACATCGTCCCGGCGTTCTCCGGCCTCTTCGCCCCGCACTGGCGCTCCGACGCCCGCGGCGCGCTCGTCGGGCTCACCCGGTTCGTGAACAAGGGCCACATCGCCCGCGCCGTCCTGGAGGCCACCGCCTTCCAGACCCGCGAGGTGCTCGACGCCATGAACGCCGACTCCGGGGTCGACCTGACCGAGCTGCGCGTGGACGGCGGCATGGTCGGCAACGAGCTGCTCATGCAGTTCCAGGCCGACGTGCTCGACGTCCCCGTCATCCGGCCCGAGATCGTCGAGACCACCGCCCTGGGCGCGGCCTACGCGGCCGGTCTCGCGGTGGGCTTCTGGTCCTCCCTCGACGAGCTCACCGCCAAGTGGGCCGAGGACAAGCGCTGGGAGCCGCAGATGGACGCCGCCGAGCGCGAGCGCAACTACCGCAACTGGCAGAAGGCCGTCACCAAGACCCTGGACTGGGTCGACGACGACGTCTCGTAGGCCCCTCGCCCCCCAGCGTTGATCAGGGGGGTGCTCGGAAGTCCGTCCTCCTGCACCAGATCTGGTGCAGGAGGACGGACTCCTGCGTAGGTGGACAGTCCCGTCGTTGATCAGCTGGGTTCAGCAGACGCCGTCCTGGCTCACCGGCGTCGGTGAGCCAGGA
>NZ_JBAPLV010000052.1:0-8027 GCF_037083865.1 Klenkia terrae | reverse complement strand
CGGGCACCTCGGGCACGGGCACCTCGGGCACGGGCACCTCGGGCACGGGCACCTCCGCGCCGGGCCAGCCGGTCACGGCGCAACCTGCGCAGGGCCAGTCGGCACCGGCTCAGTCCGCGCCGAGCCAGCCCGCGCCGGCCACGTCGACGCCGGGCCAGCCAGCCTCGAACCAGTCCGCGCCGAGCCAGTCGACGCCGGGTCAGTCCGCGCCGGGTCAGTCCGCGCCGGGTCAGTCCGCGCCGAGCCAGTCGACGCCGGGTCAGTCCCCGGTGACCCCGTCCGCGCCCACCGCCACGCCGACGACCGGCACCCCCGGGCAGGCCGACCCGGCGAGCGCCGGGGACGGCTCGCCCGAGACCGGGACGGGCACCCCGACGACCGGTGCGGCCGCCGACACCGATGCGTCCACCGCGACCGATCCCGCCGCCTCCACGGACCCCTCGGACCCGGCCGGCCCGACCGGTCCGCCGGGATCCGGGCCGACCGCGCCGGCCGCGCCGGCCGCGCCTGGCGACGCGTCGCCCGCTGCGCCGGCCGCCGCGACGGCGGGGGACGCGCGCCGGGTCGCCCGCGTGGACCAGCAGATCGACGCGTTGACCGCTGCCGTGGCGGTCGAGGGCGCCGCCACCGGCGCCGACCCGCTGACCCGGGCCGACGTCGTCCAGGCCCTCGCGACCATCCACCAGGCGGCGGTGGACCGCAGCGGCACCGGATCCCGCGGCGACCCCTCCGGCCCCGACGACGGACGACCCCAGGGGCCGGCGGCCCAGGTGGGCGTCGACGGCCCGCTGCACAGCAGCAGCGCCGGCGGCATGACCAACTCCGAGGCACTGGACGGGGGCGCGCACGTCGAGATCAGCCTGGACTCGGTGCAGCACGTCGCCGCCGCGTTGGCTCTCGACCTCACCTCCGTCGAGGTCCTGGTGGCCACCGACGAAGCGAGCGTCGAGTGGTACGACTACTCGCGGGCGATGGCGTCGACGAACACGCCGTTCGGCCAGCCGCAGATCATCTTCGCCCCGGCTGCCTTCGCGACCGAGGAGTCCCTGGTGCGGACGGTCGCGCACGAGATGCAGCACGTCGTGCAGATCCGCGAGGGTCGAGCCGGCGACTCGACGGGCCGTGCCGCGTTGGAGGCCGAGGCGTACGGCGTGGAGGATGACGCGTGGGCGCGCTACCGGGAGGGCGGACATGTCGGCACGGGTCGTGGTGGAGCGGGTGTTCCAGGTGCCGCATCGCGGCCCGGTGGCGATGGGCCTGCTGACGGCCGGGACGGTCTCCGTCGGGGACTGGATGCAGGCGGTGGACAGCGGGGCCATGGTGGCGATCCGCGGCCTGGAGTTCCACGTCCCGCAGCCGGAGACCGGTCAGCGGGTGGGTCTCCTGCTCCGGATGGAGGACGCGACGGCGGTGGCCGCGGGATCGACGCTGGTCAGCGCGCCGCCGCCAGCGACCGACCAGGAGTCGCCGGAGGGCTGAACTCGCCCGCCGAGGTGTCCGACCGGGAGGCGTCGCCCCCGTCGCGCACCGGGGAGACGCCGCCCGCAGCCGGGGCCGCGGAGCAGATCGAGGGACCGCCGGCGCAGGCCGGTGGGGCCGTCCGGCCGCGGTCCGAGCTCCGCGCGGAGGCCTGGGCCGAGAGCACCTACGACACCATCCGGGCCGACACCCGCGACGTCGCCGACATCGTGCGCGCCACCGCCGAGGTGCCCCGCGAGGACGGTCGCACCGGGTTCACCGCCGAGGAGGTGACCCGGGTCAAGGACCACGTCTTCCACGAGGAGCACCGGCTCGGGGTGTTCGACGACAACGGCGACCTCGTGCCGGGCGAGCACGTGATGGGCCGGTTCGACCCCAACGCGGACATGGCCGAGGCGTGGATCCGGCTCACCCGGGAGGCCGACCCCCGCGATGTCGAGCTCCTGCTGCACGAGCTGGCCGAGGCCGAGCACATGGCCCGGCACCCGGACTGGACCTACCCGCAGGCGCACGCCGTCGCGCAGGCCGAGCACGACTGGCACCGCGGACGACGTGGACCCACCTACGAGAACACCGATACCTGGGGTGACCGCCATGGCTCTGCTGATGCGCTTTCGACGGGAGACCTCGACGCCGTCGACGGTGACCTACCGGTGGGGGACCGATCAGGGCGATCTGACCTGGACGTTGACGATCGACCCCGCCGACCCGGAGGCCCCGCCGAAGGGGGACGGGGACCCGAGGGATCGGGCGACGATCGCGGCCAAGTTGACCCTCCGCTGGATGCGGGAGGGGGACTGGCCCACGGGCGGAGCGATCCAGAGCTGAACCCCGCCGAGGCGGAGCAGGACGACCCCCGGACCGCTCCGGATCCCCGGCAGGTGGTCGACCGGGGATCGGTGCGCACGCCGCGCACCGGGGAGACGCGGGAGGGCCTGTCCCATGGCGACGGCGACGTTCGTGCAGAGGGAATCGATGGACGACCGGGAGATCACCTACCGGTACGGGCCGAGCCCGGACGCGATGGACCAGCAGCTGACGATCGACCTGGTGACGGGCGAGACGACGGGGACCACCGACCGCGCGCCCTGGGTGGGCGGGTGGCTCCGGCACCGGCAGGCGACGACGGGCCGGTGGCCCGACCGGGCGTCGATCGCGACCTGACCGGTGGCGATCCTGCTGCGCTGCCGACCGGCGACCCGGACCCCGTGCAGGCAGCCCTGGACGCCGCCGACGCCGCGGCCGCGCAGGCACTGGCCGGCCTGTCCGCCGACGACCGGGCGCTGCTGGACGCCCGCCTCGAGCGCGCGCAGGAGGTGGCCGCCCGGGTGAGCACCGACCTCCACGCGGTCGTCGGCGGCCTCGACGGCGACGCGGCGGTGCACAAGGAGCAGTACCGCGTGAAGGGCCCGGAGTCCGTCGCGCGGAAGTTCGACGGAGCCCTGGACGACGGCTCGGTCACCGGCCTCGAGCAGTTCCTCGACCGGGCCAAGGACCTGGTGCGGTTCTCCGTGGTGAGCGCGCCCGAGGGCTACGGCCCCCGCGTCACGACCGTGCTCGACGCACTGGCGGCGCGGGGGTACTCGGTCGTGGAGACGAAGAACAACTGGCTGGCGGGCAACAGCTTCCTGGGGCTGAACGTCCCGCTGGTGAGCCCCGACGGGCACCTCGTCGAGCTGCAGTTCCCCACCCACGCGAGCGCCGCGGTCGGCGAGTCGACCCACCGCGACTACGAGATCGCCCGGTTGCCGCAGGTGTCGGCCACCGACCGGCTGCACGCCACGGCCCGCATGGTCTCCGCGGTCATGGCCTCCGGGGCCGACACCGTCCTGCCGGACGGCGTCGACGCGTTCGGCCCGCCCCGCAGCAGCCGCCCGGAGGACGTGTGGCCGACCGACGGCGGGTTCCGCTCGATGGTGGCGGAGTACCTGGGGGCGCTGCCGGAGGGCGTCGGCGTGGTCGACGACCTCGGGGCGGCGGGGGTGGACCCCCGGGCAGCCGACCGGCTGGCCCGGGTGATCGAGGGGATGGGAGGCGATCGTGGCGGAGCACCCGTGGCGGTACGAGGTCCTGCAGGACGAGGTGACGGGCAGCCCGGTCAACGTGATGGCCAGCGAGGGACCGGTGCCGGGCGTGGTGATGTTCAGCCACAAGCGGAGGAGCTGGGAGGAGGCGACCGGTCGGGCCCAGGCCAGAGCGGTGGTCGACTCGGCCGAGGGGACGCAGCGGACCCGCCGGGTGGGCCGGGCGGAGGCCGAGACGGCGGCCGCCCGGTTCGGGCAGACGCTGCCGGACGAGCCGACGTTGACGGCCCTGCTGACGACTCGCTGACCCCCGGGGGCGACCCCGTCGTCCCGCCGGCGTTCGGGCTGGGCACGCTGGACCTGCCGCCGGCCTTCCACGACGTCGTGGCCCAGCACCTGCCCCCCGGGATGACCACGGACCGGTTCGACCAGCTGCGCCGGACCCGGGCCGAGGACCTCACCCCCGAGGAGCGGCAGCAGCTGCACGACGTCCGGATGTCGGTGCCGCTGGCGCCGGGCACGCCGGTGCAGCGCGTCATGCCGCTGTCCGACGCCGTCCGGTACCTCTCCGACGAGACGTCCGACGGATCCGACGGCCGCACCCGCTTCGCGCACACCACGGCCTTCGGCTTCACGGCCCGCCTGCAGGACGTCGCCGGCCTCACCACCGTCGCCGCGATCGTGGAGGGGCTGCGCCTGGACTACCGGGGGACGCCGTTCACCGACGACGTCCCCGTGGTGGCTGCGCTCCGCTTCCAGCGCGGCGCCGAGCTCGCCGTCCCCTTCGGCCCGGCGATGGCCGACGCCCGGCCCGAGGGCCTGCCCTACACCCGGTCCGACGACGCGCCGTTCACCGGCACCGGCTTCACGGGGAGCGTCGACCACCGGGTGCCCGAGGCGCACACCGGCACCGCGGTCCGGTTGACCGACGGCGCCGAGCTGTGGGCGGTCGCCGACGGGCGCGAGGTCCACCTGGGCACCTACGACCTCGACAGCGAGAGCTGGCTGGCGACCACGACCGGCGCACTGCTGGTCCAGACGGAGGAGACACATGGACGACCGGGCACGGACCTTGCCGGACGGGTCCTACGTGCAATGGCAGGGCCGGACCTACCGGGGGTCGGTGAGCGGCCCGGACCGGTTCGTGGTGTTCGCCGACAGCCAGGAGGACCCGGAGTTCACCCCGGGCCGGGTGCGGGGTTGGCGCCGGCTGGTGCCCGCGACGGAGGCGACGGCGTTCGAGCTGACCTCCCGGTGCAGGTGGCGGGGCGAGACGTTCTGGGTGCTGTCCCGCAGCGACCCGCCGGGCCGGCTCCTGCTGGCCTGGGACGGGGACCCGGCGACGGCGACCCGCTTGGGGCTGACCCGCACGGACAAGATGGGGTGGGAGATCGAGGTGGCCGAGTCGGAGGTGACCGACCTGGAGCAGGTGCGCTCGCCGGTCTGAGCGAGTCCGACGTCGCCGACCTCGTCCGGTTGGCCGAGCAGGCCACCTCGCCGCGCGCCGCGGTGCGCCGCGAGGTGGCCGCGGTGGCGGCCGAGCTGCTGCCAGCCCTGGGCCTGGACGAGGGTCGGTACGGCCCGGACGGCACCCGCACCGGCGGCTCCCCGGACTTCGCGGCCACCGTGGCCGCCCTGCCGCCGCAGGCCCGTGCCGCGGTCGCCGTCCTCGGCCTCGTGGGCGACCCCGCCGTGCTGCCCAGCGGGCTGCCGACGACGGGCCGGGCCGTGGGCAAGGTCCTGCTCGGCGGGGTGGTGGCCGCCGTCGCCGCCGCCGGGACGGCCACCGCGGTGGGCCTGGCCACCGGCGACCTCGGGCGGGTGGTCACCGCCGGCATCACCGGGGGCGCCGCGCTGGTCGGCCAGGTCGCGGCGCTGCGTGCCGACCGGGTGCACGCCCGGCTGACCGAGCTGCTCCGGGCCGCCGCCGACGTCCGCCGCGGCCTGCCCCCCGACGCCCTGGCCGTGCACGACCTGGCCGTCGCCGACGCCGTCCGCCGGATGTCCGGGGACGTCGCCGACACCGCCGCGTCGCTGCGTGCCCTCGACGACCTGGCCGCGGTCGCCGGCCGCCCGGCGGCGACGGGCCGACCCGGCGCACGCGCCCTGCTCGCCGAGCGGCTGGCCGGCGTGACCCCCGCGGCGACCCCCGGGCGGCGGGACCGGACGACGTCCGGCGAGGCGCGGGCCGACCAGCTCGCCGTCCCCCCGCAGGTCGGTCCGGACGCGACCCCCGCGCGCCGGGCCTGGGCGGCCAAGGCGGCGGCCGGTCCCCTGGCCGCCGCGACGGTCGCCGGCGTCGGGCTCGTCGTGGCGACGTCGCTGGGCCTCGCCCTGCCGGTCGCGGCGGTCGGCGGCCTCGTCGCCGCGCTCGCCTCGGTCGGGCTCACCACGGTCGTCGAGCACGCCCAGGCCCGGTACAAGGCGGTGCTGGAGGGCCGGCGCACCGCCGTCGAGGAGGCCCGTCGCGCCGTCCGCGCCGCCGCGGAGCACGCGGCCCGGTCGGCAGCCGGCCGAGCTCTGGACGCCCGCACCGAGGCGGCCTCGCAGCAGGCGGAGCGGGTGGCCCGCCGGCTCGACGCGCTGCTCGCCGACGCCGCGGCCGGCCGGCCGGTGGCGACACCGGACCCCGCCGCGGACGTCGCGCCGGCCACCACCGAGCCGGACGGCGGACCGACCGGCGACCAGCTGGTGCCCGGCCCGCGCACCGGTCCGGTCGACCCGACGTCGCTGTCCGACGCCGACCGGGCGCGGCTGGCCGACCTGACCAGCGCCCTGGACGCCGTCGACGCGGCCCGCGGCCGCAGCCGCACCGCCGCTGTGGCCCGGGCGCGGCAGGCAGCGGCCGGGCTCGGGCTCGACGCGCCGCTGGACCTCGGCCTCATCACCGACCCCGACGAGCTCGGCTGGCCGCACCGCCGGGCGGCGCTGGACCCGGCCCTGCAGCTGCGGCTGGCGGGCATCGACGAGTTGCCCAGCGCCGTCCCCGCCCCCGGCTGGGCGGTGGCGAAGGGACTGGCCTCGTCGGTGCTGCCCTCGGTGACCGGGGCGGTCCTGGGCGCCGCGGCCCTCGGGGTCGCACCGGCGGTCGGCCTAGCGCTCGGCCCGGTGGCCCTGGCGGTGTCGGCGGCGGTGGCGGAGCGGGCCACCGCCCTCGGCAAGGAGCGCGGCAAGCGCCCCGGCAGCCTGTGGTCCCCGGACGCCGCCGACGCGCTCGACGCCGGTGACGCCCAGCGCGCCGCGGCCCGGGCGGCGGCCACCGCGGAGCTGGCCGCGCAGCAGGCCGAGAACCGCGACCGGCACGACCGGCTGGACCGGCTGGACCGGGACCGCGCCGCTGCCCGCCGACGCCCGCGCACCGTCGTCCCGACGGCGCCGCCGACGCCCAGCGCCGCCGTCGAGGTCGAGGAGCGGGACGACGCGCCGCCGCCGCCGGCGCAGCCGGCCGCTGGCCGACCCCGCTACCCCGTGGCCGTCGCGCGGGCCCTCGGGCCGGCCGCCGTCGTGGTCGGCGGTGCGGTCACGGTGTTCGTCACGGCCACCGACCTGAGCCCGCTGACCCTCGTGCAGCCGCAGACGTGGAGCGCGCTGGGGGCGTCGGCGGTGCCGGCCCTCGCGGCCACCGTCGGCGCCGCCGCGGCGGGACTGGCTTCCGTGGTCGCGGCCGGGGGCGACGCGCTGGCGGGGAGGTCCGGCTTCGACCGCGAGGCCGCCCGGGCCAAGGCCGCCGAGGCGCGGCGGGCCCGCTGGTCGCAGCTCGAGCGGGCCGCCCGGCAGGCTGCCGTGGACGAGGCGGAGGCGCTGACCCGTGCCCGGCGCGCCGAGGCCCGGGCCGACCTGGCCGCGGCCCGGGACCAGCTGGACGACGCGGTCACGCGGTCGCGCCGCCCGCGGTTGCTGCAGCTCGTGCTGGACCGGGCGGCGGCGTTCGTGGCCACCGTGGAGTCCGCGCTCGGCCGGCTGACGCACGGGCCCGCACCCTCGGACGGCACCCCGCCGGTGGACGACGGTGCCGCGCGCGATCTCGCGGTGCTGGCCCGCGAGGCCGAGCAGCTGCGCACCACCCCGCCGGACGCGCGCGGCGTCCGGGTGGCCGAGGTGCTCGAGGAGGCCCGCCGACTGGGCCTGCTCGACGCCGGGCCCGATGCCGCCCGGCGCCGGACCGCGGTCCCGGCCGCCCTGGCCGCCGTCAGCGGCGCGTTCGTGGGGGTGGTCGTCTCCACCGGCCAGGACGCGCAGCTGTGGCGGTGGGTGCGCACCGTCGCCAACGCCACCGGGTGGTGGCCCGAGGAGGCCTGCGACTGCCCGCCCGGAGCCCCGTGCACCTGCGCGACCCCTGCGCAGTCCCCGACCACGCAGGCCCCGACGACGACGACTCCGGCCGAGCAGCCCCCGACCGCGGGCCCGCGCGACATGTCCCCGACGCCGGGCACCCCGACGCCGGGCACCCCGACGCCGGGCACCCCGACGCCGGGCATCCCGACCCCCGGCACCCCGACCCCCAGGACCCCGTCCCCGGGCACC
>NZ_JBAPLV010000051.1:0-8430 GCF_037083865.1 Klenkia terrae | reverse complement strand
TGGTCGACGCCGACATCCAGGCCCTCGACGACCAGCTCTCCGGCAGATCAGTCCGGGTCGACTCATGACCCGCCTGGACGTCACCGTCGTCGGCCTGCACTACGCCCCCGAGCACTCGGGCAACGCGCCCTACACCACCGGCCTGGCCCGGCACCTCGCGACCGAGGACATGGACGTGACGGCGGTCGTGGGCTACCCGCACTACCCGGAGTGGCACCTGCACCCGGACTACCTGCGCCGACGCCGCGTGGAGGTCGACCACGGGGTCACCGTGCGCCGGCAGCGGCACCTGGTGCCGGCTGAGCCCACTGCGCTCACCCGGGTGGTCATGGAGTCCACGTTCGCGGTCAAGACCGCGTGGCAGCTGATGCGCCGTCGGGCGGACGTCGTGGTGGCGGTCAGCCCGGTGCTGCTGTCCCTGCTGCCGGCGGTTCTGCTGCGCCGGGCGGGTGGCTACCGGCTCGGGGTGTGGGTGCAGGACCTGTACGGCGCTGCGCTGGCCGAGACGGGACTGGGCGGGGGTCTGCTCACCCGCGCCACCGCCTGGCTGGAGATCGCGCTCCTGAAGCGGGCCGACTCGATCTCCGTCATCCACGAGGTCTTCCGGCGCCGGTTGGTCGAGGCCGGCATCGCGCCCAACCGGATCGAGGTCATCCCCAACTGGTCGCACGTGTACGTCCCCGAGGACGTCGACGTCCCCGCGGTCCGGGCCCGCCTGGGCTGGGGACCCGACGAGGTCATCGCGCTGCACGCCGGCAACATCGGCGTCAAGCAGGGCCTCGACGGCCTCGTGGACGTCGCCCGGCTGGCCGACCAGCGCGGCAGCCGGGTGCGGGTCGTCGTCATGGGTGACGGGTCCCAGCGGGCGCACGTGATGGCCCTGGGTGCCGACGTCGACCGGCTGACGTTCCTGGCGCCACTGCCGGACGGGGAGTTCGAGACCGCCCTCGCTGCCGCGGACGTGCTCGTGCTGCACGAGAAGCCCGGGCTGGTCGAGATGAGTGTCCCCAGCAAGCTCACCAGCTACTTCACCGCCGGCCGACCGGTGGTCGCCGCAACCGATCCCCGCAGCGGGGCGAGCTCGCTGATGGCCGCCGCGGGAGCCGGCCGGTCCACGTCGGCCGGGGACGCGGCCGCGATCCTGGACTCGATCGAGCAGGTCGCCGCCGACCCGGCCGCGTCGACGGCGATGGGTGCCCGGGGCCGGGTCTACGCGGCCGAGCACCTGACCAGCGCCGCCTCTCTGCGCCGCTACACCTGCTGGGTGCACCAGCTGGCGGGGGACGGCCAGCTCGTCCCTCAGCCGGTGGGGGTCACGTCGCCGCTCGACCGGGAGCTGTCCGCGTCGCTCCTGGACGGGCCGGGGCCGGCGCCGGCGCGGCCCCGCGTGGCGCTCCCGGACACCGCGCCCTCGAACGCCGCGATGTCCTCGCGGCAGAGGTCGCGCGCACTGGCCGGCTCCGCCCCGAACCCGCGGTACCAGTCGGCGGTCCTGCCCAGCGTCTCGCCCAGCCGCCAGGTCGGGGTCCAGGACAGCGCCCGCGCGGCCAGCTCGACGTCCAGCCGGAGCACCCCGGCTTCGTGACCCAGGTCCTCGTGGGGCTCGCTGCGCCAACCGCGGGAGCCGTCGGCCAGCGGCCCCCACGCGGTGCTGAGCCCGTCGACGAGCTCGGCGACCGTGGCGTCGTCCTCGGGGTGCGGGCCGAAGTTGTAGGCGCCGGCGAGGGCGTCGGCGTCGTCCTGCAGCAACGCCGCGGCCAGCGTGAGGTAGCCCGACAGCGGCTCCAGCACGTGCTGCCAGGGCCGCACCGCGTGCGGGCTGCGCAGCACCAGCTCGCCGCCGCGGGCCGGGGCCCGGGCCAGGTCGGCCACCAGGCCGTCCTCGGTCCAGTCCCCGCCGCCGATGACGTTGCCCGCCCGGCCGGAGGCCAGCCGCACCACCGGACAGCCCGCCGCGGCCTGGGCCTGCGGGTCGAAGTAGGAACGCCGGTAGGACTGGACCACCAGCTCCTGGGCGGCCTTGCTCGCGCTGTACGGGTCGTGCCCCCCGAGCGGGTCGGTCTCCCTGAACGGCCGGCCGGACTCGTCGTTCAGGTAGCACTTGTCGCTGGTGACCACCACGACGGCGCACGGCCGGTCGGCGGCCCGCACCGCGTCGAGCACCGCCGTCGTGCCGTCGACGTTGACCGAGAACGCCTCCGCCGGGCGGCGGTACCCCTCGCTCACCACCGTGCGGGCAGCCAGGTGCAGCACGACGTCGGGCCGGGAGCGGGCGACCACGGCGTCGACGGCGTCCCGGTCGCGGACGTCGCCGACCACGTGGTCGTGCAGGACGTCGGCGACCCCGGCGACCTCGAACAGCGCCGGGTCGGTCTCCGGCGCCAGTGCGTACCCGGTGGTCCGCGCGCCCAGCGCGGCCAACCACAGCGCCAACCACGAGCCCTTGAAGCCGGTGTGCCCGGTCACGAGCACGTCCCGGCCACGCAGTGCCGAGGGATGAGGAGCGGTCATGGCCGGACCTGGTAGGACATGGTGCGCAAGCCTAGGACCGACCGAGGGGGTCACGGTGCCCGACGAGCCCGCCGGTCGTTGCCGATCCTGCCGCGACGCCGCCGTCACCACCGTGCTCGACCTCGGGCACCAGCCGGTCGCCGACGACCTGGCCGACAGCCCGGACGACGCACGCGGTGCTCCTCGGCACCGGCTGGCGGTGGGCTGCTGCCGCAGCTGCGGGCTGGTCCAGCTCGACGCCCTGACGCCGGTGCTCGCCCACGCCGCGCACGGGCACGGGAGCGCCTTCTCCGGCACCGTCCTCGACCACGAGGCCGGGTGGGCGGCCGAGCTCATGGCCGACCTGCCCCCCGCGGGCCGGGTGCTGGACGTCGGGTCGGGCTCGGGCGGGCTGCTCCGCCCGTTCGCCGCGGCGGGTCACCAGGTCCTCGGGTGGGAGCGCGACGGCGCCCTCGCCGACCAGGCCACCGCAGCGGGCACCACCACGACGGTCCGCGACGGCAACGTCCGGGGTGCTGCCGTGCCCGAGTTCGACCTCGTCCTGGCCAACCACACGCTCAGCCACGCCGACGACCTCGACGCCGCGGTCGAGGTCCTCGCCGGCTCGCTGGCCCCCGGCGGCCGGCTGGCGGTCGAGTTCCACTCGGCCCTGGGCATCCTCCTCGGCGGTCAGGTGGACGTGGTCTGCCACGCCCACCGGAGCTACCTGTCGCTGACCGCCCTGACCGCGGCACTGGGCCGGCACGGGCTCACCGTGACCACGGCCCGGCCGTTGACCCTGCACGGCGGCGTCGTCCGGGTGCAGGCCCGGTCCACCGCCGAGGGGGCGCGGCCCGAAGGCGGCGTCGCCGAGGTGCTGGCCGCCGAGGCCGAGGCCGGGCTCGGGGACCCCGCGGCCTGGCGTCCGCTGGCCGACCGGACCCTCCGGCTGCCCGACGCGCTGCGCGATGCGCTGGCCGGGCTGGGGGACGGGGTACGGGTGGCCGGCTACGGCGCCCCCACCCGCGGGACGACGCTGCTGAACCTCTGCGGGCTGACCGCGTCCGAGCTGCCGCGCACCGCCGACCGCTCGCCGGCCAAGCAGGGCAGGTTCCTCCCGGGTGCGGGCACCCGGGTGTGCGCGCCCGAGGAGCTCGCCGCGGACCCGCCGGACGTCGTCCTGGTCCTGGTGTGGCCGCTGCGGGAGGAGGTGCTGGCCCAGCTCGCCGACCTGCGTGCCCGGGGCACCCGCTTCCTCTTCCCGCTGCCCACCCTGGAGCTCGTCCCGTGACCCGGCCCTTCCGCTTCATCGCCCCGGCCCCGCGGTTGGGGACCGACCCGGCTGCCTGGCGCGCGGAGGTGCGCCGGATCGAGGACCTCGGGTTCACCACGATGTCCATCGGTGACCACCTCAGCAGCGGCTGGGTGCTGGAGCCGCTGACCGCCATGACGGTGGCCGCCGAGGCCACCACGTCCCTGCGGGTGCTGTCCCTGGCGCTGGCCAACGACTACCGGCACCCGGTCCTGCTGCACAAGGCGCTGGCCACCCTGGACGTCTTCAGCGGCGGCCGGGTCGAGGTCGGCATCGGCGCCGGCTGGATGGCCGCCGACTACACCGCGGCGGGCATCCCGATGGCCCGCCCGGGCGTGCGGATCGACCGGCGCGAGGAGGCCCTGGCCGTGCGGACCGGCCTGTTCGGGCCCGCGCCGCTGACCTTCGCCGGCGAGCACTACCGGGTGCAGGACCTCACCGGTCTGCCCCGGCCGGTGCAGGCGCCCCGTCCGCCGCTGCTGGTCGGCGGTGGCGGCCGCCGGATGCTGGAGCTGGCCGCCCGGACCGCCGACGTCGTGGGGGTGCACTGCACCCTGCGCTCCGGGGTGCAGGACTCCGAGGCCGTCGCGGACCTGACGGCCGAGCGGGTCGCCGAGAAGGTCGGCTGGGTGCGGGAGGCCGCCGCCGCCGCCGGTCGCGACCCCGAGCTGCAGTTCAGCGTCTACCACAGCCGGGTGGGACGGGACGCCCCCGCGCCCAGCTCGAGCTTCGCCGCCCTGATGGCCGCCGCGGGCGACACCCTGGCCGACTCCCCGGCGGTGCTGGTCGGGGACGTCGACGAGTGCGTGGACCGCCTGCAGGAGGTGCGGGAGCGCTACGGGTTCAGCTACCTCAACCTGGGGGCCGACCTCGACGGGCTGGCCCCCCTGGTCGCCCGGCTGGCCGGGACCTGACCGCTCAGCGCAGCGCGGCGGCGGGGGTGCGGGCGAGCACCTCGGCGGCCGCCCGCTCGCCGCTGAGGTAGGACTCGTCGGTCCAGGCGTGGTCCCAGTCGCCGTAGCGCCCGCACCGGGCGATGCCCACCTCGGCCAGCCAGGCGTGCACGGTGGCGACGGCGTCGGCCCGCTGGTGGTCCCAGATGACGTTGGCGTACTCGATGTTGCGGGCCTCGGCGACCAGGACCTCGTCGTCCTCGCGCAGGACCCCCACCCGCCGGAGGTCGGCCAGCACCCGCTCGACCACCTGCTCCGGGGTCTGCTGCAGCGGCTTGTAGCGGTGCGAGTGGTAGACCTCGGCCTGGATGGCGCCCGCGCCGGCCGGTACGACGTGCGGGGAGAGCATGTGCGGGAAGTTCAGCCGCGGGAACACCACGTCGGGGTCGTAGTAGTAGGTGATGTGCGCCGGGGACAGGTCCTCCCGCGCGACCCCGACGTTGACCACCATCGCCGAGCTCCACGACAGCGCCGCGGCCGCGGCCAGCACCGCCGCGGGTGCCCCGTCGACCAGCGGCACCAGGTCCGGCAGCGGGATGGAGGAGATGATCGCCTCCGCGGTGACCGCGCTGCCGTCGGCGAACCGCACCGTCCCGGCGGCGGGGTCGATGCCCACCACCCGGTGGTCCAGCCGGACGTCCAGCCCGCGCCGCATCCCGGCCAGGTAGGCGCCGAACCCACCGCGCTCGGGGTAGCGGAACTCGGTGACGTAGTGCTTGTGCTCCCGCGGTGCGTCCAGCGCCCCGGTCAGCATCTCGGTGAGGTCCGGGCGGTACATCCGCGGACCCAGCCACTCGGTCGTCACGTTCTCGGGCTCGGTCGTGTGGTACTTGCGGCCGTAGACCATCGGGAAGGTCTCGGCGAACGTGCGGCCGTAGGAGGAGACCAGCCAGTCCGCGTAGTGCTCGACGGACCGCTGCGGGCCGGTGGACTCCGCGACGAAGTCGGCCAGGACGTCGACGACGAGCTCGGGGGGCAGACCGTGCAGGTTGAGCTGGACCGGGTGGCGCACCCGGTGCCCGCGCCACACGTTGTCGATGTGGGCCTGCACGGTGCGGAACCGACCGTCGACGGCGTCGGCGAAGACGCCGGCGACCCGCTCGTCGGAGGTGAACGACAGGTGCGGTCCGTCGTCGAACAGGAAGCCGTGGCCGGCGTCGAAGGTCGCGGTGTGCCCGCCGGCGTAGGACTTCGCGTCGAAGCAGACGGCCTCGCGGCCGGCGTCGCGCAGCGCGTGGGCCGCGCCCATCGCGGCCATGCCCGAGCCGAGGACGGCGACCGGGACAGGAGTGGGGTCGGAGCTCATGCGCCGGGCCTCTCGGGGGTGGTGGGGGCGAAGGCCAGGACGGCCTTCGCGCAGCTGAACGCTTCGGCGTAGGACGAGGAGCACTCGACCCCGCGCAGCCGCGCGAGCCCGAGGAAGACCTCGTCGTCGTACCAGGCGCGGCCCCGCTGGGAAGGGTAGGACGCCGCCAGCAGCTCGGCCTTGCGCCGGGCGGTGGCCGGGTCGAGGGCCACGTACACCGGACGGCGGCCCAGGTCGCCGTCCCACTTGGGGATCTCGTAGCCCAGGGTGAGCACACCGCGGAAGACGGTGGGCAGCAGCTCGGCGATCAGCCGGTGGTCCTGGTGGCTGTCGTCGGGGCCGGGACCGATGACGAGGTCCGGGCGGGGGGCGGCGGCGGCGTGGTCCTCCAGCACCTGCTTGACCGCGTCCCAGTGCGCCGGCAGCCGGCCGTCGGGCAGGTCGTGCACGGTCACCGTGTGCCGGGCGCCGGCGAGGAACAGGTCGGCCGCCGCCCGCGCCTCCGCGGCGCGCTCGGCGGTGCCGGTGAGGACGAGGACGTCGACCTCGGTGTCGGGTCGCTGGTCCACCAGCTGCAGCAGGGTGCCCCCGGCGCCGATCTCGACGTCGTCGGGGTGCGCGCCGACCGCGAGCACCCGCAGCGGACGGCCGAGGTCGGCGGGGAGGAGGTCCAGCACGGCTCAGATCCGGTCGAGGGCGCCGTCGAGGGCGGACGGGGTGCGGTCGACGTCGGTCACCGTCCGGGTGCCTGCCTCCGGGGTCGCGGCGGCGGACGGCTCCCACACCGCCCACGGCCGGCGGCCGGACTGGTAGAGCTCCTCCAGCTGCGCGTGCTCCTTCACCGTGTCGGCCGGCACCCAGAACCCGGCGTGCCGGTAGGCGGCGAGCTTGCCGGCCGCGGCCAGCCGGGCGAGCGCGCCGTCGACGAGGTCCTCCCCCGGCAGCAGCGCGTCGAACAGCTCGGGCCGGAAGACGAAGAACCCGCCGTTCTCCCAGATCGGGAACCGGCTCACCGGCTGCAGCCCGGACACCCGGTCGTCCTCACCGATGTCGAGCACGTGGAAGGAGGACTGCGGCGGCACCGCGGTCAACGACGCCGTGGCGTCGCCGGCCAGGAACGTCGCCACCACGTCGGGCAGCGGGACGTCGCTGAGCACGTCGGCGTAGTTGGCCAGGAAGTACTCGTCCCCCTCGACGAGGTGCCGCACCCGGCGCAGCCGCTCGCCGATGCTGCTGTTGAGCCCGGTGTCGACGAAGGTGATGGTCCAGTCGGTGAGGTCGCTGGAGAGCAGGTCGACCTCACGCCCCCCGCGCAGCACGAAGTCGTTGCTGGCGGTCTCCTCGTAGTGGAGGAAGTAGTCCTTGATGAAGCCGGCGCCGTAGCCCAGGCACAGCACGAACTCGGTGTGCCCGTGGTGGGCGTACCAGCGCATCACGTGCCAGATCAGCGGCCGACCACCGATCATGACCATGGGCTTGGGGACCGACGAACCACCGTCGCGCATCCGCATCCCGTGGCCACCGCAGAACAGGACGACCTTCACGGCGAGCTCCTCAGTCGATCTCGAGTGCGGGGATGGGGACCACCAGGCGGGTCCCCCAGTCACGGACGTGGGCCAGCTGCGCGCTGATCTCCGTGCGGAGGTTCCACGGCAGGATCAGCACGTAGTCCGGCCGCACCTCGTCGATGGCCTCGGGCGGCAGGATCGGGATGTGGGTGCCCGGCAGGAACATGCCGTGCTTGTGCGGGTTGCGGTCGACGGTGAAGGCCAGCAGGTCGCTGCGGATCCCGCAGTGGTTCAGGAGCGTGTTGCCCTTGCCCGGGGCGCCGTACCCGACCACCGTCCGCCCCTCCGCCGCGGCGGCGGAGAGGAACGCCACCAGGTCGCGCTTGACCCGGTCGACGACGGCGGCGAACCCGCTGTGGCCCTCGAGGGTGTGCAGCCCGCGGGCCGCCTCCTCCGCCAGCAGCGCGGCCACGGCCGGGGTCCCGGTGCCGGCGTGCTGCTGGTGCCGGGCCCAGATCCGCAGCGAGCCACCGTGGGTGGCCAGCTCCTCGACGTCGACCACGACCAGACCGGCCGTGGCGAGCACCCGCTGGGCGGTGAGCAGCGTGTAGTAGGAGAAGTGCTCGTGGTAGATCGTGTCGTACTGGGCCCGCTCGATCAGCCGCATCAGGTGCGGCACCTCGATGGAGAGCCACCCGTCGTCGGCGAGGAGTGCGGCCAGACCCGCGGAGAAGTCCCGGACGTCGGGGACGTGCGCGAAGACGTTGTTGGCCGCCACCAGGTCGGCCGGACCGTGCTCGGCGCGGACCGCCGCGCCCTCCTCCGCCCCCAGGAAGGCCACCCGGGTGGGCACGCCGCGGG
>NZ_JBAPLV010000050.1:0-8633 GCF_037083865.1 Klenkia terrae | reverse complement strand
GGCTCACCTGGCAGCGCCGGGGCGCCGTCATCACCGGACAGGTGCCCCGGGACGACCAGCCGGCACCCCGCGACGTCGTCGGCGCCGGATCGCTGTGCGCACTGGTGGCCGGCGGGTACGTCTACGTGCTCTACATCGACTGGAACCTGGCTACCCCGGACGAGCTGCACCTGGCGCGGGCCCCGCTCGACGCGGTCGACGACCCGGCGGCCTGGCAGAAGTGGCACGACGGTGCCTTCTCCACGCCCGGCGACGGCGGGGCCAGCACCGCCGTCGTCACCCGCCCCGGCGACGGTGACGTGACCGTCGTGGCCGGCGGGCCGTCGCTGAGCTGGAACACCCACCTCGAGCGGTACCTGCTGGTGTTCCAGACCGCTGACGGCTTCTGGTGGACCCACTCGACGACGCTCACCGACTGGGCCGAGGCAGTGCAGTTCCTCGGCCTGGACGCGCCCTCGGTCGCCGGCGCGGCCTTCGTGGCCTACGGCACCCTGCTCAGCCCCGGGGCGCCCAACGACCAGGTCACCGGGCGGGATTCCTACCTGTACCTCGCCATCAGCGAGGGCGAGGACGACAGCCACTCCCTCTGCCGGATCCCGGTGACGGTCTCCCGCTAGGTGTACTGACCAGAGACGTTGTTCTCGGGCGTGTGACCACTCGATCTGACTGAGGATCTTGTGGAGGGAGGACCTCCGGACGTGGAGTGGAGCTGCTGAAGGCACCCATTCCCCGGACTCCGGAGGTCCTCGTGACCCACGCTAACGCCGCTTTGACCCCCAAGCACCGACTGCGACTGGCTCGGGCGGTGGTCGAGCAGGGCTGGACGCCGGCCTACGCGGCCACGGTGTTCAACGTGTCGGCACCCACGGCCCGCAAGTGGGCCGACCGCTACCTGGTGGGCGGGCCCGCGGCGATGGAAGACCGCAGCTCACGACCGCACCACTGCCCGCGCCGCACCCCGGCGCCGGTGGTCCGCAAGATCGTGCACCTGCGGTGGAAGAAGCGCCTGGGCCCGGTTCAGATCGCCGGCCGGCTGGGGCTGGCGGCTTCCACCGTGCACGCGGTGCTGGTGCGCTGCCGGCTCAACCGGCTTTCCCACGTCGACCGCGCCACCGGCGAGCCGATCCGCCGCTACGAACACGACCACCCCGGCTCACTGATCCACGTCGATGTGAAGAAGCTGGGCAACATCCCCGACGGCGGCGGTCACCGCTACGTCGGCCGCCCACAAGGCGACAAGCACCGCGCCGCCACCCCGGGCAAGCCGAAGAACGCGCACCACAACCCGAAGATGGGCACCGCGTTCGTGCACACCGTCATCGACGACCATTCCCGCGTGGCCTACGCCGAGATCCACGACGACGAAACAGCGGCCACCGCCATCGCCGTCCTGCGCAACGCCACCGCCTGGTTCGCCGCCCGCGGGGTCCCCGTGCAACGGGTCTTGAGCGACAACGGGTCGGCCTACCGCTCGCACGCATGGCGCGAGGCCTGCGCCGAGCTGGGCATCACCCCCAAGCGCACCCGGCCCTACCGCCCGCAGACCAACGGCAAGATCGAACGCTTCCACCGCACCCTCGCCGACGGCTGGGCCTACGGCCGGATGTTCACCACCGAGACCGCACGCCGTAAGGCACTACCGGCCTGGCTACACGAGTACAACCATCACCGGCCCCACACCGCGACCGGATCCCGACCGCCCATCACCCGCCTGAACAACCTCTCCGGTCAGTACAGCTAGGCCCGGTCAGGCCGGCGTCGTGACCGCGGGGTCCACCCGGGCGGTGCGACGGTCACCCCGGCGGAGCAGCAGCAGGCTGCCCAGCAGGAGCACCGGCTCACGGCTCAGCGAGGCCCAGGCAGCGCCTGCCGCGCCGAATCGGGCGTCGAGCTGCCAGTGCGCCAGTACGCAGACGGTGAGCGCCAGGAACTGGACGGCGGTCAGCCCGTAGGCCTGTCCCCGCGCGACGGCGAGGGCCTGCAGCGGCACCCCGGCGGCCGCGATCGGCAGGGAGAACAGCAGGATCTGGAAAGCGATCGGGTCCGCCCCGATCCGCTCGCCGAAGAACAGCGGGGCCCACCACCCCGCGCTGACCGACAGCACCAGCGCGGCGGCGAGCAGCAGCCCCAGGCCCATGCCGGAAGACAGCAGCGCAGCGCGGCGGGAGTTGTCGATGCCCTTCTCGCGGGTGGCACCGAGCCGGGCCGCCGGGATGACCCCCGCGGCCAGCAGCACCAGCACCCCGCCGAGCGCGTTCTGCAGCTGCGACGCCGGGGCGTAGAGACCGGCCACGGTCAGCCCGGCGAACACGGTGACCAGCAGGGCGTCGGCCCGGTTGACCACCACGTTGATCAGACTGTTGAGGGTGTGCGGCGCCGACGCCCGGATCGCCAGCAGCATCCGCGCCCGCCGGTCACCGGGCCGGTTCGCGAACGCGGTCCGGACGCCGTCCAGCCGGGTGCGGACCCGCCACAGCGAGTACAGCAGGGTCACGACCTCGGCCCCGGCCAGGCCGCCCAGGAGGAACGGCACGAGCACCGCGCCGTCCAGCACGAAGGCCAGCGGTGCGGCCACGCACAGCACCAGGCGGCCGGCGAACAGGGCCTCGCTGCCCACCCGGAACTCGTGCAGGTAGCCCAGCACGGCCTGGACGAACAGCGAGGCGGAGAAGGCCAGCCCGCCCAGCGCGACCAGCACGACCTCGGCCACCGAGAGGTCCCACAGCAGCTGGGCCACCACGACCCACCCCACGGTCACGACCCCGGCCAGCCACAGCCGCAGGGTCACCAGCGAGGCCACGGCCGCCGAGCCGCTCTCGCGCCCGGCGAGCTGCTGCTGGATGTAGGTGCTGGTGCCGGCGTCGGCCGCGGCCGCCACCAGGAGCATCGCGCCCTGCAGGGTGAACAGGAACCCGAGCTCGCTGACGCCCAGCACGCGGCTGGCCACGACGGTGAACACCACCATGGCGACCTTGGTGACCAGCTGGGAGACCGCGTTCCAGCCCGCGGCCTTCGCCAGCAGGGCGACGACCGGGTTCTGCAGCCGGCTGGCCACCCATTGCCTCACGGCCGGGCCAGCAGCTGCAGGTAGCGCCGGGCCTGCCCCGCGGGGCTGAAGCGATCCTCGGCCCGTCGGCGCGCGGCGCGACCCATCTGCGCCCAGGCGGGTCGCTGGTCCAGGACCGTCGCCAGCTGGTCGGCCAGCGCGGCGGTGTCGAGGGTGTCCATCAGCCAGCCGGTCTCGCCGTCCACGACCGTCTCCGACGGCCCGCCGCTGCTGGTCGCGACCACCGGCCGCCCGGCGCGCATCGCCTCGACCACGCTGAGCCCGAACGACTCCACCCCGCGGTTGACGCAGATGGCCAGGGAGGCGGTGGCGAGGAACGTCTCCGGGTGGTCGCTGGCCGGCAGCAGCCGGATCCGGTCGCGGGCCGGGCTCGTGGCGACCAGCGCCCGGACCCGGTCCTGGAACACCGGGTCGTGGGAGCCGCCGACCAGGTCGAGCGCGAGGTCGGCCAACCGGGGGTCAGCCAGTGCCTCCACCAGGAGGTCCTGCGCCTTGTCTTCGGCGATCCGGGCGATGCATACCGCGCGCAGCGGTGCGTCGACGAGGTCGGGCACGGTGGCGAAGACGTCGGCGGCCGACAGGTGCATCACGTCGGCCGCGGGACGGCCGCCGTGCACGCCGAGGGAGGACAGCGTCGACCGGCTGTTGGCCAGCACGTGCACGTCCAGCACCCGGGCCAGCAGGCGGTAGGCCAGCCGGGCGGGCGCGCTGTCCCGGACCGGGCGGGTCAGCTCCCACACGCAGGTCGCCCCGAGCAACCGGGCGGTGATCGCCCCGGCCGGCACCAGGGCGGGGGACACCACGTGCAGGTGCGTCACCCCGGCCAGGGCCGGGTGCCGGCGGGCGACCCGGACGAAGGAGACCATCCACGCCAGCAACCGGACGGCGTCCCGGAGCGCCCCGGGCCCGCGGCGGGATATGTAGGGCGGGTCGGGCAGGTCCAGCACCGTCAGCGGCAACCCCGCTGCGGCCACCTCCTCGGAGGTCTCGCCGGCCCGGGCGCTGAGGCAGGTGACGGTGGCCCCGAGCCCGCGGACCTCGGTCATCAGGTTCACCACGCTGCGGGCGACGCCGTAGCCCTCGCCCCCGGCGACCACCCAGGCGATCGAGAGCCGGTCCACCGGCAGGTCGGCGGGCGCCGGAGCGGTGCCGCGGTCAGTTGACGACGTCACCCAGCGCCTCGTCGGTGAACTCGTCGGCGTTCTGGCCGAGGGAGTCGGTCTGCAGGTAGCCCCACATGCGGGCCCCGGTCACGTCGTCGAGGTAGACCACGCTGGCCGCCCCCTCGGTGCCGGTGCCCAGCACGGGCGCGGTGAAGAAGTCGATGCCGTCCGGGGTGATGCCCCGGGCGGACAGCACCAGCTGCAGGAGGTCGGTCGTGCTGAGGGTGTCGTCGACCGCGATGGAGCCGGTGACCGCGGTCAGCACGGTGTCGATCTGGTCCAGGCTGGTGAACGTGCCGGCGGCGAACAGCTTGCCGAACATGGAGCGCAGGTAGTTCTGCTGGCGCTTGACCCGGTCGAAGTCGCCGCCGGGCAGGTCGTAGCGCTGGCCCACGTACCAGCGGGCCATGTCGCCGTCCAGGTGGTTGGGGCCGGCGGTGAACGTGTACGGACCGTTGGACGTGGTCGTGGCGACGTCGACGTCGACCCCGCCCAACGCGTCGGTCATGGAGATGAGCTCGTCGAAGCTGATCGCGGCGTAGTGGTCGATGCGCACGCCGGTCACGGCCTCGACGGTCTGGATCAGCAGGGTGGGGCCGCCGTAGGCGTAGGCGGCGTTGATCTTGTTCATGCCGTAGCCGGGGATGTCCACCCACGAGTCGCGGGGGATCGAGATGACCTGCACGTGCTGGCGGTCGCCGGAGAGCCGGGCGACCATGATCGCGTCGGACCGGGCGTCGGGCAGCTCGCCGGCCACGATGTCGGCCCGGGTGTCCGACCCGACGAGCAGGAACGTCACCGGAGCCGCCGTCGTCGCGGTGACGGGGGTGGCCTCGGCGGGCCGGGACGACTCGTCCAGACCGTCGAAGACGTCGGACACGCGGGCGACGTTGCCGGCGTAGCGGTCGGTCACGTACCAGGCGCCCCCGGCGACGAGCAGGGCGAGCACCGCGGTGAGCACCCCGAGGCCCAGGAGCGCGCGTCGCAGCACCCGGCGGCGTGGCCGCCGGGGCGGCTGCTCGTCGGGCAGCTCATCGTCCAGTTCGTCGGGCTGGAGATCGTGGTCCATGGGGTCCCCTGTCGTGGTCGTCGATGAACCTACGGCCGGGTCGGGCAGGAGGTGTCGCCGACGTCCCGGGCGGTCGCCCGGACGGGTGAGGTGTGCCGGCGGGTGCTCAACCGGCGGTCCGGGGAGGTCGAGACCCACCTGGTGCACCCCGAGCCGTCCCCGATCGCCCCCACCGCGCCGATCACCGGTGCAGGTCGTCGGGCCGGCGATCCGGGCGGGCGAACCTGGGCGCAGACCCGGGAGCTGCTGCTCGCCTCGCTGGTCGCGCCGGTGCGGCCACCCACGCGGGTGGTCACGGTCCTGGCCGGTGCGGTGCTCCTGGCCGAGACGACCGGGCTGGTCGTCCGTCGCGCCTGCGCGGTCGGCTCCTGCAGCGAGGTCGCCGGCTCCTGGGCGCTCCGGTGGGACATGGACGCGCTGGGGTCGGTCCCGCGCGCACTGATCACCGGACTGCTCGCCGTCGCCGCGCTGGGCTGCCTGCGCGGGTTCCGCCGAGCCGGCCACGGGGGAGCTGCCGTGTGGTGGGCGGTCCTCGGCGCCGGGTGCGCCGCCCTCACCGTCGCCAAGCAGACCTCCCTGCACTCCCTGGTCGAGGGCCGGCTCGCGGGTCTGCTGCCGGGCATCGACATCCAGCTGCTCTTCGTGGTGACCAGCCTGGTCGGGCTGCTGACGGTGCTGGTCGCCGGCCGGTGGGTGCGCCGGGAGACCCGGACGGTCGTCGTCACCTGGCTCGGCCTGTACGCCCTGGCCAGCGTCGGCCTCGCCGCCGTCACCGTGGTGCTGGCTCCGCTGGGCTCCGTGGTCGCCGATCTGGCCACCTGGGTGGAGGAGTGCGGGGAGGGCCTCGCCGCGGTCGGGCTGCTGGCCGCCGTCCGGGTCTCCACCCGCGACCTCGGTCGCCGCCGACCGACCCCCACGACGCCGAACGACCACGCACCGTGACGCCACTCGAACGCATGCAGAAGAGACACCTCCGTATCACCAGTTCAGGTGGCAAGCGATGCACTCTGCTCCGTTCGCCCGCTACCTTCCGTCACGCCCCGAGCGGGGCAGTAGGTGATGGAGGAACACGTGCGTCGGTTGGCGAGGATGACGACCCTCGGGGTCAGGACACGCGGGGCCTCGGCCCAGCGGGCTGGCCGTCGGCTCGCCGCGGTGGTCGCGTTCGCGCTCGTCGGCGGGTTGGCCGTCGCCGGGTCGGTCACGCCGGCCGCTGCGGCGTCCGGGTGCACTGTCGACGTCGTCGCCCACCCCGACGACGACCTGTTCTTCATCAACCCGGCCGTGCAGGCCGACATCGCCGCCGGCACATGCGTGGCGACGGTGTTCGTGACCTCCGGCGACGCGGGACGGGGCACGAGCTACTCCCGCGGGCGCGAGACCGGGATCGAGGCCGCCTACGCGTCGATGGCCGGGGTCGAGAACAGCTGGTCGACCAGCACGACCGTCGTCGCCGGGCACACGCTCACCCAGGCGACCCTGCGGAGCGCTCCGCAGATCGTGCTCACCTTCCTCCGGTTGCCCGACGGGAACCCCGACGGCAGCGGCACCTCGAGCTCGGGGTACACCAGCCTCCAGTCCCTCTACACGGGCGCGATCAGCTCTCTCACGACCGTCGACACCCCGGCAGAGACCTACACCGTGTCCAGCCTGGTGCAGACGCTCGGCGCGGTGATGTCGTCCTTCTCCGCGGACGTGGTCCGCACGCTGGACAACGTGGGCAACTTCGGCGGCGGCGACCACAGCGACCACTACACGGTGGCCCGGTTGGCGACCCAGGCCCGCGCGTCCTCCGTCCCCTCTGCCCAGCTCGTCAGCTACGCCGGGTACCCCGCCGAGGCCCTCGCGCCCAACGTCGCGGGTGACGCCCTGGCGCGCAAGCGGAACGCGCAGTTCGTCTACGCCCAGCACGACGACAACGTGTGCGGCAGCATCGATGCCTGCCAAGGGCGCAACGAGGAGCGCTGGATCACCCGCAACTACCTCGCCAGCCAGGTGCACCCGACGGTGGGCACCGGCACCGGCAACGTGGCCGCGCTGGCCAGCGTCAGCGCATCGTCGGGTAGGCCTGGCCAGGGCCCCGAGAAGGCCGTCGACGGCGTCGTCAGCGGGTACCCGGACAACTCGGGCGCAGAGTGGGCCAGCTTCTCCGGCGCCGCAGGGACCTCGTTGCAGCTGAACTGGGCCGAGCCGTTCCAGCTGGACACCGTCGTGCTGTACGACCGCCCGAACCTCGCCGACCAGGTCCTGGGCGGGACGCTCACGTTCACCGACGGCACCACGGTCGCCGTCCCGGCCCTGGACAACGCCGGGGCGCCGGTCACGATCACCTTCCCCGCCCGCACGACGAGCAGCGTCCGCTTCACCGTCACGTCGGTCAGCCCCACCACCGAGAACGTCGGGTTGGCGGAGATCCAGACCTGGACGTCCGGTTCGACACCCGCCCCGACCACACCCCCGGCCCCCACGACGACGCCGGCTCCGACCACGACGGCGGCTCCGACCACGACGCCGGCTCCGACCACGACGCCGACGCCGGGGACGAACGTCGCCGGTCGAGCTTCGGTCGCGGCCTCCTCGGCGAATGCCTCGACGGGGCAGACGGCCGCCAAGGCGGTCGACGGCGTGGTCTCGGGGTTCCCGGACGACTACACCGCTGAGTGGGCGACCGACGGCGGTGGTGTCGGCAGCACCCTCACCCTGACCTGGACGACCCCGGTCACCCTGGACAAGGTGGTCCTGTACGACCGTCCCAACGCCAGCGACCAGGTCACCGGGGCGACCTTGGCCTTCTCCGACGGCACCTCCGTCACCGTGCCCTCGCTGGCCAACTCCGGGACCGCCACCACGGTGTCCTTCACGGCGCGCACGGTCACCCGGCTGACGTTCACCGTCACCGCTGTCAGCGCCAGCACGAGCAACGTGGGGCTGTCGGAGATCCAGACGTGGACCCCGGTGGCGACGACCACGGCTCCCACGACGACGCCGGCTCCGACCACGACGCCGGCTCCGACCACGACGCCGGCTCCGACCACGACGGCGGCTCCGACCACGACGGCGGCTCCGACCACGACGGCGGCTCCGACCACGACGAGCACGGCAGCTGCGCGCAACGTGGCCGGTCAGGCCGCCGTCAGCGCGTCCTCGCAGAACACCTCGACCGGGCAGACCGCGGCGAAGGCCGTCGACGGTGTCGTGGGCGGGTACCCCGGTGACGCCACGACCGAGTGGGCCACCGACGGACGCGGGACCGGCAGCACCCTCACCCTGAGCTGGGCAACCCCGGTCACCCTGGACAAGGTGGTCCTGTACGACCGTCCCAACGCCAGCGACC
>NZ_JBAPLV010000049.1:0-12468 GCF_037083865.1 Klenkia terrae | reverse complement strand
AGCACCCTCCGCCCTGAAATCACACCCGTGTCATTCGGACTTACTCATCTAGGGCCCCTCACGGCAGCACACCTCGTCAGAACGGAGGCGGATCGGCTGCCGGGTCGTAGGGCGGTGGCGGCTCGGTCAGCAGATCCAGAACTTCGCCCATGGCCGGTGGCCGGGTTATGCGGGTGGTACCGCCGGGGGTGGTGACGTGCAGGGTGCCGTCGTCGTCCATCTCGAAGCGCCAGCCGGGTGCGTGGGTCTTCAGCCGATGATGGCGGCGGCAGAGCATCGCCAGGTTGCCGACGCAGGTGGGTCCGCCGCGCTCTGGCTTGTGGTGGTCGTAGGGGACGACGTGGTCGGCGTCGCAGGACCTGGCGACCTGCCGGCACCCTGGGAACCGGCAGTGTCGGTCGCGGGCGCGCAAGTACCGGTACTGGGCGGCGGTCGGACCGTAGCCAGCAGCTGGAGGGGGTGGACCGACGCCGCGGCCGGCCTTGGCGGCGGCGACCAGTTCCTCGGGGGTGGCCACGGCCAGCAGCCGGCCGCGATCACCGGTGATCGTGAACGCCAGGTCGCCGCCCTCGGGATGGGTGAGCCCCAGGGCGTCGATCCAATGCAGTAGCGACCGCACCGCGGCCGGGGTCACCGGCAGCCCGCCGATGTGCCCGACCCGGCTCCCACCGTCGGTCACACCGGCCGCCGGGGCGCAGATCGCCTCGCCTTCGGTTGCCTCGCATTCGGTTGCCTCGACTCCAGGTGCCTCGTCTCGGGGCGCCTCGTCCTGCGTCGCCTCGTCGCCGGGGACGGTGTCGTCGGCTGTCGCCGACCCGGCCTCGGCCGGGGCGGTGGGGAGGAGGTCGGCGAGGTCGGCGTTGATGGTCAGGTGCGCGACCGCCGGGTCCTGCTGGACCCAGGGCCGGGTGATCAAGGTGGCCACCAGGTCGGTCTCGATCTCCCCGGTGCGGCGGTCGTCCCCGTCGGCCTTTCGCTCCCGTGCGAACGCGCCGAGCTGCGCCTTGACCAGCTTCGCCGTGGCCGCCTCCATCCCGGTCACCCGCACGTCCGCCAGTCCGTCACCGGTGCTCTGCACCCGCACCCCGGCCTCCCGCTTCCGCAACTCCCGCCGCCGGTCCGCCGCTTCGGGGTCCGCAGCGATCAGTGCGGCTTCGACCCGACCCCGCAACGTCGACGGCGCGCACCCGGCCGCAGCCCACGCCACACCGCGGGCAGCGACCGCATCGACGATCGCGTCGTCGACCGGGCCGCCCCACGAACGGGCCTGGTAGCGCAACGCCCGCACGATCGCCTTGGCGCGGGTCTCGTCGATCCGCTGATCAGCCAACGCCTCCCACACCGCCGTCAGCTGCCGGACCAGGGTCAGGTCGTCGTCCACCAGATACCGAGCCGATCCCACCGACATGTTCAGCAGCACCGCGACCTCGTCGGGCAAGAAGTCATCCGCCACCTGCAGCGACGGGTCATCATCGGTGTCCGGCCTCGTGTCGGTGCGGGCACCCGGCGCGAACGGCAGCGGCTGGCGGGCGCCCAGGGTGGCTTTGCGCTCGATCAGGCCGGCGCGGTACGCGGCCAGGGCCGACATCTGCTTCTGCACCGACGCCAACTCGGCGTCCAACTCAGCACCGGACAGCCCGGCGGCAGCAGCGAGCTCGGTCAGCCGCGGCACCGGCGCGGAGTCGACGGGCACGGCGGTGACGTAGGGGGTCACCTCCACCCGGAACCGTCGCGCCGTCGCTGTCATGGACGTAGTCCACCAGAGGGGTACGACAGTTCTGTATTCCTCATCAAGCCTCTGAGCAGGCAATACGGGGTGACCAGACAGCTGCGGATGGTCACGCGCGCCACGTCCCCGGGCGCGGCTGGCAGTCAGCCGGATCGCACGGGTAGGCCGGATCCCAGGGATGGGTCCCGTCCTGGTGCGCCCACGCGAGCTGGTAGGCCGGCACCGAGAACTCGTCCGGCCGGCGGTAGTGCCGGTTCGCGGCGAAGAGGATCTCGGCCGGGTTGGGCAGGTGCTCGACGACCAATCCGTCGGGTCGGTCGGGGAACACGACGAGCTCCCCCGGGATCAGGTCCCGACCGTCGACCACCAGGTCCGCAACCCGCTGCAGCATCGCGTAGGCGTCCTCGGGTCCCACCCCGACCACGACGAGTTCGGGGTGCCCCAGGCCGAACAGGCCCACGGTGTAGCCGAACGGCGGTTCGTCCGCCTCCTCACCGCGCCCCACGTACTGCACCGTCCAGCGGTGGATTCGGATGAGCTGCGAGCGATCGGTGTCCTCCTGGTCGAGCCAGGCTGTCTCCTGCGGTGTCGTCATGGCGGGACCATCGGGGCGACCCCCGACGTATCCGGGCGGTCAGACCCGCCCCTGTGGACGGCGGCCCTCGTCCACAAGGTCGGTTGACCGTGCGGTCGATCCGTGCCGCCCTCCCGCGACGACCGCCGCCCGGCCGGTCAGCGTCGGACGACCCCGACGACCCGCTGGCACACCCACGCGCCGATCCCGGTCCCGACCGCGACGAGCGCCGCGCCCACCGGCCAGAGCCCGTCGCCGTCCGGCGCGGATGCGGCCGACACCGCCCAGGCCACCGTGAAGACGACCGGGACGACGGCGACCAGCCACGCCGGCCCCCGCCACGCTGCAGCCAGTCCCAGCAGCAGGAGCAGCGCGCCCGCCAGCGCCACCTGCCAGACCGCGTAGGGCCCGGAGACCTGACCGGTGGTCGCGTCGACGTCGTACCCCGTGTCCCACCCGAGGACGGCGAGGTGGACGGCCGCGGTCAGCGCGGCGAGCACGACGACGGCCGCCGCCGTGGGCAGCCGTCTCACCTACCGTCCTCGGCCGCCCTCTTGCGGCGCTTGCCCTCGTGCATCGCGGCCACCCGGGCGACCGGGATGGTGTGGCCCTCGGCGACCAGGTCGGCCGGCAGGGCCTGCGGGTCGGGCAGCGCGTCGGCCCACGGGTCGCCGGTGATCCGGTCCGCGGCGTCGGTGACGGTCACCCCGCGCGGCGTGGCCCCGTCCAGGTCGTCCCAGCCCACCGGCGCCGAGATCGGCAGGCCCGGCCGGGCGCGGGGTGAGTAGGCGACGGCGATCGTGCCGCGGCCCGAGCGCGTCGAGTCCACGAACACCCGGCCGCCCCGCTCGGTGACCACGTACTCCGTCGTCGCCACCTCGGGGTCCAGCGCCGCGGTGCGGGCAGCCAGCGCGCGGGTGGCCGCGGCGACGTCCTCGTGGGAGGACCCGTGCACCGGCACCACCAGGTGCAGGCCGCTGGACCCGGTCGTCTTCACCGCCGCCGCCAGCCCCGCGTCGGCCAGCGCGCGGCGGGCCAGCCGGGCCACCGCGACGACGTCGGCGAACGCGCCGTCCTCGGGCGGGTCCAGGTCCAGCACCAGGCCGGTGGGCTCGGCGAACGCGCCGTCCACGACCGGGGAGAACGGCACGTGCAGCTCGACGGCCCGCTGATTGGCCAGCCACAGCAGGGTGCGACGGTCCTCCACGAGGACCTGATGC
The DNA here is from genome assembly GCF_037083865.1 of Klenkia terrae. Classification (NCBI taxonomy): domain Bacteria; kingdom Bacillati; phylum Actinomycetota; class Actinomycetes; order Geodermatophilales; family Geodermatophilaceae; genus Klenkia; species Klenkia terrae. Next base: position 8,945 of record NZ_JBAPLV010000049.1, on the reverse strand, counting down.
ACCTCGCGCCGGGTGCGGTCGGACCAGGTGGCCACCGTGCGCACCCAGTCCGGCGCCCCCTTGGGGATGTCGCGCTGCACGAACGCCGCCGCCCCCGGGCGGATCCGCACCATGGTCAGCGGCCGGCCGGACAGCAGCGGCACCAGCCGGTCGGCGAAGGCGTCGTAGTGGTCGGCCAGCGCCCGCTTGGTGACGCCCAGCCCGTCGCCGACCTCGGCGTCCAGCGAGGAGAAGGACACCCCGTCGCGTTCCTCCCGGGCGGCCATCAGATGTCGTAGACCGCGAGCGGGCCGACCAGCTCGGACGCCGGGAAGACCGCCGCGGCATCGGCCAGCTGCGCCTGCGGGTCGACCCAGGACGGCACGTGGGTCAGCAGCAACCGGCCCACTCCGGCGTCCCGCGCGTGCTCCCCGGCCTCCCGGCCGGTCAGGTGCAGGTCGGCCGGCAACCCCGGGACGTCGGGGTGCGCGGCCTCCGCAAGCAGCACGTCCGCGCCCCGGGCCAGCTCCACCACGGCCGGGCAGACCCCTGTGTCGCCGGTGTAGACCAGCGACCGACCGCCGGCGGTCAGGCGGAACGCGTAGCACTCGACCGGGTGCGCGGTGCGGGCCGTCTCGACCCGGAACGGTCCCAGCTCCCAGGACCCCGGCCCGATGCCGAACACCTCGAACACGTCGTCGATCGGCCCGTCGGACAGGTCGTAGGCCAGCCGCAGCCGGCGGTCGGCGCCCACCGGCGCGTACAGCGGCACCGGGCCGCGCGTGGTCAGCCCGGAGTACCGGCGCCACACCACGAACGGGGCGACGTCCAGGCAGTGGTCGGCGTGCAGGTGGGACAGCAGGACGGCGTCGACGTCGTCGGGCGGCAGCACCTTCTGCAGCGCGCCGAACGCCCCGCTGCCCAGGTCCAGCACGACCCGGTACCCCTCGTGCTCCACCAGGTAGCTCGACGCCGGCGACTCGGGACCGGGCCCGGACCCCGAGCAGCCGACGACGGTGAGCCTCATGCCGGCAGCACCGTGTCCACGACCGGGCCGAGGAACCGGCGGCCCAGCCGGGCGAACGGCTCGGGGTCACCGGTGGCCAGGAAGGCGTGCGGCGGCGGCGCCGCGTCGTCGGGACGGAGCAGGTCGGCCCCGGTGAGCACCCGGTAGACGTCCTGGGCGGTCTCCTCGGCGCTGGACACCAGCGTCACCTCCGGGCCGAGCACCAGCGAGAGGACGCCGGTCAGCAGCGGGTAGTGGGTGCAGCCGAGCACGACGGTGTCGACGTCGGCGGCCAGCAGCGGCTCGAGGTAGGACTGCGCCAGGCCCAGCAGCTGGCGGCCGCTGGTGACCCCGCGCTCGACGAAGTCGACGAAGCTCGGGCAGGCGGTGCTGGTGACCGTGATGTGCGGGGCAGCGGCGAAGGCGTCGGCGTAGGCGCCGGAGGTGACGGTCGCCGTCGTCCCGATGACGCCGACCCGGCCGGTGCGGGTGGCCGCCGTCGCGCGCCGGACCGCCGGCAGCACGACCTCCACCACCGGCACGTCGTAGCGCTCCCGGGCGTCGCGCAGGCAGGCCGCGCTGGCCGAGTTGCAGGCCACCACCAGCATCTTGACCCCGGCCTCGACCAGGTCGTCCATGACCGCCAGGGAGTGCCGCCGGACGTCGGCGATGGGCAGCGGACCGTAGGGCCCGTTGCGGGTGTCCCCCACGTAGCGGACCGCCTCGTGCGGCAGCTGGTCGAGGATCGCGCGGACCACCGTCAGCCCGCCCACCCCGGAGTCGAAGACCCCGAGGGGCGCGTCGGCGCTCGGCGAGGTCCCCACCGGGGAAAGGCTAGTGCGCCCCCGCCGGACCGCGTAGCACGGTCGCCGCGGGCAGCAGCAGTCCGTCGCCGGACCAGCGGGCCCCGGCCAGGTCCCGGACGACGAGCTCGGCGTCGGTGGCCAGCGCCTCCTCGCCGATGCCCAGCACGCGGCACCCGGCGGCCTGCCCCGCGGCGATCCCGCTCGGGCTGTCCTCCAGCACCAGCGCCTCCGCGGGGGTCAGCCCCAGGCCGCGGGCCGCGGCGAGGTAGCCGGCCGGGTCGGGCTTGCCCACGGCGACGTCCTCGGCGGCGACGAACACCTCGGGCACCGGGATGCCGGCGGCGGTCAGCCGCGCGGTGGCCAGCGCCCGGGTGCCGGAGGTGACGACGGCCCAGGTGCCCGGCGGCAGCATGGCCAGCAGCGCGGGGACGCCGGCCATGGCAGCGACCAGCTCGGCGTCCTCGAGCTCGTAGGCGTCGACCAGTGCCGTCGCCTCCACCCGCACGTCCTCGGGGACCAGCAGCGCCACGGTGTCCGCGGCCCGCCGGCCGTGCACGATCGACAGCGCCCGCTCGGGGAGCACGTCGTAGGCGAGGGCCCACCGGCTCCAGGCGTTCTCCACGGCGGTGATGCTGTCGACCAGCACGCCGTCGTTGTCGAACAGCAGCCCCGTGGCCGGGACGTGCAGGTCGGGGGCGAGCGCGGTGCCGTCGCTCAGGCCCACAGCTGGCCCTCCAGGGCGGCCGTGGCCTCGTCGAGGGTGCCCGCGTAGGCGCCGGTGGACAGGTACTTCCAGCCGCCGTCGCAGACGATGAAGCAGATGTCGGCCTTGCGCCCGGCCACCACCTCCTTGTCCGCGATGCCCAGCGCCGCGTGCAGGATCGCCCCGGTCGAGATCCCGGCGAAGATGCCCTCGCGCTCCACCAGCTGGCGGGTGCGGTGCACGGCGTCGTCGGGCCCGACGGAGAACCGGCTGTCCAGCATCGAGGGGTCGTACAGCTCGGGGATGAACCCCTCGTCGATGTTGCGCAGGCCGTAGACGAGCTCGCCGTAGCGGGGCTCGGCGGCGATCACCTGCACCTCGGGCTTGTGCTCGCGCAGGTAGCGACCCACGCCCATGAGCGTCCCGGTGGTGCCCAGACCGGCCACGAAGTGCGTGATCGAGGGCAGGTCGGCCAGGATCTCCGGGCCGGTGCCGGTGTAGTGCGCCTCGGCGTTGGCCGGGTTGCCGTACTGGTAGAGCATCACCCAGTCCGGGTTCTCGCCCGCCAGCCGCTTGGCCACCGCGACCGCCTCGTTGCTGCCGCCGGCGGCCGGGGAGCTGATGATCCGCGCCCCGTACATCTCCAGCAGCTGCCGCCGCTCGATCGAGGTGTTCTCCGGCATCACGCAGATCAGCCGGTAGCCGCGCTGGCGGGCGACCATGGCCAGGGAGATGCCGGTGTTGCCGCTGGTGGGCTCCAGGATGGTGGACCCGACCTGCAGCCGGCCCTCCTTCTCGGCCGCCTCGATCATCGCGATCGCCGCCCGGTCCTTGATGGAGCCGGTCGGGTTGTGGTCCTCGAGCTTGGCCCACAGCCGGACGTCGGCCGTCGGGGACAGCGACGGCAGCCCCACCAGGGGCGTGCCGCCGAGGGAGTCGACGAGGGATGCGAAGCGGGCCACGGTGGGACCTCCTACGGGTGGGTCAGCCGCCGGCGACGGCGGGCAGGATGGTGACCGAGTCGCCGTCCTTGAGCTCGGTGTCCAGCGCGCCGGTGAACCGGACGTCCTCGTCGTTGACGTAGACGTTCACGAAGCGGTGCAGCTTGCCCTCGTCGGTGACCAGGCGGCCCTTGATGCCGGGGTGCTGGCCGTCGATGTCGTCGACGAGCGCCGACAGGGTGCTCCCGGAGCCGGAGACGATCTTGTTGCCGCCGGTGTGGGTGCGCAGGATGGTGGGGATCCGGACCTCGATGGCCATGGTGGTGCCTTCCGTGGGGGTGGGGACGCCTCGCGCAGCACGCAGCGGGGCCGGTCACTACAGGGCGGAACGGTCAGCACCTGACCCGCATTCCACCCGGCCCCCTCGCAGGGGCCCACGGCGTGCGGAGCGCGTCGTGGGGGGCGAGGGGGTCCTTCCGTCAGTCGTAGACGACGGTGGTCGGCGTGTGGCCGAACAGGTAGGACTCGACGACGTCGACGTCCTCCTCGGTGACCTGGCCGTCGACGATCCGGAAGCTGCGGAACTCGACGTCGTCCCCGGCCAGGCCGGTCTGCTCGCCGTGCTCGCGGGTGGAGACCAGCACGTAGTGCGCGAAGGGCTCGGACGCGTAGCTGATGTCGGTGCGCGAGGGGTAGGCCTCGGTCGCGGTGTGCGAGTGGTAGACGACGACGGGGACCTCGTCGCGGTCGTCCATCTCCCGGTAGAGCCGCAGCAGGTCGCCGCTGTCGAACTCGTAGAACGTGGGCGAGCGCGCCGCGTTCAGCATCGGGATGAACCGCTCGGGCCGGTCGCTGCCCTCGGGGCCGGCGACGACGCCGCACGCCTCGTCCGGGTGGTCACGCCGGGCGTGCGCCACGATCGCGTCGTAGGACGCCCGGTCGATGCGCAGCACACCGGGGAGTCTACGGCCAGGTCGGCCGGCCGACCGCGGTGGCCGGTACCCGACCGCGCCAACCGGTACGGTCCCGGATCGTGGTGCGCTCGTGGTGATCCAGGTCCTGATGGCCGTCGGTGTCGTGGTGCTGGCCCTGCCGGCGCTCGTGCTCGGCGGCAGCCGGCTGAACCGCCGCGGCCCGCGCAGCCTGCGCACCCCGGGCGGGACGACGTCGGAGTTCGTGGTGGTGCTGGTCGGCCGGGTGCTGGGGCTGCTGCTGATCCTCGTGCTGTCCACCCTGGTGCTGGTGGCCACGATCGGCGCCCTGGTGAAGGACCTGCACGACCTGCCCAGCCTGGTCTACGTGGCCTTCGTGCTGGACCTGCTGCTGGCCGCGCTGGTGGTGCTCACCTCCGGCGCCCCGCGCCGGACACGAACGCGTCGACGAGGGACCCCTGCACGGCGGTGAGCCAGTGGTAGACCGACATCTGCTGCGACCCGTCCTCGGGGTCCGGCGGACCGGTCTCGGCGGTGATGCCCAGCCGGGTGCCCAGCGCCAGCCGCAGGTCGTTCGTCGTCCGCAGCCAGGCCCGGGCCTGGTCGTCGTCGAGCCGGACGTCGCCGCCGTCCGCGGGCACCGTCGCGCGGACCAGGGCCAGGTCACCGGCCTTGCCCTCCCGGAGCGCGGACTCGGTGAGGTCCCGGTAGTCGCGGGCGATCTCGGCGTCGGTGGCGTGCCCCGCGGGGAACAGCCGGGCGCGGACCGGGTCGGCCGGGACGTCGACGGCGTCCTCGTCGAGCAGCTGGTCGAGCTGCTCGAGCAGCAGGCCGAGGATCTCCGACTCCTGCGCCGACAGCCCGGCCACCACGTGGTCGCCGCGCCGCCGGAAGGGCTTCACGCGTCCCTCTGGTAGCTGGCCCACAGGCCGTAGGCGTGCAGCCGGCTGGTGTCGTGCTCCATCTTCTCGCGCGGACCCGAGCTCACGATGGCCTTGCCCTCGTGGTGCACCTGCAGCATCAGGGTGCTCGCCTTCTGCTCGTCGTAGCCGAACAGGTCCTGCAGCACGAACGTCACGTACGTCATCAGGTTGACCGGGTCGTCCCACACCACGGTCACCCACGGGCGGTCGAGCTCGTGCTCGGCGTCCGTGGCGGTCTCGGTCGTCCGCTCGGGCGCCATCGGTCCGGCCACGCCGCCCACTCTAGGCTGCCTTCCCATGCCTCCCAGCCCGGCATTGCTGACCGACCGGTACGAGCTGACGATGCTCGCCGCCGCCCTCGCCGACGGCACCGCCGACCGCGACTGCGTCTTCGAGGTGTTCGCCCGCCGCCTCCCCCACGGCCGCCGCTACGGCGTGCTGGCCGGCACCGGCCGGCTGCTCGACGCCCTCGCGGACTTCCGGTTCGGCGACGAGGACCTGGCCGCCCTCCAGGAGCAGGGCATCACCGACCCGGCCCTGCTGGCCTGGCTGGCCGACTTCGAGTTCGCCGGGGACGTCGAGGGCTACGCCGAGGGCGAGCTCTACTTCCCCGGCTCCCCCGTGCTCGCCGTCCGGGCGCCGTTCGGGCAGGCGGTGCTGCTGGAGACCCTGGTGCTGTCGGTCCTCAACCACGACAGCGCCATCGCCTCGGCCGCGGCGCGGATGGTCGGCGCCGCCGGCGGGCGCCCGTGCATCGAGATGGGCTCGCGGCGCACCCACGAGGAGGCCGCGGTCGCCGCGGCCCGGGCGGCCTGGCTGGTCGGGTTCGCCTCGACGTCGAACCTGGCGGCCGGTGCCCGCTACGCCGTGCCGACGGCGGGCACCAGCGCGCACGCCTTCACGCTGCTGCACGACGACGAGGCCGCCGCCTTCCGCGCCCAGGTGGACACCCTGGGCACCGGGACGACGCTGCTGGTGGACACCTACGACACGATGCAGGGCATCCGCACCGCGATCGAGGTGGCCGGCACCGAGCTGGGCGCCGTGCGGCTGGACTCCGGCGACCTGGGGCTGCTGGCCGTGCAGGCCCGCGAGCTGCTGGACTCCCTCGGCGCGCACCGCACCCGGGTCACGGTCACCAGCGACCTGGACGAGTACGCCATCGCCGCACTGGCCGCCGCCCCGGTCGATGGCTACGGCGTGGGCACCTCCCTGGTCACCGGCTCGGGCTCCCCCACCGCCGGCATGGTCTACAAGCTGGTCGAGCGGGACGGCGTGCCGGTGGCCAAGACCGCCGAGGGGAAGCGCTCGGTGGGCGGGCGCAAGTCCGCGGTGCGCCGGCACGACGGCTCCGGCACCGCGACCGCCGAGGTCGTCGTCCCGGGCGCGATCAGCCCTCAGGACGGTGACCGCGGTCTGGTCGTGCCGCTGGTGCAGGCCGGCGTGCGGGTCACCGACGCGGACCCGGCGGCCTGGCTGCGCACCGCGCGCGGGCACCACGAGAAGGTGCGGACGGCGCTGCCCGCCGAGGCCTGGTCGCTGTCCCGCGGCGAGCCGGCGATCGATACGGTCGACCGGTGACCAAGGCGCTGATCGTGGTGGACGTGCAGAACGACTTCTGCGAGGGCGGCAGCCTGGCCGTCGCCGGCGGCGCGGCCGTCGCGCGGGCGATCACGGCGCACGCCGGGCAGGGGCTCGAGCGCGGGGAGTACGCGCACGTCGTGGCCACCCGTGACCACCACGTCGACCCGGGCGACCACTTCTCCGACAGCCCCGACTTCCTGGACACCTGGCCGCGGCACTGCGTCGTGGACACCGACGGCGTCGAGCTGCACCCGGCGCTGGACCGCGGCACGCTGCAGGCCGTCTTCGACAAGGGCGAGCACGCCGCCGCCTACTCCGGCTTCGAGGGCGCGGCCGACGGCGTCGGGCTGGCCGACTGGCTGCGCGGGCACGGCGTCGACACCGTCGACGTGGTCGGCATCGCCACCGACCACTGCGTCCGGGCCACCGCGCTGGACGCCGTCGCCGAGGGCTTCGCGACCCGGGTGCTGCTGCCGCTCACCGTCGGCGTCGCCGAGGGCACCACGGCGGCCGCGCTGGACCAGCTGCGCACTGCCGGCGTCGAGCTCACCGGGGAGCCCCAGCGCTTCTGAGCTAGCCGGCGTCCAGGACCTCGTCGCGGGTGAAGCCGAGGACCTGCAGGACGGCGTCCAGGTAGGGCTGGTTGAGCGCCGTGTGCGCCTGCTCGCGGACGAACGGCTTGGCGTTGAACGCGATGCCGAGCCCGGCGGTGGTCAGCATGTCCAGGTCGTTGGCGCCGTCGCCGACCGCGACCGTCTGCTCCAGCGGGATGCCGTGCTCGGCGGCGAACCGGGCCAGGGCCCGGGCCTTGCCCGGGCGGTCGACGATCTCGCCGACCAGTCCGCCGGTCAGCACGCCGTCGGCCACCTCCAGGGTGTTCGCCGCCGCGAAGTCCAGCCCCAGGGAGGCGGCCAGCGGGTCGGTGATCTGGGTGAAGCCGCCGGAGACGATGCCGCAGCGGAAGCCGAGCCGCTGCAGGGTGCGGATCAGGGTGCGCGCGCCGGGGGTGAGCACCAGGTGCTCGCGGACCTCGTCGAGCACCCCCACCGGCAGGCCGGCCAGGGCCGCCACCCGGGCGCGCAGCGACTGCTCGAAGTCCAGCTCGCCGTTCATCGCCGCCGCGGTGATCCGGGCGACCTCGGCGGCCCGGCCGGCCCGGGCGGCCAGCTCGTCGATGACCTCGCCGCGCACCAGCGTGGAGTCCACGTCGAGCACGATCAGCCGCTTGCTGCGCCGGGCCAGGCCGACCTGCTCGACGGCGATGTCCGCGCCGGTGGCCGCGGCCACCGCCCCCAGCGCCGCCCGCAGCGCGCCGGCCTCGGCCCCGGACACTGTCAGCTCGAAGCTGGTCACCGGGTAGTCCGACAGCCGCCGGATGGCGTCGATGTTGCCGCCGACGTCGGCGATGGCCCGGGCTGCGCCGCCGACGGCGTCCGGGGGCACCGGGCGGCCCAGCACGATCACGTGGTGCCGGCGCACGCCGTCCAGGCCCAGACCGGTGGCCCCCGCCGCCGGCTCGACCAGCACAGCCACACCGGTCGCCGTGCCCACCTCGGCCGCCAGCGGCGCCAGCCGGGCGACCAAGGCGGCGTCGTCGGTGCCGCCGTGCTCGTGCACCACCACGCCGAGCACCAGCTGGCCGTGCACGACCACCTGCTCGGCGTCGACCACCTCGAGCGCAGGCACCCCGGCCAGCGCGGTGAACAGCTGGGCGGTGACCCCGGGGCGGTCGGCGCCGGTGACGGTGAGCAGTGCGCCGGCGTGCGGCACGTCGTCCCCGGGGACGTCGGGGGCGTCGGCGGCGGGCAGGTCCTGGGCTGGGCCGGTCACGCCCGTCATGGTGCCGCAGACGCAGGACGCCCCCTCGGCCGGGCCGAGGGGGCGTCCTGGGTGCGTCGTGGCTACAGCGGGTCGGGGTCGTTGGCCCCGGCGCGCTTGCCGGTGCCGCTGAGCAGCTCGCTGGCGTACGGGTCGTGCTTCTTCCCCGCGTGCGCCTCGGCGTCCAGGCGCTCCTTGAGGTGGGGGTAGTGCAGCTCGAAGGCGGGGCGTTCGGAGCGGATGCGGGGGATCT
>NZ_JBAPLV010000048.1:0-13459 GCF_037083865.1 Klenkia terrae | reverse complement strand
CGACGACCCGACCCGCCCCCTCGAGTCGAGGGCATGGGTCGCTGTCGGATGAACCGCCGGCACCGGGGGTGGGGGGCACCCCGGTGCCGGCGGGGTCGGTGGGCCGGGCGCGGTCAGCGCGTCCCGGCGTAGTGGATGACGGCGTTCGGGCCGCGGTGCCGGGCGGCGTCCAGGCACAGGACGGCGCGGCGCTCGACCTCGTGGGCGGTCAGACCCTCCTCGAGGGTGGCGACGCCCGCACAGGCGTGCAGCCCGGTGATCGCGCCGGTGACGACACCGGTCAACCGCGCGGCGACGGCGTCCGCGGCGGCGGCACCGCCGTTGACCACGACGGCGAACTCGGTGTGGTCCTCGCGGGCCAGCCAGTCGTCGTCGCGCAGCGCACCGGCCAGCAGCGCGGTGACGGTGGTGAGGGCACCGGAGGCCAGCGGCCAGCCGGTGTCCTTGCGGAGCAGGCCGACGACGACGAGGCACGCCGGGTGCTCGGTCACCGTGCCGAGGCGGTCCTCGAGACGGTGGTGCAGGGCGGTCGGGCCGGGCAGCAGCGCGGCGTCGAGGGACGTCTCCGTGCCGGCGGGGGTGAGCAGCGAGGTCATGTCCCCTTGTTCGGCACCCGCCCGGGATAGGTGGTGCCCAACCGACCTGGTCTCCCCCGTCGGGGTGGGGAGGTCGGCCCGCTGCGCATGGTCCGTCGAGGACCGGGAACTGTCGGAGGTCCGTGCCAGGGTCGGGTCATGGCCTTCACCGGACACGTCTTCCTCGGCATGAGCGTCGACGGCTTCATCGCCCGCCCCGACGACGACCTGGGCTGGCTGGAGTCCCGCGGCGCCGAGGCCGGCGACGCCGGCTTCACCCCGTTCGTCGCCTCGGTGGACGCGCTGCTGATGGGCCGGGCACCTACCGGGTGATCGCCCCGCACGCCGAGTGGCCCTACCAGGGCAAGCCGGTGCACGTGGTCAGCTCCACCCTCGACCCGGCTGCCGACCCCCGGGTCACCGTGCACCGCACGCTCGACGAGGCGGTCGCGGCCCTGGACGCCGCCGGGTACGCCCGGGTCTACCTCGACGGCGGGGCCACCGTGCGTCAGCTGCTGGCCCGCGGCCGGGTGCAGACGCTGACCCTGTCCCGGGTGCCGGTGCTGATCGGCGAAGGGTTCAGCCTGTTCGGCCCGCTGCCGGCCGACGTCCCGCTGGAGCACGTGTCCACCGAGGTCCTGGGCGGCGGCATGGTGCAGACCACCTACCGGGTCAGGGAATCGTCCCGGCCCGCAACGACTTGAGGCCGGACATGGACGTCTTCCTCACCGGTGGTACCGGACTCGTCGGCTCCTCCGTGCTCGCGGCCCTGCTGGCCGACGGACACACCGTGCGGGCGCTGGCCCGCAGCGACTCCTCCGCGGCGGCCGTCGAGGCCGCGGGCGCCACCGCGGTCCGCGGTGGGCTGACCGACGCCGACCTGCTGGCCCGCGAGGCCGCGGCCGCCGACGGGGTCATCCACACCGCCTCCCCCGGCGACGCCACCAGCGCCGACGTCGACGCGGCGTTCCTCGACGCCGTCCTCGGCGCGCTGCCGGGCAGCGGCAAGCCCTACGTGCACACCGGCGGCGTCTGGGTGCACGGTGCGGGCACCGTCGACGAGGACACGCCCCGCGACGCCCCCGAGCTCACCGCCTGGCGCCAGCCGCTGGACGAGCGGGTGACCTCCGGCCGCGACGGCGTGCGCGGCATCCTGGTCGAGCCCGGCATCGTCTACGCGGTGCAGGACGGGCAGGTCGCCGGCATCACCGCCGCGGTGCTCGGCGGGCCCACCGACGACGACGGCGCAGTCCTGCTGCCCGGCAGCGGCGAGCAGCACTGGACCACCGTGCACGCCGCCGACCTGGGTCGGCTCTACTCCCTGGCGCTGGTCCACGGCGCGGCCGGCAGCACCTTCCTGGGCGTGAACGGCCACAACCCGACGGTCGCCGAGATCGCCGCGGCGGCCGGGGTGCGGGCGGTCGGCACCTCCGACGCCGACACGACCGAGCGGTTGGGTGCCTTCGGCGGCGCGCTGCTGCTCGACCAGCAGGCCACCGGCGACAAGGCCCGCCGCGAGCTCGGCTGGACCCCCGTCGAGGCCACCCTCACCGACACCCTGTCCTCGCTCGGCTAGCGGCTGGGCACGTCCACGGCGACCTCCGGCCCGAGCTGGCCACCGACCAGCTCGAGCCGGTCTCCGGACCAGAAGCTGCCGGGGTCGTAGGAGTTCAGCGGCCGGTCGCCGGGCAGCAGGCCCATGGCGGTGTAGGTGGCGGCGACCAGCTCGGCGCAGAACACCGTCTCGGCGTTCGTCCGCCGGTCGACCAGGCCGTTGGCGAACCCCCGGACCAGCCCGCGGGTGGTCGGGAAGGGCCGGCCGTCCAGCCGCGCGATCGTCGTCAGGACGGCGTCCTCCATGGCGGGGGTGACGCCGCCGTCCGGGGCCGGGCCGACGAGCTGGCGCAGCCAGGCGCGCTGGCCGTACTTCTGCCGCCAGACCGAGACCGCGTCGCGCAGGTCGTGCAGCTGGACCCCGCGCTGGTGGGTGCCGGTCCAGGCGTCGGGCAGCGAGCGGCCGAGCTCGGCGTGCCAGAGCAGCGGCGGCAGGTCCTCGAGCACCACGGCCATGCCGACGTGGTTGACCGGCGCGTTGGTCAGCGTCTGGATGGCCCGGTCGGCGACCGAGGCGCCCCGGAACAACCAGACGTCGCCGGTGCGGGTGAGGTCCCCTGCGGCATCGAGCGTCAGCACCGGGCCAACCTAGTCAGGAGGCCAGCGACGCGTCCGCCGGTCGGTTGGCCCTGGCCCAGATCTCGTCCAGCGACAGGTCGAGCACCCCGGCGATGGCGGCGATGGTGGAGAAGGCGGGCGTGGCCACCCGGCCGGACTCGATCTTGCGCAGCGTCTCGGGCGAGACACCTGCGGCGAGCGCGGTGTCCAGCATGGGCCGGTCGCCGCGGGCCCGGCGCAGCACCGCGCCCAGCCGGCGTCCACGCTCGATCTCGTCCGGGGTGAGCGGCAACCTGACCATGACCGGGATACTAGTACCGGGATAACATGGCCAGCGTGATCGAGATCCTCTCCCCCACCCAGGTCGCCCGCGCCCGGGACACCGGCGCGCTGGTCGGCGACATCCTGCAGTCGCTGCGCGAGCGCAGCACCGTCGGCACGAACCTGCTGGAGATCGACCAGTGGGCGAAGGAGATCATGCTCGGCGCCGGGGCCACCTCCTGCTACGTGGACTACGCGCCGTCCTTCGGCCGGGGGCCGTTCGGCCACTACATCTGCACCTCGGTCAACGACGGCGTGCTGCACGGCCTGCCGCACGACTACGCCCTGGCCGACGGCGACCTGCTGAGCCTGGACCTGGCCGTGATCCTCGGCGGGGTGGCCGCGGACTCCGCGATCAGCTTCGTCGTGGGCGAGAGCCGCCCGGCCGAGAGCGTCCGGCTGATCGAGACCACGGAGCGGGCGCTGGCCACCGCGATCGCCACCGCTGGGCCCGGGGTCAAGCTGGGCGACATCTCCGCGGCCATCGGCGGCGTGCTGACCGGGGCCGGCTACCCGGTGAACACCGAGTTCGGCGGGCACGGCATCGGCACGACGATGCACCAGGACCCGCACGTGCCCAACGACGGCCGGGCCGGCCGCGGCTACAAGCTGCGCCCGGGCCTGATGCTGGCGCTGGAGCCGTGGGTCATGGTCGACACCGACGAGCTGGTCACCGACGACGACGGCTGGACGCTGCGCAGCGCCACCGGCTGCCGCACCGCGCACAACGAGCACACCGTCGTGGTGACCGAGGACGGCGTCGACGTCCTCACCCTGCCCTCGAAGCGCTGAGCCGCCCGGCCGAGCTGCTGCAGCCTGGGTCAACCCACCCTGCCTCCCCTCCGTCGAGGCCACACCCTGGTGGGAGGGACGCTGCGGCGGGTTGACCCAGGCCGCAGCCGAGGAGGGCCGGGCCGCGACCGCTACCGTGCCCGTCATGCGTCTGGCCACGGTGGGGAAGCTGCTCGGGGTCGCCGGCATCGCGGGGGTGGCCGCCACCGGTGTCGTGCTGGCCCGGGACGAGCGGGAGCGCCGCGCCTACACCCCGGACGACGTCCGGGCCCGGCTGCACGCCCGGGCGGAAGCCGTGGCCTCCGAGCCGGCACCCGGCGAGGGCTCGCTCGAGGTCGTGCCCGAGCCCACCACCCCCCGCGGCCGGCTCGCCCAGCGCGCCAGCTGGCAGCGGCGGCGCTTCGTGGACCCGGTCGCCACGGCCGTCGGCAACCAGGTCGCCCGGCTGCGGCGACGGTCGTCGGGCAGCGGCGAGGGCTGACCCGGCGCCCGCCGAGCGACAGCTGAGCGGGCGCCGGACGACGCCCGTGCCCCCTCAGGTGTCACTCGCCGAGGTCGCGGGCTCGGGCGGCATCGAAGGACCAGGAAGCCGGCAGGTCCCACTCGCCGTCCCACTCCTCCCACTGCTCGTCGGTGAGGTCCAGCTCGCGCTCCTCCTCGCCGACCACGGTGCCGCGGACGAACCAGGCCGTGCTGGCGTACTCGCTCTCGCAGGTGGTCACCGCGTGCACGACCACGTCGGGGTGGGCGGCGGTCAGCGCCTGCAGCGCGGCGTACGGCGGGGCGTACGCGGTGGCCAGCCGGTAGACCAGCCGGTCGGGGCCGACCTCCTCCAGGGTCGCGTCGGTCTCGGGCCGGGCGGTGCCCCACAGCTCGACGGCCCGCTGCCGGTCCCAGGCGGCCGGATCCATACCGGAGGGGACGACGGCCTCCAGCGAGAACGCGGACGCCGGTGCCCGCCGGGAGGCTCCCCGCGGAGCCACCTGCGCCTGTACCCGGCCGAGCGCCGCCGGGTCGGGCGACCAGACCGTCACCGTCGACAGTGCGTTGTTGGCCACCCCGGCAGCGTGCCAGCTCAGGCCGGTCGCAGGTCCACCAGCAGGTGACCGGTCGGCGTCCGCGCGGTGCGCAGTGTCTCCATGGCGATCGCCGGCAGACCCTCGAGCAGCCGGCGGCCGCGGCCGGCGATGTTCGGCGAGATGACCAGCCGCAGTTCGTCGACCAGGCCGGCGGCCAGCAGAGCCTGGGTGACCGAGATGCTGGCGTGCACGCCGACGTCGCCGCCGGGCTGCTGCCGCAGGTCGCGGACGAAGGCGGCCAGGTCGCCCTCGATGACCGTGCTGCCCGGCCAGTCGGTGGTCAGCGGGGTGGAGGTGGCCACGTACTTGGCGACGCCGTTGATGAAGGTCGCGAACGGCTCGATGTCGCTGCCCGGCCAGTACCCGGCCCACTCGTCGTGGCTGCGCCGGCCCAGGACCACAGCGTCCTGGGTTCCGATGACCGCGGCCAGGTTGTCGTCCATGACGCTGTCCCAGCCGGTGATGAACTCGTCCGGCGCCTCGGCGACGCCGTCCAGGGACACCAGTTCGTACGCGACCACCCGGCGCATCGCTCCTCCTCCACGTTCGTCCTGCCCCTTCGACCCCGCGCGGTGCGTCGACTCATCGGCCGAGGTCCAGCCAGGCGCCGAAGGGGTCGTCGGCCCGGTTGCCGTCGCGGTCGTCGGGGACGGGCACCACCTCGCGCGCGGTGGCCGGGACGGTCACGCCGAACCGGCCGGTCAGCCAGGTGCGGAATGCGGCGGGTGCCACCCAGCCCCCGGCGGGGCCGTCCTCGTCCGCGTATGCCTGGGCGGGCCCGACCTCGTGGTGCTCGGGCCAGCACAGCTCGTCGTAGCCGACGGCCAGCAGCCGCAGGAAGTCCACCGGGTCCGCGGTGATCACGCCCGACCAGATCGACCCGGACCCCGAGCCCAGGTGGACGAACTGCTGCCGGCCGGCGTCGTCGACCCAGATCCCGGCCTCGGACCCGTCGGCGCCGGTCGCCACGAAGGCGGCCAGCCGGCCGGTCACCCGGGTGTCGTCGGAGGCCAGCCACCAGTGCCCGAAGTCGCCCGGCACCGGGTGGAACGCGGCGCCGCCCGCGCCCACCGACGACTCCCGCTCGGCCGGGGACAGCAGCGTCGCCACCGGCCCGGTCCGGGTCTGCAGCACGTGGCCGTGCTCGTCCAGCCAGTCCAGCGCCTCGGCGAGCGGGGCAGGGAGGGTGATCCCGGCCGGGAACGACGCCTGCACGGCCTGGGTGAACTGTCCGGTCCCCATGCCGGTCGAACCTGCCACGCGGCGGACCGACCCGCCATGATCAGCCGGTGACCCGCGACGACCTGCCGCGCCTGGAGTTCTGGCCCGAGCACGGCGCCGGCCCGCTCTGGGACACCGACGGTCGCCCGGCGACCGGGGACCACCTGCGGCTCCCGCCCGAGCTGGTCGACCGGCTCGAGGCGTTCACCGCGGCCTGCGCGGAGGAGCGGTTGCCGATCGACGGTGACGGCGACCCGGACTACCTGGCGCTCGGCGCGCACCTCCTGGCCGACGTGCGCGTGGCCCTGGCCGGTCGGTTCGTCGTGGTCGTCACCGAGACCTGGTGGGCGGCGGTCAGCCCGCCCCCGGGGGCAGGGCCATCCCCTCGTCCTTGAGGACGACGCCGCTGGCCCCCAGCTCACGGGAGGCCAGCAGCAGCCCGGCGAGGGTGTCGGCGGCCTGCGCGTAGCCCAGCCCGTGCGGGGGCCGGACGTTGGAGATGCAGTTGCGCTCGCTGTCGGCCCGGCCGGTCCGCGGGCCGAAGGTCAGGTAGAGCCCGAGGCTGTCGGCGCTCGACAGCCCGGGCCGCTCACCGATGAGGACGACGACGATCCGCGCCCCGAGCGCCTCGCCCACCGGGTCGCCGAGCGCCACCCGGGCCTGGGTGGCCACCACCAGCGGCGCCACCGACCAGCCGGCCAGCCGCTCCAGCACCGCGGCCACCGTGCCGGCTGCGTGCTCCTCGACCGCCCGCGGCGAGAGCCCGTCCGCGACCACCAGCGCGAGGTCGTGCTCACCGCCGGGCAGCTCGGTGCCCTCGGCCAGCCGGCGGCCGAGGTCGGGTCGCTGCAGGTAGGTCGCCCGGTCCGGCGCCGCCGAGGCCACGGCGAGGACGTCGAGGCCCGTCGCGGCCAGGTCGGACGTCACGCGGGCGACGTCCAGCGGCGAGTGGACGGCGTCCCGGGCGGCGGCGTGCGCGGCCCGGAACTCCAGCAGCCGGCCGGTCGGCAACCCGTCGCCGGCCCGGCCCAGCGCCACCCGGGCGCGGGTGGCGCTCCGCAGCACGTCGAATGCGTCGCTCACCGCGCGGCCGCCAGGAGCGCGCGGGCCTGGGGTGCGTCGGCGGTCAGCTCCCGGACCCGGCCGGCGTCGTCCACCAGGTCCATCTTCTGCAGCCAGGCCTCGAACTCCGGCGCCGGCCGCAGGTCCAGCACCTGGCGGGCGGTGAGCACGTCCTGGAACGACAGCGACTGGTAGTGCAGCATCACGTCGTCCGACCCCGGGACGGCGATGACGAACGAGCAGCCGGCGGCCCCGAGCAGCAACGTCAGGGTGTCGGTGTCGTCGGGGTCGACGTCGGTGTGGTTGGTGTAGCAGACGTCCACGCCCATCGGCAGGCCCAGCAGCTTGCCGCAGAAGTGGTCCTCCAGCCCGGCCCGGATGACCTGCTTGGCGTCGTAGAGGTACTCCGGCCCGATGAACCCGACGACGGTGTTGACCAGCAGCGGGTCGTAGTGCCGGGCCACCCCGTACGCCCGGCACTCCAGGGTCTGCTGGTCCACCGGCGCCCCGCCGACGCCGAGGTGCGCGCCGGCCGACAGCGCCGACCCCTGGCCGGTCTCGAAGTAGGTCACGTTCGACCCGACGGTCCCGCGCTTGAGCTCCAGCGCCGCCGTCCGGGCCTCGGTGAGCAGGTCGAGGGTGACGCCGAAGCCTTCGTTGCCACCCTGGGTGCCGGCCACCGACTGGAACACCAGGTCCACCGGGGCGCCCTGCTCCAACGCTCGAAGCGTCGTCGTCACGTGGGCCAGCACGCAGGACTGCGTGGGGATCGCGTAGCGGCTGATCACCGCGTCGATGAGCTCCAGCAGCGCGATGGTCTGCGCCGGGGAATCCGTGGCCGGGTTGATCCCGATGACGGCGTCCCCGCTGCCGTGCAGCAGCCCGTCCAGCAGCGAGGCGGTGACCCCGACCGCGTCGTCGGTGGGGTGGTTGGGCTGCAGCCGCGACGCCAGCCGGCCCGGCAGCCCGATGGTCGAGCGCAGCCCGGTGACCACCCGCGCCCGCCGGCCGACGGCGACCAGGTCGGCGTTGCGCATCAGCTTGGAGACCGCGGCCACCATCTCCGGGGTGAGCCCGCGGGCCAGCCCGGAGATCGCGGTCTCGTCGGCGGCCGCGGCCCGGGCCAGCAGCCAGTCCCGGAACTCACCGACCGTGTGCGAGCGGACCGGCGCGAGGGCCTCGGCGTCCAGGGTGTCCAGGACGAGCCGGGTGACGTCGTCCTCCTCGTAGCCGACGACCTGCTCGTCGAGGAACGTGGTGAGCGGCAGGTCGGCGAGCACC
Organism: Klenkia terrae; assembly: GCF_037083865.1. Classification (NCBI taxonomy): domain Bacteria; kingdom Bacillati; phylum Actinomycetota; class Actinomycetes; order Geodermatophilales; family Geodermatophilaceae; genus Klenkia; species Klenkia terrae. Next base: position 4,956 of record NZ_JBAPLV010000048.1, on the reverse strand, counting down.
GTCTGGGCGGCGACCCGCTCGGCCTCCGAGGTCGCCGCGCACCCGGCGAGCACGTCGCCCGACCGCGCCGGGGTGGCCTTGGCCATCACCTCGACCAGGGACGGGAACTCGTAGGTGTGGCCGGCCAGCGTCGCCCGGCGCGCACTCATCGGACGTCGTCCGCGGCTGCGGCGAGTGCCGCGAACTCCTCCTCCGGCGCCGAGGCGACCAGGTGGTGCCGGCTGTAGAAGGCGAAGTAGGCCATGAACAAGCCGAACGCGACCAGGGTCAGGCCCGCGGCCAGCGGGTCGACCAGGAAGGTGGCCAGCACGGCGAGGACGGCGAGCACCAGGGCGACCCACGTCGTGGCGGTGCCGCCCGGCGTCCGGTAGGGACGCTCCAGGTCGGGCTCGCGGCGGCGCAGCACGATGTGGCTGGCCATCATCAGCACGTAGGACACGGCCGCGCCAAACACCGCCATGTTGAGCAGGGTCGCGCCCTGGCCGGTGAGGGTGAGCAGGAAGCCGACGATGCCCGGCACGATCAGGGCCAGCACCGGGGCCTTGCGGTTGTTGGTCACCGACAGCGACTTGGGCAGGTAGCCGGCGCGGGAGAGGGCGAAGGTCTGCCGGCTGTAGGCGTAGACGATGGAGAAGAAGCTGGCGACCAGGCCGACCAGGCCCATGTAGTTCACGACCGTCTGCAGGGTGCCCGGCTGCAGCCCGTCGACCGGCGGGTTGGCCGACTCGCTGATCAGCTGCGCTCCCCCGGCACCGGTGGTGAAGACCAGCATCAGGATCGCCAGGGTGGCAAGCACGGCCATGGCGGCGACGATGCCCTTGGGCATCGAGCGGGCCGGGTCCTTGGCCTCCTCGGCGGCCAGCGGGACGCACTCGACGGCGAGGAAGAACCAGATGCCGAAGGGGAAGGCGGCCCAGATGCCGAGCAGGCCGAAGGGCAGCCAGTCCGAGGCGCCGGCGGCATCGGTGGGCACGATGTCGGTCAGGTTGGCGGCGTCGAAGTTCGGGATCGCCCCGACCAGGAACAGCACCAGGCCGACGACGGCGACCGCGGCGATGGCCATCATGACCTTGAGCGCCTCGCCGACGCCCATCAGGTGGATGCCGATGAAGATCGCGTAGACGGCGAGGTAGACCCACCAGCCGTCGGTGATGCCGAACAGGCCGAGGGACTCCACGTAGCCGCCGATGAAGGTGGCGATCGCAGCCGGGGCGATGGCGTACTCCAGCAGGACGGCGACGCCGGTGGCGTAGCCGCCCCAGGGGCCGAGTGCGCGGCGGGCGAAGGTGTAGCCACCGCCGGCGGTCGGCAGCGCCGAGCCCAGCTCGGCCAGCCCGAAGACCATGGCGGCGTACATGATCCCCATCAGGACGGTGGCGATCAGCAGTCCGCCGAACCCGCCCTCGGCCAGGCCGAAGTTCCAGCCGGCGTAGTCGCCGGAGATGACGGCGGCGACGCCGAGGCCGGCCAGCAGCGTCCAGCCGGCGGTGCCGCCGCGCAGCTGGCGCTTGGCCAGGTAGTCGCTGGTCCCGGTCTCGGGTGGGGCGGTGGGTTCAGCGGTCACAGCAGGCCTCCGGGGTCGGGTGGCGCTCACTGTGGCCCTGCTGTGTTGCGGGGGCAATGCCGCCGCGTTCCGAGTGCACGTTCCCGCGGGAACGTGTCAGACCGCGGTGCCGCCGACCTGGAGCAGGTCGCGGACGACGGCGCCGGGGTCACCGGTGCGGGCGAGGACCTGGCGCTGCCGGACGGCGGAGGTGCCGCGGGCCAGCAGCTGGGCGGTCAGCGCACGGACCTCGGCGAGCTCACCGCGGGAGTCCAGGTCGTCGGCCAGCAGGTCGACCAGCCCGTGCAGCGCGTCGACTGCGGGGATGAGCTGCCCGGTCACCGGGTCGACCAGCTCGCCGGACAGCCCGGCGCGGGCGGCCTTCCAGCGGGCGGCGCGCAGCACCTCGGGGCGGATGGCCGGCGCCGGCGTCTCGTCCCGGGCCAGCACGGAGACCAGCGACCGGCACAGCGCGGCGTGCAGGACGACGTCGTCCAGGTCCGTGCAGACGTCGCCCATGCGGAACTCGACGGTGGGCACGTGGGTGGAGGGCCGCAGGTCCCAGTAGAGCTGGGAGCCGTCGGGGACCATGCCGGTGCCGACGAGGGCGGCGACGATGGCGCGGTAGCCGGCGGCGTCCCCCATCGGCTCGGGCGGACCGGAGACCGGCCACCGCGACCACCAGACGGTGCGCCACGAGGAATAGCCGGTGTCGGCGCCGGCGTGGAACGGCGAGCTGCCGGTCATCGCCATCAGCAGCGGGAGGTAGGGCCGGGCGCGGTCCATGACGTGGACGGCGGTGTCCAGGTCGTCGACGCCGACGTGCACGTGGGTGCCGCAGATGTCCTGCCCGGTGGCCAGGCCGGCCCAGCGCTGCACCATCACGCGGTAGCGCGGGGCGTCGGTGAGGACCAGCTCAGCGAGCACCGCGGTGGGGTGGGTGGAGGCGGCCAGCACGGTCAGCCCGGCGGTCTGCGCGGCGGCGACGGCCTCCGCGCGCGTCTGCACCAGCGCGGCGCGGACCCCGTCGAGCGTGGTGAGGATCCCGGTCGCGGTCTCGAGCTGGGTCTGGCTGATCTCGGGCTGCACGTGCTCGCCGGCCTGCCCGAGGACGGCGGCGTCGGCCACCGCCGGGCTCGCCACCAGGGCCCCGGTCGCGGGGTCGACGAGGTGGAACTCCTCCTCGACGCCGAGGGTGGTTGCGGTCATGCGGGTACTCCGTCAGATCGGGCGAGGGTGGCCCGGGAACGGTACGGGAGACTGCTGGGCATGGATCTGACCCTCGGTGACGACCTCCGCGCCTTCGTCGACGCCTCGCCCTCCCCCTCGCACGCGGCGGCGGAGATCGCCCGGCGCCTGGTCGCCGGTGGGTTCCGCGAGCTGGCCGAGACGGACGCCTGGGACCTGTCCCCCGGCGACGCGGTGTTCACGGTCCGCGGTGCCAGCGTGGTGGCCGCGCGGGTCGGCTCGGACCCGGTGCCCGAGGCGGGGCTGCGGATCATCGGTGCGCACACCGACTCGCCCACGTTCAAGGTGCGCCCGCGCTTCGACGTCCGGCAGGCCGGCTACCGGTTGGTCGGCGTGGAGCCCTACGGCGGCGGGCTGTGGCACACCTGGCTCGACCGTGAGCTGACGGTGGCGGGCAGGCTCGCGCTCCGCGGCGGGACGACGACGCTGGTGAAGCTGCCCGGTGCGCCGCTGCGGCTGCCCTCGTTGGCGATCCACCTGGACCGCTCGGTGCGGGAGGGCCTGACCCTGGACCCGCAGCGCCACCTGCAGCCGGTGTGGGGCTCGGACCTGGGCACGGAGCCGGGCCTGCTGCAGGCGCTGGCGGTCGACGCCGGTGTCTCCGCGGCCGACGTGGTGGGCCACGACCTGGTGCTCGCCGACACCCAGCCGGCCGCGCGGGCAGGCGCCGACGGCAGCTGGATCGCTGCGCCCCGGCTCGATGACCTGGCCTGCTGCCACTCGGGGCTGCTGGCCCTGCTGGGCGCCGAGGGCGCCCGGCACACGCAGGTGCTGGTCTGCAACGACCACGAGGAGGTCGGGTCGGGGTCGGCATCCGGCGCGCGGGGGTCGTTCCTGGAGGACGTCATCAGCCGCCTGGCGGGCGCGGAGCCGCAGGCGTTCGCCCGGACGATCGCGGCGTCGAAGCTGGTCAGCGCGGACATGGCGCACGCGGTGCACCCGACGAGGTACGACCGGCACGAGCCCGCGCACCAGCCGGTGCTGGGCGGCGGGCCGGTGCTCAAGCTGAACGCCAACCAGGCCTACGCGACGGACGCGGTGTCGGGTGGGTGGTTCACCGAGCGCTGCGAGGCGGCCGGGGTGCCGGTGCAGCACTTCGTCACCCGCGCCGACCTGCCCTGCGGCTCCACCATCGGCCCGCTGACCGCCACCCGGCTCGGCCTGTCGACGGTGGACGTCGGGGCGCCGCAGCTGGCCATGCACTCGGCCCGCGAGCTCGCCTCCGCCGCCGACGTCCCGCTCATGGTGTCGGCCTTCGCGAGCTGCCTGCAGGAGCGGTGAGTCCGGCGGTGGGTGCCGCGCCCGCGACCCGGGTACCCGGTCTGGATGGCAGCCGACCAGCAGACCTTCCACCCCGGCCAGATCGTGCCCCGCAGCGGCATCTACCGCTGCACCGAGGGGCACGGCGACCACTCCTACGAGTCCACCGACGTCAAGGGGCACCGCTTCCCGCCGCTGCCCGACGGGTGCCGGGGCGAGGGCTGGGTGCTCGAACGGGCCGCCGGCCAGCACTGAGCCCCGCCCACATCCCGTGCGTCCCCGCTCAGGTCGACGGGTACGGATCCGGGACGCCTGGACCGTCCAGGCCTGAGGGGAGACACCGTGACCCAGCCCGACGATCTCGAGACCCACGGAACCGGGGAGGCGGCCCAGCGCATCGGGCAGGCCCCCACGACGACGGACGTGACCGACCCCGAACGGTCGTCCCGCAACACCGCAGCAGGCACCGGTTCAGACCCCGGCGAGGGCCGGGTGCACCCCGACGCCGACGAGGGGGTCGACCCCTCGGCGAGCATCGAGCCGCACAACGAGGGCCTGGCGTGAGCCGACGCAGCTGACGGCAGGGCGTCGGCGCCGCCTCCGACCGGGGGCGGCGCCGGCGCCCGGCCGTCTCAGTCGAAGACGGCTTTGCTCACGGCCGCGGGAGTGTCGTACTCCCGGTCGTCGATGCCCTTCAGGGCCTCCATCACCTCCTCGGTGCCGCCGTTGCCCTGCGCGTGTTGGACGACCTGGTCCTTCGTCGCGGGGTAGTCCATGCCACCGAGGGCCTTCTGGATGTCGATGGGGCTGACCATGCCGAACCGGTACCCGGTCGTCCGAGCGCGCTAGATGTTGCTCGTCATGACGTTGGTGACGCCGGCGTGGAGGCGTGAGGCGGGTGGTCG
>NZ_JBAPLV010000047.1:0-14600 GCF_037083865.1 Klenkia terrae | reverse complement strand
GGCCGGACCGCACCGGCCGCGCCGGCCGCGCCGGCCGCGCCGGCGGCCGCCGCACCGCCGGGCAGGACCGGCGGGGCCGCCGGGGTCGCACCGGACGCCGCGGTCGGCGGGGCGGCGGGTGCCGATCCCGGCGGGGTGGCCGGGGCGGGGGGTGCGGGGGCCACGGTGGGTGCCACGCCGGGCACCGTCCCCGGGGTGGGCGGTGCGGCCGGCCCGGTCGTGGGCGGGGCGGTCGGCGGCGGTGCCGTCGGGGGCGGGGTCGCCGTCGGGGGAGCGGTCGGGGCCGGTGCGGGCGCGGGAGCGGGTGCCGGGGCAGGCGCCGGTGCCGGCGCCGGTGCCGGCGCCGGAGCCGGCGCGGGGCCGCCGCCGGGCGGGGGCGGGGCCTCGAGCCCGTTCAGCGCGGCGAGCTGCTCGGGGCTGACGGTCGGGGCGTCCCGAGGCCCGCCGAACACCGGGCCGTGCGGGCCGAGCGTCACCGACGCGGTGGAGTAGGCGGTGGCCAGGGGCTCGATGACCTCGCGCCGGATCTGCTCGGCGTACTCGCGGGCCTTCTCGGTGACCCGGTTGGTCCCGGAGAGGAACTCGCCGACGTCCTTCAGGTCGATGCCGGAGTTGTCCTCGCGCTCGGCGTCGGCGACGGCGGTGCTGTAGGCCTCGAAGAGCTCCTGCATCCGGTTGACCTTCGCGGTGACGACCGCCGCGAGCTCGTCGAGCTCGCCCTGCGCGCCGCGGGCCAGGGACGCCCAGGTGTCCAGGCTGGCCGCGGAGTCGGTGATCCGGCCCTGGAAGACCCCGGCGGCGTCGGAGGTCCAGTCGGCGGCCAGCGTGGTGCCCTTGCTCCGCAGCAGGGCCGCCTGGCCCTCGAGCACCCCGGCCAGGGCGGACCAGCCGTCGGCCGCGGCGGTCAGCGACGTCGGGTCCTCGAGCATGACGTAGCGGTACATGGTGGTCACGTCGAGGGTGTTGAAGTTGTGGTCGTCGGAGGCGTCGGCCGCGTCGACCGGGTAGGAGACGCTGACCGGGCCGCCGGGATCGGTCGGCACGGTCAGCCGGTGGAGTACGGCGACGAGGGCGCCGACGTCTGCGACCAGTCGTTGTACGGCGTCGGCGGACGGTCGGTCTCCGTGTGGACCTCGCCGTCCTCGCCGACGGTCACCGTCGCGTCGTACCCGTCCTCGCGCTCCTGCTCGGCCCAGTCCAGCGCCTCCTGGTACTCACCGGCGGTGCTGGTGTTCTCCTCGCCGGCGCCGCTGGCCTCCTCGTAGCTGTCCGGCGCGACGTACTCCACGATCGGGTTGCCGTACTCGTCGTAGCCGGTGACCTGCTGGGTGGCGCTGGCCTGCCGGACCGCCTCCTGGTGGTCCTCGATCGTGTCGTTGGCCAGGTTCATCCGCTGGACGGGGGTCAGGCCCGCGGGGCCGGCGCCGCCGGCGGGCTGCTCGGCGGCGGCGGCCGCGGCGTCGGCCCGGGCCTGGTCGGCGGCCGGGCCGGTGAGCGTGACACCAGCCGGGGTCGTGTACGGCGAGCCGGGCGGCTCCTCGCCCATGCGGCGGTACAGCTGGGCGAGCCGGCGATGCTCCGCCTCCGCCGCGGCCTGCTGGGCGGCGAGCTCGCTGGACAGGGTGCTGGTGCCGGCCGGCGGGTACAGCGCGCCGTTGACGCTGTTCATCTGGGCCGCCTGGCTGGTGTCGCCGTGCTGGTAGTTCCAGGCCACGATCGTGGCGATGTTGGACAGCGCCTGGGCGTTGAGCGCGACGTCCTGCATGTAGAGGGTCAGCGACTGCGCCAGCTGCCGGTAGTGCGCCTGCGCGGCGCCCGAGCCGGGCACGCCGCTGAGCCCCACGGAGGCCCCGGCGATGGGTCCGATCTGCTTCCCGGCCTCGCCGACGGCCGACATGCCGTCGGTGCGCATCGACAGCGCGTACTCACGGACGGCGTCCAGGGTGACGTCGGTGCCCTCGGCCACGTGCCCTCCTCGCGTCAGCCGCGCCGGGTGGCGGCATCGGTCCGCCATGCTAACGGGACCGGGTGGTCCCGCCCACCCGACGGCGGTCGTCGGGCACCAGGATCAGGAGGTCGGCGGGGACCAGGCGAGCTGGACCAGCTGCGTCCCACCCCGGCGGGTGACCAGCCAGCCCCGTCCGGGTGGCTGCGGGCCGGGGCGCACCGAGCCGACCAGGGCGCCCTCCTCGCGGTTGCCCGACAGCACGATGCCGGGGCTGGCCAGCTCCCGGAGCCGCTGCAGCACCGGCTCGAACAGCGCGCGCCCGGCACCGCCGCTGCGCCGGGTGACGACCAGGTGCAGCCCGACGTCGCGGCCCTGGGCGATGAACTCCAGCAGCGGGGCCAGCGGGTTGGGGGTCCCGCTGGCCACCAGGTCGTAGTCGTCGACCAGGAGGTAGAGCTCGGGTCCGGTCCACCAACTGCGGTTGCGCAGCTGCTCGGTGGTGACGTCCGGGCCGGGCAGCCGGGTGCGCATGACCCCGGTGATCTCCTCGACCATCGTGGTCGCGGTCGGCCCGGAGGTGCCGTAGGCCAGCAGGTGATCGGGGCTGATCGCGCCGAGCAGGCTGCGCCGGTAGTCCAGCGCGACGATCCGGGCCTCCTGCGGCGTGCACTGCTCGCTGATCCGCCGGGCGAACGAGCGCAGGAAGGCGCTCTTGCCCGACTCCGCGTCGCCGAAGACGACCAGGTGCGGGTCGCCGGTGAGGTCCAGGTGCACCGTGGACAGGTCGTCCTCGGCGATGCCGACCGCGAACCCGCGGTTGGGGTCGGACAGCAGCTGCTCGTGCGCGACGTGGTCGGGCAGCAGCCGGACGCCGGGTGCGGCGGGCCCCGTCCACGCCTCGGCCACCCGGTCGACCAGGTCGGCCTGGCCGGCGGCGAGGTCGTCGGCGGACTGCTCGCCGTCGATGCGGGGGAGCGCGGTGAGGATGTGCGCCTTGCCGGCCTCCAGGCCGCGGCCGGGGGTGCCGGTGGGCACGTTGGTCGCCGTCCGGCGGTCGATCATCGAGTCCGAGGTGTCGCCGAGCCGCAGCTCGACCTTGGTGCCGAACAGGTCGCGGACGGCGGGCCGCAGGTCCAGCCAGCGCGACGCCGCGGCGACGACGTGCAGGCCGTAGGAGGGACCCCGGGTGGCCAGGTCGGTGACCAGGGGCTCCAGGTCCTCGAACTCGCCGCGGATGGTGGACCAGCCGTCGACGACCAGCACGACGTCGCCGAACGGGTCGTCGGCCACCCGCCCGGCGCGCAGCCCGCGCCGGTAGGCGGCGACGCTCTCGGTCCCCAGCTGGGCGAAGCGCGCCTCGCGGGCGGCCAGCAGGCCGCGCAGCTCGGCGATCGTGCGCCGGACGACGGCGACGTCGTTGCGGCCGGCGACCGCGCCGACGTGCGGCAGCCGGCGCAGCGCACCGAGCCCGCCGCCGCCGAAGTCGAAGCAGTAGAACTGCACCTCGCGCGGGGTGTGGGTCAGCGCCAGCGAGGTGATCAGCGAGCGCAGCAGGGTGCTCTTGCCGCTCTGCGGACCGCCGACGACGACGGCGTGCCCGCCGCTGCTGGTCAGGTCCAGCACCAGCGGGTCGCGGCGCTGCTCGGCGGGGCGGTCGACCACGCCGACGTGGGCGCGCAGCGTGCCGGTCAGGTCGGGGTTGTCGACGGTCAGGCCCCGGGCCGGGTCGGTGACCAGGGGCGGCAGCAGCTGGTCCAGCGTCGGGGGCTCCTGCAGGGGCGGCAGCCACACCTGGTGGGCGGGGGTGCCCTGCCCCTCCAGCCGGTCGACCAGGACGTCGAGCAGGCTCTCGCCCAGCGTGTCGACCTCGGTCGGGTCCGGGACGTCGGCGTCGTCGTCCTCGGTGGGGACCGGCAGCGCCGGCGCCACGTAGGAGGACTCGTAGGCCAGCACCGCGGGGCCGGCCGACGTGCCGACGTCGGGGGCGGCGGACGCCCGGCGGTAGGTGCCCGACACGTAGGCCGCCCGGAACCGCTCCAGCGGGTCGGTGCCGAACTTGACGTAGCCGAACCCGGGGGCGCGGGGCAGCTCGAAGGCGTCGGGGGCCGACAGCACGACCCGGCTCTCCATGGCCGAGTTGGTCCGCAGCGCGATCCGGTAGGACAGGTGGGTGTCCAGCCCGCGCAGCCGGCCCTCCTCCAGGCGCTGCGAGGCAAGAAGCAGGTGCACGCCCAGCGAGCGGCCCACCCGGCCGATCTGCACGAACATGTCGATGAAGTCGGGCTTGGCGCTCAGCAGCTCGCTGAACTCGTCGCAGACGATGAGCAGGCTGGGCAGCGGGGCCAGCGGCACCCCGGACAGCCGGGCCCGCTCGTAGTCCCGCAACGAGGCGTAGTTGCCGGCCGAGCGCAGCAGCTCCTGGCGGCGCACCAGCTCGCCGTTGATGGCGTCGGTCATGCGGTCGACCAGGGGCAGCTCGTCGGCCAGGTTGGTGATGACCGCCGAGGTGTGCGGCAGCCGGTCCAGCCGGGTGAAGGTGGCCCCGCCCTTGAAGTCGCTGAGCACGAAGTTCAGCGTCTCGGAGTCGTGCGTGCAGGCCAGGGCCAGCACCAGGGTGCGCAGCAGCTCGGACTTGCCGGACCCGGTGGCCCCGACCAGCAGGCCGTGCGGCCCGACGCCGTCCTGGGCGCTCTCCTTGAGGTCCAGCTCCAGCGGTGCGCCGTCGGCGCCGACACCGATCGGGACCCGCAGCTGGTCGCGGTTGGGGCGGGGGGCCCACCCGCTGGAGACGTCGAAGCTGAACGGGTCGGTGATGCCGAGCAGGTCGGCCAGGTCGGTGGTGGCGGTCATCGCCTTCTCGCCGGTGCCGCCGGCCGACAGCCGCAGCGGGGCGAGCTGCCGGGCCAGGGACTCGGCGGCGGCACCGGTGAGCGCGTCGGCCCGGCCGAGCTCGACCTCGCCGTCGGTGGTGCGGCTGCTGAGCCGGCCGTCGGCGGTGACCTCCAGGACCAGCGTGCCGCGGTCCAGCAGCCGGGGCGGTGCGGTGGTCAGGTCCAGCACGGTCACGCCCTCGACCCCGCCCTCGCTGGCCAGGTGGTCGGAGCCGGCGGTCTCCCCGCCGTCCAGGACGACGAGCACGTGCGGGCCGCCGACGGTGGTCACCGGTCCGCTGGGGTTGAACCGCGGCCGGACGGCGACCAGGTCGTCGAGCTGGGCCTCCAGCGCCGGCAGGGTCGGCGCCATGAGCCGCACCCGGCCCAGGGCGTCCGACCGCTCGGGGTGCTGGGCGTGCGGCAGCCACTTGGCGTACTCCCACGCCTCGCGCCGGTCGGTGCCGGCGCACACGGCGACCAGGACGTCGTCGGGGCTGTGGTGGGTGGTGAGCTGGGCGACCACCGCGCGGGCCAGGGCCTCCTGCTGCTCGACGGGGCCCAGGACGTGCACCCGGCCGAACCCGTTGAGGGCCATCGACACCGGCAGGTCGGGCACCGCGGACCAGGTCAGCACGAACCGGCGCAGCGCGGCCGCCGACAGCGGCTCCAGCTCGTCCAGCGGCCCGGTCTGCGGCGGCACCACCGGGGTGGCCAGCGCCTGCGGGCCCAGCCCGATCCGCACGACGCCGAAGTCGGCGTGGTCGGCCCGCCGCTCCCACAGTCGGTGGCTGGCCGCGGTGGTCCACAGCTGGTCGGGGTCGGGGTGCCGGTAGAGCATCGCCCGGCGCTGCTGCTCGGCCGCCCGCTGGGCCGAGCGCCGCTGCAGGGACAGGTGCCGGAGGTAGGACCGGCGCTTGCCGGCCATCTCCTTCTTGCCCCCGCCGCCGCCGTTCATGAAGCCCATGGCGACCATGCCCAGCGCGGAGACGCCGAACAGCCCGCCGGCCACGTAGCCCAGCGGCCCGCCGCGCCCGCTGGTGAACAGCAATGCCATGGCCCCGGCACCGGCCAGCATGGGCAGCACCATGAGCATCTGGGACCACTTGCGGCCGCCCTCGGTGGGCAGCTCGGGCGGGGGGTCGAGCACGATCTCCCCGGCCGGCAGCTCCGGGGCGTCCCGGCGCGGACGGCGTCGGACGACGACGGTGCTCAGCTCTCGGCCCTCCTCGCCCGGCTCCCCCGACGGCGGGAGGCCCGTCCGTATCGTATGGGCCGCCCGCCCGACGCCGTCCCCGCCGGCGACCCGAGCCCTGGAGTGCCGATGAGCCACCGCCCCGCCCGACTGCTGCTGGCCGCGGCCGCCTCCGCCCTGCTGCTCGCCGGGTGCGGCGGCGGGGTCGACGAGGAGGTCGGGGCCGCGTCGTCGTCGGCCGCCGGGCAGTCCGAGGGAGGCAGCAGCGAGGGGGGCAGCACCGAGGACGACGGTGCCGGTGCGCCCGCGGTCGAGTACGACACGGTCGCCGTCCCGGACGAGTTCGGCGGCGGCGAGATCCCGGTGCCGCCGGGGCTGACCCCGGGGGAGCCGGTCGTCACCGGCGGCGAGTGGGAGATCGAGATCGACGGGATCGACAAGGAGGAGGGCGTGGCGTTCTACGCCCAGGCCCTGCCGGCCGCGGGCTTCACGGTGGACGTGGAGAACGAGCTGCTGGTGACCGCCTCCGACGACACCCGCACCGTGACCGCGACGCTGTCCCCCGGTCCCGACGGCGTGTCCGTCACCGTCGCACCCGTCTCGTGACCCGGGCGGTCGGCTCCGGGCTCGCCCGGATCACCGTCGCGGCCCCCACCCGACGGGTGGACGTCGCGCTGCCCGACGGCGTGGCGGTCGCCGAGCTGCTGCCGATGCTGCTGCGGCACGCCGGCGGCGAGCTCGCCGACCTCGGCCAGGAGCAGGGCGGGTGGGTGCTGCGCCGTCCCGACGGCACCCCCGTCGAGCCCGACCGGTCGCTGGTCGCCCAGGAGGTCCGGGACGGCGACGTCCTGCACCTGGTGCCCAGCCGCGAGCAGTGGCCCGAGCTCGACTACGACGACGTCGTCGACGCCATCGCCCGCAGTGCCCGCGACCGCAGCCGCAGCTGGGGCAGCGCGGCCACCCGCCGCGCCGGGATCGCCGCCGGCACGGCCGGCCTGGTGGTCGCCGGCCTGGTCGTGGCCACGACCGGACCGGACGACTGGGGCCGGGCCGGCGCCGTCCTGCTCGGGCTGGGCGCGGTGGCCCTGGTGGTCGCCCTGCTGCTGGCCCGGGCGACGGGCGACGCGGGCGCAGCGGTGCCCTTCGGCGCCGTCGCGCAGCTGGCCGTGGCCGGCGGTGCGCTGGTGGTCGGGCTCGGGGCGCAGCCGCTGGGCGAGCTCGGCCCGTGGCAGTGGCTGTCCGCCGCGCTGGCGCTGGTCGCGGTCTCGCTGCTGGTCCTGGGCGCGGTCTCGGTGTCCGCCGAGGGGCCGGTCGCCGGCATCGCGCTCGGCGTCCTGGGCGCGGTCGCGGCCGCCGCGGCGCTCACCGGCGCCGTGGACGCGCTGGACGCGGCCGCGCTCGTGGTCTCGCTGACCGTCGTGCTGATCCCCGCCGTCCCGCTGCTGTCGGTCCGGCTGGGCAAGGTGCCGATGCCGGTGCTGCCGACCACCACCGAGGACCTGCTCGCCGACGGCCCCCAGGTCCCGCGCTCCCGGGTGGCCGCGCGGGTGCGGCGGGCCGACGAGATCCTGACCGGCCTGCTCACCGGGACCGCCGCGGCCGCGCTGGCCGCCGGTGCCGTCCTGGTGGCGTCGGGGCGGACGTCGGCGCTGGTGCTGGTCGCGCTGGTGACGGTGAGCGCGCTGCTGCGGGCCCGGCTGTTCCCGGCGTCCCGGCACCGCCTGCCGTTCCTGGCCACCGGGCTGGGCGGGGTCGTGCTGCTGGTGGTCGCCGCCCTCGCCCTGGAGCCGGGGCAGCGGCTGACCGTCCTGGTGCCGGTGCTCGTCGTCCTCGCCCTGCTGGCGCTGGTCGCCGGGCTGCGGCTGCAGGACCGCGCGCCGAGCCCGTACCTGGGCCGGCTCGCCGACGTCCTGGACGTGCTGGTGGCGCTGGCCGTCGTGCCCGTGGCCTGCCTGGTGGCGGGCCTGTACGGGTACGTCCGCGGGCTGTACGGCTGAGGGCGTCGTGGCCAGCCGGCGGGACCTGTTCCAGAGCTACCAGTTCCTCACCCAGCGGGTGGTCTCGGGCCTGGTGCTGCGCGAGAGCGACCCCCTGCAGTCCCCGGGCCGCCGGATGGGCGGGGCGGCGTTCGGCAGCGTGATGGTCGCCGTCCTGGTCCTGGCCGTGGTCGGCGTGATCGGGGTGATCAACCCCGGCGGCAACACGACCTGGCAGAGCGCCGGCGCGGTCGTCGTCGAGGAGGAGACGGGCACGCGGTTCGTCTACCTGCCCGACGACGACGGGACGATGCGGCTGCACCAGGTGGCCAACTTCGCCTCCGCGGCCCTGCTCACCGGCAGCACCGAGGTGGTGTCGGTGTCCTCCTCCTCGCTGGACGGCGTCCCGCGTGGCCCGCGGCTGGGCATCACCGGCGCCCCCGACGCGCTCCCCGCGGCCGACGACCTGCTGGGCGCGCCCTGGACGCTGTGCGCGGCGCCGGTCAGCTCGGCCAGCGGGGAGTCCACGCCCTCGACCGCGCTGCTGGTCGGCGGCGGCACCGGCGGCGGGCGCTCCCTCGGAGAGGACGTCCTGCTGGTCCGCGACCGGGGCACGGGCGAGCTGCAGCTGGTGTGGCGCGGCCGGCACCACCTGGTCGTCGACGAGGCGGCCGTGCTGCTGGCGCTCTCGCTGCGGGACGTCCCGCAGGTCGACGTCGGGTCGGCGTGGCTGTCCGGGTTGCCGGCCGGCCGCGCGCTGGAGCCCGAGCCGGTGGCCGGCCGCGGCGTCCCGTCGGCGGCGGTGCCCGGCGCGCTGGTCGGCCAGGTGGGCCGGGTCGGGGACGGCGAGAGCGCGCAGTGGTACCAGGTCGACCTGGACCGCGTCGTGGAGATCACCGAGGTGCAGGCCCGGATCCTGCTGGCCGACCCGCTCACCGCGCAGCAGGCCTACCCAGGCGGGGAGCCGACCGCGCTGACCCTGTCCGCCGTGGACGTGACCGGCGTCGACAGCGTCGAGCTGCCCGAGGCCGAGCCCGCGGACCCGCCCGCCCAGGTGCCGACGGCGGCGGACGTCGCGGGGTCCGAGGAGACCGTCTGCGCCGGGTTCGACGACGCCGGTGACCCCAGTGGCGTGCTGATCGGGGCGCGGGTCGACACGACCGGGGGCGTCGCCGGGCCGGGCGCCACGACCGGCGGCACCACGCTCGCCGACCTCGTCGTCGTCCCCCCGGGCCGCGGGGCGCTGGTGTCCGCGCGGGCGTCGGCGGAGGCGCCCACCGGGGCGCTGTTCCTGGTCACCGACGAGGGCCGGGCCTACCCTGTGCCCTCGCCCCTGGAGGCCGCGGCCCTGGGCTACGACGCCTCGACCGCGGTCCCGATGCCCGAGCAGCTGGTCGCCCGGATCGCGCCGGGACCGGCCCTGTCCGAGACCGCGGCGGCGGCGTCGGCCTGATCCCCCGACCGGGTGGCTGTCCACAGCCGTGACCACTTCGGTTCGGCAGCGCGGCGACCGGACCGGTAGGTTCCGTGGGCGTCGGCGCCCCCGGGCGACGACGGCACGTCGACCGCGGACGGACTCGCAGACGAGGAGCACACGGCATGGCAGGACAGCAGACAACCACCGATGCGGCGGTCATGGCGCAGTTCGCCGGCCGCGCCGAGGAGGTGTCCATGAGCCTCACCGCTGCGATCAGCAGCCTCATGAACAACCTCGGCACGCTGCAGTCGACCTGGCTCGGGCTCGGCGGCACCGCCTTCACCACCACCAGCCAGACGGTGGCGGAGGAGACCAAGAAGCTGAACCAGGCACTCCTGGGGATCAGCGCGGACATCAACACGGCCGCGGGGAACTACACCAGCGCCGACGAGCAGCAGCAGTCGCAGATGAACACCGTCAACAGCCAGACCAGCGGCATCACCGCCGGTCTGACCGGCGTCTGAGCGAGGAGGACCAGCGATGAGTGGTGGCCAGTACCGGGTCAACTGGGGTCAGCAGCAGGAGGCCGCGTCCATGGTGAGCGGCACCGTGGCGACGATGGACTCCCAGCTCAGCGACCTGAACACGCAGGTCAACAACCTGATCGGCACCTGGGACAGCGATGCCCAGGAGGCCTACCGGGCCCGTCAGGACCAGTGGAACGGCGCCTCGACCCGCATCAAGGAGGCCCTGCAGGCCTTCGTGACCGGGCTGAACTCCGCCGCGGACACCTCGTCGGGCACCGAGCAGACCAACGTCTCGGTGGTCAGCGCCTGACGCACGCAGCCTGACCCGCACGGGTCAGCACGATCGGGCCGCTCCGGGATCCCCCGGGGCGGCCCGTCGCGTCCCCGGGGTCAGCGCGGCGGCTCGAACAGCGCGGCCGACGGGATGTGCCCCGCAGGCTCCGGCTCGACCGCGGTGGGGGCCGCCCGGCCGGTGCGCCACCGGCGGCGGCGCGCCCGCGGCAGCAGCAGCGCGGTGAGCACGGCCAGGACGGCGACCGCCCCGGCGGCCAGCGCCCAGAGCGCCGAGCGGTCGGCGGCGTCCTCGGCGGCCCGGGCGGCCGCGACGGCGGCCTCGTCCACCGGGGGCGCCTGGTAGCCGGGGTCCTGCCGGGGCGGTGCGGCCGCGAGGTCCTCGGTCACCGCGCGCCCGGGGGAGAGGAGCCCCGCGCCGTACCCGGCCGGTGACGGCGGCGGCACCGCGGTGGCCGCCAGCCGGGCCTGCACCGCGGCCGGCCGGTCGGCACCGGACGGCACCAGACCGGGCTCGGCCACCACGAGCGCGGCGGCGGCGGCCACGAAGGCCGCGGCGAACGCCGTCCCGTCGTACACCTGCTGGGCCGCGGTGCCGGTGGAGACCACCTCCGCGCCGGGTGCGGCGAGGTCGACGTAGTCACCGATCTGCGAGGTGTCGGCGCGCAGCCCGTCGCTGCCGACGGCGGCCACGCCCAGCACGCCGGGGTAGGCCGCCGGGTAGGGCGTGGCGAGGGCGGCGGTGGGCCCCTCGCCGTCCCGGTCGGCCTCGTGGCCGTCGCCGACGCCGGCCACCACGACCACGCCGGCGTCCAGGGTCCGCTGCACCGCGTCGGCCAGCTGCGGGTCGTCGCGGAACACGACCGGCCCCACGAGCACGACCTGCGCACCGCCGGCCACGGCGGCGTCCAGACCGGCGGCCATGACCCCCGGGTCCACCGGGGTGGTGCCCGGCTCGCCGACCGCGGCCTGCGCCACCTGGACCGGCAGGACCGTGGCGTCGGGTGCCAGCCCGCGCAGGCCGACGCCGGCCTGCTGGCCGGCGACCACCACCCCGGCCAGGCCGCTGCCGTGCGGCACGCAGTCCACGTCGGCGGTGCCGCCGGACACCAGGTCGACGCCGCCGGCCACCCGGCCCGCGAGCTGGGGGTTCGACGTCTGCACCCCGGTGTCCAGGACCGCGACGGTCACGCCCGCGCCGGTGGAGAACGGCCACACCTGGGCGGCCGGGTCCCACGCCTGCTGCGACCACGGGACGGCGGCCTGCACGGTGTCGGCCACCGGTGGCTGGTCGCAGACCTGCGCGGCGGCCGCCGGACCGGCCGCGGCGACGGCGACCACGACCGAGGCGGCCGCCACGGCGAGCGACGCGCCGGTCGCGACGGCGGCGCGGGACGCCCCGGGTACGGCCACCGTGGTCCTCCGATCGGGCGCAGTCCCCCGACGCGGGATCGCGCGGGCGGGTGTCGGGCGCCAGTATCGTGCGGAGGTCGGTGCCGATCGCCGACCGGGAGGGGAGGTCCGGCCGTGAGCATGCCCGTGGGACCCGACCTGGACGCCTTCCGCGAGTACTCCGCGGGCCTGCAGGTCAAGCTGCACCATCTGATGGACCAGGGCCCGGAGCTGGCCCGGCAGGCGCGGGCGGTCCAGGTGACCGAGACGTCGCCGGACGGCCTGGTGTCGGTGACCGTCGGCGCCCGCGGCGACCTGGTCCGGCTCGACCTGGACCCGCGCATCTACCGCCGTCCCGACTCCCGGACCCTGGCCGACACCATCACCGAGACGGTGCACCGGGCGACTGCTGCGGCCCAGGAGCAGGTGGTGCAGACCTTCGCCGGTGTCGCCGACGCCGACCAGCTGCGCGCCACCATCAGCGGGGACGACGACGCGCTGACCGAGATCGTGACCGACCAGATGCACGGCAGGAGATGAGCTGACATGGCCTACGACGAGGTGTTCATCGACCCCCCGGTGGCGGCGAGCGGGCTGCTGGCCTGGGAGTCCTCCGCGCAGCTGCTGACCACGGCCGTGCAGGCCCGGATCTCGGCGATCGAGACGGGGCAGGCCGCCAAGCCGTGGGGGTCCGACAGCGGCGGCCCCGAGTTCGAGGCGGCGTACCTGGAGGGCGCGCAGCCCTCGCTCGACGCCGTCTCCGGCACCACCGACCAGATCACCCGGCTGGGCCAGCAGGCCCACCAGGCCGTCGACGCCTCGCTGGCCTCGGACGCCGAGCAGGCCGCCGCCGTGACCGTGCCGGTCGAGAGCGGGCTCTAGCCCCTAGGGACGCCCCAGCGCCGGCTCCGGCGCCCCCGGCAGGCACGGATCGCGGAGGGAGGTGACGGTGGAGCACCCGGACGACGTCACCAGCCCGTTCGCCTGGTTGGGCGGGTCCGACGGCTGGTGGAACGACCTGCTGTCGATGATCTTCGCGGGCTCGAAGTGGCCCGAGGGCAGCGAGTCGGCGGTCTGGGAGCTCACCGAGGAGTGGGACGGCCTGGCCGAGGCGCTGTCCACCGGCGCCGAGGAGCTGATGAACGCGGCCACCCTGCTGATGCAGGGCTGGGACGCGCCGGCCACCGAGAGCTTCCAGGACCTCGCCCAGCAGCTGCTGTCCTCGCCGGAGTTCGGCCTGGTCGGGCACATCCAGAACGCCACGGCGATGGGGATGCAGACCAGGTCCTTCGGCACCGAGCTGCAGTACGCCAAGATCTCGATCAACGTCGCCGTGGCCGTCGCGGTCGCCGCCGCCTTCATCGCCCTGCTCATGGCCTGGGCCGGCGGGGTCTCGCTGGCCACGCTCGGGCCGATCGCGCAGACCGCGCGCACCGTCGTCAGCCAGGCCATCTCCAAGCTGGTGTCCTCCGCAGGCCGGGCCGCGGCCACCCGGGCCATCACCGCGGCCGCCGCGCGCGGGGCCGCGAACGCCGTCGCCCGGACGACGGCCCGGGACGTCGCCCGGCACCTGGCCCACGAGGTCGTGGAGGAGGTGCTCGAGGAGGTCGCGATCGACGCGATCAGCCAGGGCATCCAGTTCGCCCAGGGCACCCGCACCGACTGGAACGTGCTCTCCACGGTCGCCGCCGGGATCGGCGGCGGGGCCGGCGGGTTGATCGGGGCCGGCGCGATCGCGCCGATCATCGGCCGGACCGGGCTCAGCCGCATCGGCCGCGGGGTCGACGGCGCGAACCTCCCCGGGGCCGGCAATCGGCTGGCGCGGACCGGCACCGGGCTGGCCTCGACCGCCGCGACGAACACGGTGGCCTCGCCCGGCGGCAGCATCGTGGCCAGCCTCGCCACCGGCCAGGGCTTCCCGTCGCTGAGCGGCGACGACTTCCTGGGCGCCGCGCTGGGTGCCACCGGCCGGTACGGCACGGTCAGCCCGTTCAACCCCGCGGTGATCAACGCCGCCGCCCACCCGGCCACGACGCTGACCAACCTGCACCTCAACGCGCTGGCCGGGGCGGCCGCGCAGAACGGCGCGCTGGGCACCGGCTCGCCGGTCGGGGCCCCGGGCCAGGCCGGCGCCGGTGCCACCGCGGGCGGGACCGCCTCGGCGGGCTCGTCCGGCACCGGCGGCTCGAACGCGGGGTCCGGTGCGACGGCCGGGTCTGGTGCATCGGGGACCGGGGGGTCCGGCAGCGGGGGGACGGCGGGGTCCTCCGGGTCGTCCTCGCAGGCTGGGTCCGCGCAGGCTGAGTCCTCGCAGGCTGGGTCCGCGCAGGCTGGGGCATCCCAGGGCGGGTCGTCGCAGGCCGGGGCTTCCCAGGGCGGGTCGCCCGAGGCCGGGCAGTCCCAGGCCGGGTCGGACAGGGCACCCGGCCAGGCCGCCCCGACCACCGCTCCGGCTCAGGCGGCACCGGACGTGGCCCCGGCTGCACCGGGCGAGGTGGCGGCCGCTGCGCCGACCGACCCCGGCGGCGCCCCGGTCGCGGCGTCCCCGGCCCCTGCGGACCCCGGTGGCACCGGGCAGGTCGCGGCGGCGCCCGGACCCGCCGACGCGTCGGTCGACCCGACCGGCGGCACGGGCAGCACGTCGACGGCGGCGACCGAGGCCGCAGCACCCGCGGCCGCCGCGCAGACCGACGGCGGGAGCCCCGCGGCCCCGACCAGCGGCGTCGCAGCCCCGGGCACCGATGTCGCAGCCCCGGGCACCGATGTCTCGGCTCCGGGCACCGACGTGTCCGCCCCGGGTACCGATGTGTCTGCTCCGAGCACCGACACCCCCGGCGCGCAGACATCCGTCGGGACCGACGGGCAGCAGCAGACCGCTGCTCCTGCTGGACCGCCGTCGACGCAGAACCCGTCCGGCACGGGCACCTCGGGCACGGGCACCTCGGGCACGGGCACCTCGGGCACGGGCACCTCGGGCACGGGCA
>NZ_JBAPLV010000046.1:0-18373 GCF_037083865.1 Klenkia terrae | reverse complement strand
GGATCGCCCAGGGCTACGAGGTCGGCCCCCTGGGCTACCCCACCGGCGACGCCCGACCGGTCACCGGCGGGATCGCCCAGGACTTCCAGGGCGGCACCCTGGTGTGGGACTCCGCCACGGGAGCCGTGCGGAGGGCCTGACGCGGTGCCGCGGCGGCCCGGGCCGGTCGCTCAGCCCGGGCGGGTGAAGCGTTCCCGGCGGCCGGCCCGGGTCAACCGCAGCCAGGCCCGCCAGCCCTCGACGTCCCGGCGGGTCACCAGGAACAGCCAGCTGAAGCGCACGAACTCCAGGGGCAGCAGCCACCGCATCCCGGGTTGGGCCATCAGGTAGCCGCGGTTGCGGTAGGTGAAGAAGCGCTTGGTGTCGTCCGCGGGGTGCTGCGCGGAGAGCCGCCCGGCCAGGATGGGCTGGAACTCCGTCGTGCCCTCCGGGTGGAGGTAGACCGCGTCGGTGGCCGTGCCGAACGCCAACCCGGAGCGGACCAGGCGGCGGTGCACCTCGGTCTCGTCACCCCGGAAGAAGAACCGCAGGTCCGGGACGCCGATGGCCTCGATGGCCGCGGCCCGGAACAGTGCCCCGTTGAACAGCGACGCGTACCCGCGCAGCAGCGGGACGTCGGCGAAGTCGCTGCGGGAGCGCCGCCAGCGCAGGCCCCGCCGGAGGGGGAAGGCCAGGCGGGCCGGGTCGGCGGCGTCGGCGACCAGCGGGCTGACCTCGGCCAGGTCGTACCGGTGCGCGGCCGCCAGCAAGGTGGCGAGCACGGACTCGTCGGCCGGGCGCCCGTCGTCGTCGGCGCACCAGACCCAGTCCGCCCCCAGGCTCAGCGCGGTCAGCATGCCCAGGGCGAAGCCCCCCGCACCACCCAGGTTGCGCTGGCTGAGCAGGTAGGTGACCGGCAGCCCGGCTGCCCGGACCACCGCCTCGGCGTCCTCGTCGGGCCCGTTGTCCACGACGACGACGTGGTCGACCGGGCGGCTCTGCGCCGCGATGACACGCAGGCTCTCGGCCAGCAGCTCCCGCCGGTGCCGGGTGACCACCACGACGACGACGAGCTCGCCGGCTGCGCTCACCGGCGCGCGTCCCGGTAGGACGCCAGGACGGACTCCAGCGGGCCCTGCTCGCGGATCGTGCCGTGCTCCATCCAGATGGCGGTGTCGCAGAGCTCACGGAGGAACTCGTCGGAGTGCGAGGCGAAGACGAGCAGGCCGGCCCGGTCCACCAGGGCGGACAGGCGGCGCTTGGACTTCTCCAGGAACGCGGCGTCCACGGCCCCTATGCCCTCGTCCAGCAGCAGGATCTCCGGGTCGATGCTGGTGACGACACCCAGCGCCAGGCGCACGCGCATGCCGGTGGAGTAGGTGCGCAGCGGCATCCGCAGGAAGTCGCCCAGCTCGGTGAACTCGGCGATGTCGTCGACCCGGGACTCCATCTGCTTGCGGGTCATCCCCAGGAAGAGCCCGCGGACGACGATGTTCTCCAGGCCCGAGATCTCCGGGTCCATGCCGACCCCGAGGTCGAAGATGGGCGCGACCCGGCCGCGGATGGTGGCGGTCCCCCGGGTGGGCTCGTAGATGCCCGACAGCAGGCGGAGCAGCGTGGACTTGCCCGCCCCGTTGTGACCGACCAGCCCCACCCGTGCCCCGTGCTCGAGGGTGAGGTTGATGTCCCGCAGCGCCTCGATGATGGGCACCCGGCTGCCGCTCTCGATGGTGCCGCCGACCATGCCCATGACGGTCTTCTTCAGCGATCGGCTCTTGGCGTCGAAGATGGGGAAGTCGACGCAGGCGTCCTGCGTCTCGATGCCGACGGCGGTGGTCGTTCCGGTCACGGTCACACCCAGTAAGCGATTCGGGCACGGTAGCGGCGGAGGGCGACCAGGGTCACCAGCCAGCCGACGACCGTGATGGCCAGGACGACGACCCAGTTGCGCAGCTCGAAGGACTGCCCGAGCAGGGGTCGCCGCAGGATCTCGACGAAGTGCAGGAACGGGTTGAGCTCGGCGATGCGGGCCCGCTCCGCGATCGCCGGGTTGGTGCTGTTGAGCAGGTCCTCGTAGATCCAGACGATGGGGGTCAGGAAGAACGCCAGCTGCACGATCGACTGGGTGATGGGCAGCAGGTCCCGGAACCGGGTGGTGGCGATGCCGAGCAGCAGGGCCACCCAGGTGCCGTTGACCACCAGCAGGGCGAAGGCGGGGATGGCCATCAGCGATCCCCAGCCCAGCGGCTGCGGGAAGATGACCAGCATCACCACGTAGACCACGAGGTTGTGCGCGAAGAACAGGGCCTGCCGCCACACCAGCCGGTAGACGTGCACGCTCAGCGGGGCCGGCAGGTGGGTGATGAGCCCCACGTTGGAGGTGAACACCTCCGACCCCTCGGCGAGGCAGCCGCTGATGAAGTTCCAGATGATGAAGCCGACCAGGATGTAGGGCAGCTGAACGCCCAGGTCGTTGCCGAACAGCCCGGCGTACAGGATGCCCAGGGCCACGGCCGTGACGGCCATCGTGATCGAGATCCAGATCGGTCCCAGCACCGACCGCCGGTACCGCTGCCTGATGTCCTGCCAGCCCAGGTGGCCCCACAGCTGCCGCTGCCGCCAGCCGTCCCGGAGGTCCGCGGTCGTCCGTTGCCAGCTCCGACTGGCGGTCACCGCGCTTGGCGTCATGGGCAGCACGCTACCTGCGGGTAGGTCCGGGGCCGGTCGTCCGGGCTGCCCGACACGCCTCCCTCCGGAGCCGGTGCCCGGGCGTGGTGGACCGGTCCGCACCTCGCCGGCGACGTAGGATCGGCCCCCGCCCCACCGGAGCCCGGGTCGCACGGGTGCGCCGGGCGGACGCCAGACCTCGAGGCGAGGACCCCACCATGACCCGAGACGACCAGCAGGAGCCCCCTGCGCGG
Organism: Klenkia terrae; assembly: GCF_037083865.1. Classification (NCBI taxonomy): domain Bacteria; kingdom Bacillati; phylum Actinomycetota; class Actinomycetes; order Geodermatophilales; family Geodermatophilaceae; genus Klenkia; species Klenkia terrae. The sequence goes on along the minus strand of NZ_JBAPLV010000046.1, from coordinate 15,473 downwards.
CCGCTGCCCCCACGGCTGGACCCACGGGCCGGTCGGGCGTCCGCGTCCCGCCCCGACGAGCGGGTCCCCGGCCGGCGGTCTGCCGCGGGCGGCTCCCGCCGGGCCGTCGTCCTGGCCCGGGTGGTGGCCGGGGTGCTGTCCGTGCTCCTCGTCGCCGGCAGCGGCTGGGGCTGGTACCTCGGCCGGGTGGCCGAGGCCGCCGTGAACCGCACCGACGCCATCCCGAGCGACGGCAACGAGGACACCGCCGGCGCCGGCGAGGCCATGAACCTGCTGCTGGTCGGCAACGACAGCCGGGTGAACCTCACCGACCAGCAGTTGACCGACCTGAACGCCGGTGAGGACTCCGGCGTCAACACCGACACGATGATCCTGGTCCACCTGCCGGCCAACGGCGCCAAGGCGTCGTTCGTCAGCTTCCCCCGGGACAGCTACGTGAGCATCCCCGGCCACGGCGAGGACAAGCTGAACGCCGCGTACGCCTACGGCATGCAGGACGCCCCGGAGGGCGCGACCGACGCCCAGCGCCAGAGCGCCGGAGCCCAGTTGCTGGTGCAGACCATCAGCCAGCTCAGCGGCCTGCGCATCGACCACTACGCCGAGGTGGACCTGCTCGGCTTCTTCGAGCTGAGCAACATCGTGGGCGGCGTCGAGGTCAACCTGTGCCAGGCCGTCGACGACTCCTTCTACTCCGGCGCGGTCTTCCCGGCCGGGGTGCAGACGATCAGCGGCGCCGACGCGCTGAAGTTCGTGCGCCAGCGGCACGGACTGCCGCGCGGGGACTTCGACCGGATCATCCGGCAGCAGGTCTACATCGCCGGGGTGCTGCGCAACATCCTCAGCGAGAACGTGCTGCTCGACCTCGGCAAGCAGCGCGACCTCGCCGACGCCGCGGGCGACGCCCTCACCGTGGACAACGGTCTGAACCTGTTCGACCTCGCGGCGCAGATGCAGTCCATCACCGCGGGCAGCATCGACTTCCAGACCATCCCCTACGTCGGGGACAGCGAGGACGACCAGGGCCGCTACATCCTGCAGCTGCAGGATGCCGACACCCTGCGCGCCTTCTTCGCCCAGCTGTCCGCCGACCCCGACCCGGCGACCCCGGAGACCCCCGCGGCCCCGGAGACGGTGGCCCCCGCAGACGTCGCCGTCGCCGTCTTCAACGGCTCCGGCACCGCCGGCCTGGCCGCGAGCACCGCCGACCAGCTCGCCGCCGCCGGGTTCGTCGTCGGCAGCACGGGCAACGCCGACAGCAACGCGTACACGCTGACCGAGATCCGCTATGCCGAGGGCGACGCGGCGCTGGCCAACACGCTGGCCGCCGCCATCCCCGGCGCGAGCACCGCGCAGAGCGACGACGCCGCGCCCGGCACGCTCCAGCTGGTGCTGGGGTCGGACTTCGCCGGTGTGGGCCAGGCGGTCGAGGCCCCGCCCTCGACCCCAGCCGTCGCGGGCGAGGACGCCCGGACCGCCGCCGACACGAGCTGCATCAACTGATGGCCGTGCCCGCCGACCTGCTCGCCGCGGTCGTCCGCCGGGACGGCGCTGCACCGCTGATCACCCACTACGACGACGCGACCGGCGAGCGGGTCGAGCTGTCCGGTGCCACCACGGCGAACTGGGTGGCCAAGACCGCCAACCTGCTGCAGGACGAGTTCGACGTCGGCCCCGGCAGCCGGGTCGCCCCCGCCCTGCCGGTGCACTGGCAGACCGCCGCCGTGCTCCTGGCCGTGTGGTCGTGCGGGGCAGCCGTCGTCGACACCGCGGCGGAGGACGACGGTCACCTGGCCGAGGTGGACCTGGTGCTCGCCGAGCAGGGCCGGCTGGCCGCGATCGAGGAGCAGGGGGTCGCCGAGCTCATCGGGTTGTCGCTGCACCCGCTCGGCCTGGGCATGACCGGGTACGCCGGGGAGGCCCGGGACTTCGCCCTCGAGGTCCGCGCACACGGTGACCACTTCGCGCCCTACGTGCAGCCGGACGCCGCGGCCCCCGGTCTCGTCGTGGCCGGCCTCGAGCTGACCCTCGGCGGCCTGGTCGACGCAGCCGTCGCGCTCGCCGACCGGCTCGGGATGGTCCCCGGCGACCGGGTGCTGGTCGACGAGCGCACCGCCACCGAGGCGGGACCGGTGGCCTGGTTGCTGGCCCCGCTCGCCGCGGGCGCCTCGATCGTGCTCTGCCGCAACCCGGTTTCCACCCAGTTGCAGCACCGGGCGGAGACCGAGGGGGTCACCGCTACCCTCGGCCTCGGGCTCGACGGGATCCGCGAGCTGGGCCGCCCCGCCGCGAGCTGAACCGCCCAGCCACTCGATGGATGGTGGTCGCTGCATGGACAAGGTCGTCGCCAGTGCTGCCGAGGCGGTGGCCGACATCGGCTCCGGCTCGTCGTTGGCCGTGGGCGGGTTCGGGCTCTGCGGGGTGCCGATCAAACTGATCGACGCCCTGCTCGAGCAGGGCGCGGACCAGCTGACCACGATCAGCAACAACTGCGGGGTCGACGACGCCGCCCTGGGCGTGCTGCTCTACGCCGGACGGATCACCCGCACGATCTCCTCGTTCGTCGGGGGGAACAAGGAGCTGGCCCGGCTGTACCTGTCCGGCCAGCTGGACGTGGAGCTGACCCCGCAGGGCACCCTGGCCGAGCGGCTGCGCGCCGGCGGCTGCGGCATACCCGCCTTCTACACCCCGACCGGGGTGGGCACGATGGTCGCCGACGGCGGCATCCCGGTCCGCTACGACGCCGACGGGAACGTCGTCGAGACGTCGAGGCCCAAGGAGATCCGGGAGTTCGACGGCGTCCAGTACGTGCTGGAGACCGCGCTCACCGCCGACTTCGGGCTGGTCCGCGCCGCGGTCGGCGACCGGCACGGCAACCTCGTCTTCCACTCCTCCGCCCAGAACTTCAACCCCCTCGCCGGGATGGCGGGGAAGGTGACCATCGCCGAGGTGGAGGAGCTGGTCGAACCCGGCGAGATCCCGCCGGGGTCCATCCACCTGCCCGGGGTCTTCGTGCAGCGGGTGGTCGAGGTCGGCCCCGAGGGCAAGGACATCGAGAAGCGCACCACCCGCCCGCGCACCGCCCCCGGACAGGAGAACTGACGTGGCCCTCACCCGTGACCAGCTCGCCGCCCGCGTCGCCCTGGACCTGGCGGACGGGTCCTACGTCAACCTCGGCATCGGCATGCCCACCCTGGTGCCCAACTTCATCCCCGACGGCGTGCACGTGGTGCTGCAGTCCGAGAACGGCGTCCTCGGCGTCGGTCCCTACCCCTTCGAGGGCGACGAGGACCCCGACCTGATCAACGCCGGCAAGGAGACCGTCACGCTGCAGCCCGGCGCGAGCTTCTTCGACTCCGCCCTGTCCTTCGGCATGATCCGCGGCAAGCACATCGACGTCGCCGTCCTCGGCGCCATGCAGGTCAACCCCCGCGGCGACCTGGCCAACTGGCTCATCCCCGGCAAGATGGTCAACGGCATGGGTGGCGCGATGGACCTCGTCCACGGCGCCCGTCGGGTCATCCTCATGATGGAGCACGTCGCCCGCGACGGGTCGCCGAAGCTGGTCCAGGAGTGCACCCTGCCGCTGACCGGCAAGGGCTGCGTCGACCGCATCATCACCGACCTCGCCGTGGTGGACGTCGTCGACGGCCAGGGCTTCGTGCTCCGCGAGACCGCCCCGGGCGTCGCCGTCGAGGACGTGGTGGCCGCCACCGGCGCGGCGCTGCAGGTCGCCCCCGACGTCCGGGAGATGGCCCTGGCGGGCGCCGCCTGAGCGGCGGCCGACCCGCGGGCGGGCGCCCCCGACGGCCAGGTCTTGGTAGCCTCGGTCGACCGACCGGTCCGGCCCCGCCCGGGGCCAGCCCGCCGCGACCGGCACGCGCACACCGGTGCCGCACCCGGGGAACACCACCCCGGCGGGCCCGCCCGACGTCGTCAACGCACCACGGGGTGACTACCCCTGGCTCCCGGAGGACTCAGCACATGGTCGACACCGCACCTGCCACCTCGGACGCGGTGCGGGAGGCGCTCGTCGAGCACGACGCGCCCGACCGGCTGGTCGCCCAGCGCGGCCTGTTCGGCGGACCCTCCCCCCTCGTCTCCGACGACATGTACGTGCGCGCCGAGACCGGCCGGGCGCACCGCACGCGGACCCACCTGCGCGTCGAGCGCGATTCCCACCTGACCACCAACACCTACTTCGGGCGCTTCCCGGCGAGCTACTGGCAGCGCTGGACCACACGCACCGAGGTCGTGGTCACCGCGCGCGTGGCCGGCGCCGGCCGGATCCGGCTGGAGGCGAGCGACCTCGAGGGCGAGGCCCGCACGGTCGCGACCCACGACGTCGACGGGGACGGGACCGTGCGCCTGACCGGTCGCATCGACCGGTTCCTCGACGGCGGCGCGCTGTGGCTGGAGTTCGAGACCGCGGGCGCCGAGCTCGAGGTGGCCGACCTCGAGTGGTCGGTCGCACCGCCGGAGAGGCTGCGGCCCGTCGCGGTCGTCATCTGCACCTACAACCGGGCCGACGACTGCGTGGCCACGCTGACCGCCATCGCCGAGGACCCGGCCTCCCTGCAGACCGCCGACGCCGTCTACGTGGTCGACCAGGGCACCGACACCGTGGAGTCCCGGCCGCAGTTCGCCGCCGTCGCGCAGACCCTGGGCGACCGGCTGGTCTACGTCCGCCAGCCCAACCTGGGCGGCGCCGGCGGGTTCACCCGCGGGCTGTTCGAGGTGACCGGGGTGGCCGGCACCGAGCACGCGAACGTGATCTTCATGGACGACGACGTCCTCTGCGAGCCCGAGACCGTCGTCCGGCTGAACGCCCTGGCCAACAGCACCGTGGAGCCGGCCATCGTCGGCGCCCAGATGCTCTACCTGCTGCACCCCGACCAGCTCCACGTCGGGGCCGAGACCGCCGACCTGCCGCTGCTGGCCGCCGGCATCGCCGCTCCGCTGGCCCTGACGGCCGAGAACGTCGTCGAGGAGCAGCAGGACGTCCGCGTCGACGCCGGGTACAACGGCTGGTGGTCCTGCCTGATCCCGGCCGAGGCCGTGGCCCAGCTGGGCCTGCCGCTGCCCATGTTCTTCCAGTGGGACGACATCGAGTACGGCTTCCGGGCCCGGGCCGCCGGCATCGCCACCATCACCCTCCCCGGCGCCGGTGTGTGGCACGCCGACTTCGGCTGGAAGGACTGGGACGACTGGCACCGGTACTTCAACCTGCGCAACGCGATGATCACCGCCGCCCTGCACAGCGACTTCGACGGCCGGCAGGTGGCCCGCGGTCTGGCCGCGCAGCTGGGTCGCTACCTGGTGTCCATGCAGTACGGCCTCGCGCACACCTTGATCAAGGCCGTCGAGGACTTCCTGCAGGGCCCGAGCGTGCTCGCCGACGGCGGCGTGGCCGCTGCCGCGGAGATCCGCCGGGAGCGCGCCGCCTACGGCGAGACGGTCCGGCACCCGGCCGCGGAGGTGCCCGGCCTGCGGGCCGCCGACATCAGCATCTCCTCCGCCGCGCCGCCGCCGCGGCTCAAGCGCCTGGTGCTCGCCAAGCGCGTGCTGGACCAGGCCCGCGGCCGGACCGTGCCGCACGCGGTGGGCATCCGGGCCGCCGAGGCCAGCTGGTACCACGTCGCCCGGTACGAGACCGCCGTCGTCACCGACGCGTCGCAGGAGGGGGTGCGGGTGCGTCGCCGGGACCCGGAGGCGGCCAAGGAGCTGACCCGCCGTGGTGCCCGCGCCTGCTGGCAGCTCGTCCGCCGGGCCGCCGCGCTGCGCGAGGAGTACCGCGCCGCCGTCCCCCAGCTCACCAGCCGCGAGAACTGGGCCCGGCTCTACGGGTTGTGACCGGCGCCGCGGAGCGGGGGTGCGCCCCCCGCCCCGCGGCACCGCTCACCCCTGGTCCGTGCCCCCGAGGGCGGTGATCCGGAGGCTGAGCTGCTCGTCGTCGGCGGTGAAGCCCAGGTACTCGAACTGCACGCCGGCCCGGTCGACGAACTCGACCCACGCCCGGTGCTCGTGCTCCTCCCACCCGGGGTAGTTGAAGTACTCGTCGAACATCACGACCGTGCCCACCTGCAGCCGGTCCTGAAGCGCCTCCAGCACCGTCACCGTGGAGGAGTACAGGTCGGCGTCCAGGTGCAGGAAGGCCACGGGCTCCGGGTGCGCCGCGAGGAACGCCGGCAGGGTCTGGTCGAACCAGCCGACCACGAGCTCGGCGCCCTCCACTTCGGGCAGCGCCTCCATCGCGAAGGCGCCCACCTCGAACCCGGCACGCCACTTCTCCGGCAGGCCCTCGAAGGAGTCGAAGCCGAAGACCGCACCCGCCGGGGCGGTCGACGCGATCTGGCGCAGGGTGCCGCCGCTGGCGACGCCGAACTCGAGGTAGAGACCCGTGACGTCGACGGCCGCCAGCGCAGCCGCCATCGTCTCGTCCTTGGCGAAGTGCGGGGTGGCCCGCTCCATCTGCTCGTGCACGAAGGTCGCCGTCGTCTCGGCCGTCCGGCGCTCCAGCGCGGTGATCACGTCACGGCGCTGGCGACGCTCCCACGCCCGCATCGCGGCCTCGGAGCGCTCGGTGCCGGAGCGCTGCTCGGCGGTCAGCCGCTCGACGTCGGCCCGCAGGGCCTCGAGCACAGCGCGCTGGTCACGACCCTCCCGCTGGATCTCGGTGACCACGTACTCCTGGAGGGCCCGGCCCAGCTTCTCGCGAACCCGCTCGCGCACTGTTCTCAACACCGGTGCAGCCTGCCAGTCGACCGGCCCCCGCGGTACCCGACGCACGGCGCGGGATCGATCACCGCAGCAGGTTGCGCGCGATGACCATCCGCTGGATCTGGTTGGTGCCCTCGTAGATCTGGGTGATCTTGGCGTCGCGCATCATCCGCTCGACCGGGAAGTCCTGGGTGTACCCGGCGCCCCCGAACAGCTGGACGGCGTCGGTGGTCACCTGCATCGCCACGTCGGAGGCGAACGCCTTGGACGACGCGGACACCATGGTGAGGTCCGGCCCGCCGGTCTCCCCGCGGGCGGCGGCGACGTAGACCAGGTGCCGGGCGGCCTCGATCTTCATGGCCATGTCGGCGAGCATGAACTGCACGCCCTGGAAGTCCGAGGTGCTCTTGCCGAACTGCTTGCGATCCTTGGTGTAGGCGATCGCTGCGTCCAGGGCGCCCTGCGCGACGCCCACGGCCTGCGCACCGATGGTGGGCCGGGTGAAGTCCAGCGTCTTGAGCGCGGTCTTGAAGCCGGTGCCGGGCTCGCCGACGATCCGGTCGGCCGGGATGGTGCAGTCGGTGAAGTGCAGCTCGCAGGTGGGCGAGCCCTTGATCCCCATCTTGCGCTCCTTGGCGCCCACCTCGAAGCCGGGGTCGTCGCGGTGCACCACGAACGCGGAGATGCCGTTGGCACCCTTCTCCGGGTCGGTGACGGCCATGACCGTGTACCACTCGCTGATCCCGGCGTTGGTGATCCACGCCTTGGCGCCGTTGAGCACCCAGGAGTCGCCCTCGAGCCGGGCCCGGGTCTTCATCGCCGCGGCGTCGGATCCCGCCTCGCGCTCGGACAGGCCGTAGCTGATCATCGCGTCGCCGGCGGCGATCGACGGCAGCACCTTCTGCTTGAGCTCCTCGGACGCCGAGAGGATCACCGGGACCGAGCCCAGCTTGTTCACCGCGGGGATCAGCGAGGCGCTGACGTCGACCCGGGCGACCTCCTCGATCACGATGCAGGTCGCGATCGCGTCGGCACCCTCGCCGCCGTACTGCTCCTCGATGTGGGTGGCGTGGAAGCCCGCCGCCGTCAGCGCCTTCTGCGCCTCGATCGGGTACCGGGACTCGGCGTCGCACTCGGCCGCCCAGGGGGCGATCTCGCGCTCGGCGATGTCCCGCACCGCCTCGCGGATCGCCTGGTGCTCCTCGGTCAGCGCGTACAGCCCGCCGGCGTTGTTACCCACCGGTACAGGTTAGGCCGCCGTCACTCCGCGGGGGAAGCCAACCGCTGCTGCAGCTGCGCGTCGCGGGCGACCACGGACTCCGCCAGGTCCGTCTGGAACTGCTCGACCCGGGCCCGCAGCGCGTCGTCGGAGGCCGCCAGGATCCGGACGGCGAGCAGGCCGGCGTTGCGACCACCGCCGATGGACACCGTCGCCACGGGGACGCCGGCCGGCATCTGCACGATCGACAGCAGGCTGTCCATGCCGTCGAGCTGGCCCAGCGCCCGGGGCACGCCGATGACCGGCAGCGGGGTGGCCGCGGCGATCATCCCGGGCAGGTGTGCTGCTCCCCCGGCCCCGGCGACCACCACCCGCAGTCCTCGACCCGCGGCACCCTCGGCCCACTCGAGCATCCGGCGCGGGGTGCGGTGGGCGGAGAGGACATGGGCCTGCCAGCCGATCCCGAACTCGTCCAGGGCCGTGGCCGCCGGCTCCATGGTGGGCCAGTCGGAGTCGCTGCCCATGACGATGCCGACGACGGGGGTGATCATGACGGGTGCTCCTCAGTGCTCGTCGTCGTCGAAGGCGAACGCCGGGTCCACGACGCCGTCGGCCAAGTAGCGGGCCGCCGCCACGGCCCGGGCGCGCACCTCGGCGAGATCGGTGCCCAGCGCCGTCACGTGACCCAGCTTCCGGCCCCGGCGCTGCCCCTTGCCGTACCAGTGCAGCTTGACGTCGGGCCAGTGCGCCATGCAGTGGTGGATGCGCTCGTCCAGGCCGGGCCCGGACCAGTCCTCGGCCGCGGCGTCGCCGCCGAGCACGTTGGCCATGACGACCACGGGCGCGGTCATCGCGGTCGACCCGAGCGGGTAGTCCAGCACTGCCCGCAGGTGCTGCTCGAACTGGCTGGTCACCGCCCCGTCGATGGACCAGTGGCCGGAGTTGTGCGGCCGCATCGCCAGCTCGTTGACCAGGACGCCGTCAGCGGTCTCGAACAGCTCGACGGCGAGCATGCCGACCACACCGAGCCGGTCGGCGATCCGCACGGCGAGCTCCTGGGCCGCGGTGGCCAGCTCCTCGCCCAGCCCCGGCGCGGGCGCGTAGACCTCGTTGCACACCCCGTCCCGCTGGACGGTCTCCACCACCGGCCAGACGGCGACCTGCCCGAACGGCGAGCGGGCGACCTGCGCGGAGAGCTCGCGGAGCATCGGCACCCGCTCCTCGGCCAGCAGCGTGCCGTGCTGCTCGAGCAGCTCGGCCACCTGGTCGGGGCCGTGGACCACGAAGACGCCCTTGCCGTCGTACCCGCCCCGCGGGGTCTTGAGGACCACCGGCCAGCCCACCTCGTCGGCGAAGGCGGCGACGGCGGGCACCGTGGACACCTCGGCCCAGGCCGGCTGCGGCTCCCCCGCGTCGGCCAGCGCGCGGCGCAGCACCAGCTTGTCCTGGGCGTGCACGAGGGCGGCCGGGCCCGGCGCGACCCGCGTCCCGTCCGCCTCCAGGGCACGCAGGTGCTCGGTCGGCACGTGCTCGTGGTCGAAGGTGACGACCGTGGCGCCCTCAGCGAGCCGACGCAGGTCGGCGAGGTCGCGGTGGTCGCCCAGCTGCACGTCGGCCGCGACCAGGGCGGCGGACTCCGCCGGGTCGGCGGCGAGCACCCGCAGCGACTGACCGAGGGCGATCGCGGCCTGGTGGGTCATCCGCGACAGCTGTCCACCTCCGACCATGGCGACGACGGGCAGGCCGGTGCGCGGGTCCAGGGAGGCGGTCATCTCGGCGCCGATGCTAGTGAAGGCGGGGGCGGGTGCGTCGTGGGGCCGCTGGGACACCGGTGACCGGCGGGTCCGACCCGCCGGGACGGGACGGTCCGGTCCACCCGTCGGGTGGACCCCGCTGGTTATCCTCCGGTGCCAGCACACCGGGCAGGCACGGGTGGACGTCGAGGTCAGAGCGCGCCCCGCGACCGCTCGCCCGACCACCGAACGATGGGGAGCCCCGCGCGTGTCCGACTCCGCCGTCACCGCGCCGCCGACGCAGCGCATGCCCGCGGTGCGGATCCCCGTCCCCGGGACGGGGGCCCACCGGCCCGCGGAGGAGGACGACGTCCCGCCGGTCCCCCCGCGGCCCGGTGCACGGCTGGACATCCAGGGACTGCGGGCGGTCGCCGTCGGGCTCGTCGTGCTGTACCACCTGCGACCGGACGTGCTGACCGGCGGCTTCGTCGGGGTCGACGTCTTCTTCGTCATCTCCGGGTTCCTGATCGTCGGCTCGCTGGGCCGCGAAGCGGTGCGCACCGGGACGGTGTCGCTGCGCGACTTCTACGCCCGCCGGGTGCGCCGCCTGCTGCCCGCCTCGACCGTCGTGCTGGTCGTGGTGGTGGTCGCCACCGTGCTGGTCATGCCGGTGAGCCGGTGGCAGGGGACCGCCGAGGGCGTCCTGGCCTCGGTGCTGCAGGTGCAGAACTGGTGGCAGGCGGCCACCGACGGCTACTCGGCGGCGACCGGCGCGGTCTCCCCGGTGCAGCACTTCTGGTCCCTGGCGGTCGAGGAGCAGTTCTACCTGCTCGCCCCGCTCCTCCTCCTCGTCGCCTGCTGGCTCAGCGTCCGCCTGCACCGCTCCCGTCGGGGCAGCGTCGTGGCCGTCGTCGCCGTCCTGGCCGTCGTCTCCCTCGCCCACTCGGTCACGTTCACCGTGACCGACCACGACGTCGCCTACTTCGCCACCACGACGCGCATGTGGGAGCTGGCCGCCGGCGGGCTGCTGGCACTGCTGGGCGACCGACTGCGGGTGGCGCGGCCGGTGCGCGCGCTCGCCAGCTGGGTCGGCCTGGCGGCGATCGCGGGCGCGGCGGTCACCTTCGACACCACGATGGCCTTCCCTGGCTGGATCGCCCTGGCCCCGGTCCTCGGCACGGTGCTGGTGCTCCTGAGCGGGCAACCGGACGGCGCCGCTGCCCGTACCGGGTCGGCGCAGCGGCTGCTCGGTTCCCGTCTGTTCGGCTACTTCGGCGACATCTCCTACTCGCTGTACCTGTGGCACTGGCCGGTCATCGTGTTCTGGACCTTCTGGGTGGGCCGTGGGCCGACCAAGGAGGAGTGCGTCGTCCTGCTCGTTGCGGCCGTCGCCCTGGCCGACCTCAGCACGCGCTTCGTGGAGACACCGTTCCGGCACCCCCGCCCCCGACGCGCGGGACGGCCGGCCGGCAACCGCGGGGCGTTCCGGCTGGCGGCGGTCCTCACCGTGGTGAGCCTGGCCGCCGGCGTGGGCCCCTGGCTCTACGTCCAGCAGCGGACCAGCGACCTGGGCGACCAGCGGCTGGATGCCGACCACCCCGGCGGGGCCGGGGTGCTGCCCGACGAGCTGCCCGCGGCGACCGGCGTACCGGTCATCCCCGACCCGACGGTGGCCGCCCAGGACACCCCGTACATGCACGAGGGCTGCGTGGCCTTCGACCCGCGCCAGATGGACCCCGACCAGTGCCTGTACGGCGACCTCGGCTCCCCGCTGACCGTCGTGCTCGCCGGGGACAGCCACGCGGGCCAACTCACCACCCCCCTGACGGCCGTCGCCGAGGACCAGGGCTGGCGGCTGCAGACGATGGTGCGCAACGGCTGCCCTTTCATGGCCGCACCCATCCTCATCGGCGGTCAGCCGGACTCGGACTGCGCCGCGGCCAACGAGGTGTCCGTCCAGCGACTCGTCGAGAGCCACCCGCAGGTCGTGGTCACCACCGCGATGCGACCGGAGGCCTACGCCTCCGCCCTCGGGTGGGGATGGACGTCGGAGTCCGACCTGGTCGACGGCTACCTGCGGCTGTGGGGGCCCCTGCTGGAGGCGGGCATCCGCATCGTGGTGGTGCGCGACGTGCCCACCCCGGACCAGGTCGGACCCGAGTGCGTCGAGCGGGCCGGTCCGGACAGCCCGGACTGCGCGATGTCCCGGGCCGACGTGGACCAGCAGTCCGATCCGATGGTGATCGCCGCCCAGCGGTCCGGCGCGGTCCAGGTGATCGACCTGACCGACCACCTGTGCAACCAGGAGACCTGCCCGGCGGTCGTGGGCAACGTGCTGGTCTACCGGGACAACCACCTGACCGACACGTTCGCGCTCAGCCTGGCGCCGGCCCTGGAGCAGCTGCTCGTCGGGCTGGTCTGACCCCTCAGGGCAGGTCGAGGAGCTCGGCGCGGATCCGTCGGCCTACGCCCTCGGCCACCTCGACGGTGGGGTGCACCCCGTCCGCGCTCGCGCCCGGCACGTAGCGGCCCTGGTCGGCGACGGGGGTCCAGGGGTCGACGAAGACCCACCCCTGCTGGTCGGCCAGTTGCCCCAGCCTGCGGTTGAGCGCCGTCGCCAGCGTCGGGGCGGTGTCGTTGGGCGGGATGGCGGCCAGCACGACCTGCCCGGCCCGGACCGTCTGCGCGATCGCGAGGACGTCGGCCGCCGTGGTCTCCGCGGACACCTTCTGCAGGTCGTTGGTCCCACCCATGATCACGACCACGTCGGCGCTGACCGGGACCACCCCGGCGCGCATGTCCTCGGTGGTCGCGCCGGACACCGCCCAGCCGGGGACGAACTGCAGGGACCCGCCGGCGGCGGCCGGCACCCAGGACCCGCTGTCGGCGACGGTGACCCCGTCGGGCACCCGTCCGGCGGTGATCGAGTCGCCGACGACGGTGAAGGTGACCGGGCGCGGCGCCGGGCGCGTGCTGGTCCCCTGCTCGCCCGGTGTCGAGCTGCCGGCGCCGGCCGAGGGCACGTCGGACGGGGCCGTGCAGCCGGCCAGGGCCACCGCCAGGAACGGCACGCACACCACCGGGGCGGCCCGCCGCCAGGTGCGACGGATCCTGCCGCGCTGCTCCCCCACCTCCCCATCATCCACCGGGACGCCGACCCCCGCCGAGGTCTGCGGGGTCGGCCGCGTCGCACCGGTGCGACCAGGTCGGCTGCGTACAGTCCTGCCGTGCGCGCTGCCGTCCTCCGTCGACTGGACACCACGTGGCGCCTGCTCATCAAGGAGCTCAGCGCGTTCGGTGTCGTCGGGGCGGCCTGCTTCGTGCTGGACCTCGGCCTGTTCCAGCTGCTGTACGCCCACGTCGGGTGGGGCGCGGTCACCGCGAAGCTGCTGTCCACCCTGGTGTCGATGACGGTGGCCTACGTCGCGCACCGGCAGTGGTCCTTCTCGCACCGGGCCCGCACCGGCCTGCGCCGGGAGTACCTGGTCTTCGCGGTGGTCAACGGCGCGACGCTGCTGCTGTCGTTGGCCGTCGTCGCGGTCGTCCGCTACCCGCTGGGCCAGGACAGCGCTCTGGTGCTGCAGCTGGCCAACATCGCCTCCATCGCGGTGGGCACGGTCGTCCGCTTCCTGAGCTACCGCCGCTGGGTGTTCGTCGCCCACGACCACCCGGCCGCGGTCGGCGCCCGGGCCGCGGCAGCACTGCACCGCGCGGCCTGATCCGCGGGTCGACTGCGGTCTCAGCCGGCCAGCCGGGACCCGTCCCGGCCGGTGGTGATCTCGATGCGGCTGGGGATCCGGGTGCGCAGCTCCTCGACGTGGCTGACCACCCCGACGGTGCGGCCGCCCCTACGGAGCTCGTCGAGCACGCTCATCACCGCGTCGAGGGCCTGCGGGTCGAGGGAACCGAAGCCCTCGTCGACGAAGAGGGTGTCGATCTGGACGCCGCCGGACTCCGCGGTGACCACGTCGGCCAGCCCGAGCGCCAGGGCCAGCGACGCCATGAAGCTCTCGCCGCCCGAGAGCGTCTTGGTCGGCCGCTGCTGACCGGTGTACTCGTCGAGCACGTCGAGGCCGAGCCCGCCGCGGGCGCCGTTGCGGCCGGCGGCGTCGCTGTGCCGGAAGGTGTACCGGCCACCGGACATGTCCTGCAGCCGGATGCTGGCCACCTCGGCGACCTGCTCGAGGCGGGCGGCGAGCACGAAGGACTGCAGCCGCATCCGCAGGGTGTTGCTGCCCCGGCCGTTGACCAGGTCGGCCAGGGATCCGACGTGGTCGGCGACCGCCCGGCGCTCGTCGAGCTCGACCTGGGCCGCGGTGAGCTCGCCGGCCAGCCGGTCCAGCTCGCCCACGCACCGGCCGGCGGCACCGGCTTCGGCCACGGCCAGCTCCCGCCGCTGCGCCGCGGTGCGGTGCACCAGCTCGACCGCAGCCAGGTCGGGTCGCTCCCCCAGGTCGGTCAACTCCGGTTCCGCGAGCACGGCCCGGGCCACGGCGGTGGCCCGGTCGTGCCCGGCCACCCGCTGCTCCGCCCTGCTCGCCTCACCCGGTTCGAGGAGTGCCTCCGCCGCGGTGCCGAGATCGGGGAACCCTGCCGCAGACAGGCGCTCCTCGGCGCGGGCCGTGGCTGCCCCCAGCTCGGCACGGGCCCGGCGGTCGGCCGCCGCGGCCTCGATGTGGTCCTCGCACCGCTGGGCCTCGTCCACGAGGCGACGCCCGCGGGCCGGCAGGTCGACGTCCTCGCCCACCGCGGCGGCCAACCGGTCGCGCAGCTCCACCCAGCTCTCGGCCACCGAGTCCCGTTCTGCCTGCTGGGCCGACAGCTCGGTGCGGGCTGCGCCGAGCTGCTCGTCGGCGCGGGCGGCGTCGGCCAGGAACACGTCCGACGACCGCTGGACAGTCGGCACGCTCCTCGCCAGCCCGCTCGCCGCGTCGACAGCCGCGCGGGCCTCGGCCTCCGCAGCCTGCAGCTCGTGGACCGGCAGCTCACCGGCCACGGCCTGCAGCGCGGACAGCTCGGCGCCGAGGTCGGCCCGCTCGGCCTGGGCGGACGTGAGCTCGACGTCGACCAGCTCCACCCGGGAGCGGGCGGCGTCCTCCCGGTCCGCGGTCACGGCCGGTCCGCCGGCGGTGGCGGGGCGGGGGTGCTCGGCGGACCCGCAGACGGGACACCCATCCCCCGGTCGCAGACCGGCCGCCAGCTCCGCCGCCATCCCGTCCAACCGGGCCGCGCGGAGGTCTGCCACCAGCTCCCGGGCAGTCACGAGCGACTCGCGCAGCTCGAGGACCCGCGCGTCGGCCGTCGCGATGCGGGTGGCCACCGTCCGGGCGGCCACCGCCGCCAGGACCCGCTGGGACTGGCGGTCCTGCTCCGCGACCAGCCCGGGGAGCTGCGCGGCTGCCTCGGCGCACAGCGCGACCTGGCGCTCGAGCTCAGCCAGCCGGGCAGGACGCCGGGACGCCGCCCCCTCGGCCTCGATGATCTGCACCCGCAACGCGGCGATGCGCCGGCCGAGGTCGGCGACCCGCTCCGCGAGCTGTGCCGCCCGGCGGGTGTCGGCCCGCAGCTCGGTGACCACGGCGGCCTCGTCCCGCAGGGCCCGGGCCAGGGCGACGTCGGCGGGCCGGCCCGCGGAGACCCGGTCCCAGGCGGCGGAGGCGGCGGTCAGGGCGCCGGCCGCTGCCTCGGCCGCAACCGCGCACCGGCCGGCGGTCTCCAGCACCTCGCGGACACCCTCGGCCCGGCGGCCGGCATCCACCCGCGCCCGCAGGGCCGTCACCGTCGGCGCGGCTGCGCGCAGCCCG
>NZ_JBAPLV010000045.1:0-22296 GCF_037083865.1 Klenkia terrae | reverse complement strand
GGTCGCTGCAACTCCCGAAGTGCTCGGGTGTTGCAGCGACCGTTAGAACCCGCCGTGATCCGGAGGGGCCCTTCTGCGTGCTTCAGCTGACCTTGGTGCGGCGCGTCTTCAGGACGTCGAGGCGCTCGGCCAGGACCTCCTCGAGGTCGGCCTCCGAGCGGCGCTCCAGGAGCATGTCCCAGTGCGTGCGCGGGGGCTTGACCTTCTTGGGGGCCGGCTCGGCCCCGCCCACCAGCTTGGCGGCGGAACCGTCGTACTTGCACTCCCAGGTGTCCGGGAGCTCGGCGTCGTCGGCGAAGGGCACCGTGACGATGTGGTTCTGCTCGCAGCGGTACTCGGCGTACTGCCGGTCGATCGGCGCGGTGTTGCGCTCGGTCTCGTAGCTGACGCTGCCCAGTCGGCTGCCGCGAAGGGAACGTTCGCCCATGGCACACCGTCCTCTCGTGCTCGTGGTGGTCCGTGCTCGATGCCCCATCGGCGGGCCGCTGACGCATCCGCAGCGCGAGCTGCGGGCAGTCACCCGGACGGGGCCGATCGGATCAACGACGGAAGTCGGACGGAGATTCCGTCTCGTCAGTCGGTCATCATCGCACGGACACCTGCCCGTCGGCCAGCTGCTGCCCGGGGAAGCTGAGCTGACCCGGTCCGGTGGGGGTGGGTCCGAGCTGGCCCCGGACGTGGTGCCGCCGGCAGAGCACCTGGTAGCGGGTGTCCTCCTCCGACGGACCCGGGGCGGTGTCGGCGACCACCACGGTCTCGCCCTCCCGCACCATCGCGCCGTCCACTACCCGGGCGTTGAGCAGCCCGGGCGCCCCGCACCAGCACAGCACCTCGACCTGGATCCGCTGCACCACGTCGGCCAGCTCGAACAGCCGCCGGGTGCCGGGGAACAGCTCGGCGCGGAAGTCGGTGGTCAGGCCGAAGGCGTAGACGTCGACGTGCGACTCGTCGACCAGCTCGGCCAGCTGCTCGACCTGGCGGCCGGTGAGGAACTGCGCCTCGTCCACGACCACGTAGTCCACCCGGTGCCCGCCGGCCCAGCGGTCCCGGACCATCAGCCGGACGTCGGTGTCGGCGTCGAGCTCCACCGCCTCGCGGGAGAGCCCCACCCGGCTGCTGATCTGCGGTGCCCGGGACCGGTCGCCCTGGGTCAGCCGCAGCCCCTGCCGGCCCTGCCGGCTCTGGTTGTGGTCCACCTGCAGGGCCAGCGTGGACTTCCCGCAGTCCATCGGGCCGTGGAAGAACGTCAGGTGCGCCGGCGCCGCGTGCCGGCGCCGGTCCCCGGACGCCGGGACCGACACGGGCTGGCTCACAGCATCTCCGGCGGGGTGTTGCCCGCGGCCAGGACGGCGCGGCGCATGGGCAGCCGGGCCAGCAGCACGAACCCGGCGACGAAGAAGACCACAAGGCTGATGATGGCCAGCCGGTAGGAGCCGGTGAGCTGGTAGGTCAGGCCGAACGCCAGCGGGCCGAGCCAGCTGGTACCGCGGTCGCTGATCTCGTAGAAGCCGTAGTACTCGGCCTCCTTGCCCGCCGGGATCAGGTGGCTGAACAGCGACCGGGACAGCGCCTGCGTGCCGCCCTGGACCAGCCCGATCACCGCGGCCAGCGCGTAGAACTGCGCGACGGCGCCGGTCTGCAGGAAGAACGCGGCCACCAGCACCGCCGTCCAGGCCACCAGGCAGCCCAGGACGGTCCGGGTGGCGCCGTACCGGGCGGCGACCCGCCCCAGGCCCAGGGCGCCGGCGATGGCGACCACCTGGACCATGAGGATGGCGCCGGTGAGCACCGACTGCTCGAGGTCCAGCTCCTCGGTGGCGTAGACCGCCGACAGCGAGATGACGGTCTGCACGCCGTCGTTGAACAGCAGGTAGGCGCCGAGGAACCAGAGGGTCAGCGGGAAGGCCCGCATCTCCTTCAGCGTGCTCGCCAGCTGCCGGAACCCGCTCCCCGTCCGGCCCTCGGTGACCGCTACCGGCCGGTTGCGCAGCCGGGACACGGTGAAGACGGTGAAGGCGCCCCACCACAGGCCGGCGGTGGCCAGGCAGATCCGCACCGCCTCGCCCTCGGTCAGCCCGAGGGACTCCGCGGACAGGAACAGCCCCAGGTGGACGGCGAGCAGCAGCGCGCCGCCCACGTAGCCGACCGCCCAGCCCCGGCTGGAGACCTTGTCGCGCTCGTCGGGCCTGGCGAGGTCGGGCAGCCAGGAGTAGTAGACGACGGTGGCCGCGCCGAAGCTGATGTTGGCCAGCACGAACAGCCCGGCCCCCAGCACGTAGCGGCCGTCGGCGACGAAGAAGAGGCCGGTGCACGAGGCGGCGCCGAGGAAGGCGAACCCGGCCAGCAGCTCGCGCCGTCGTCCGGTCCGGTCGGCCACGGCGCCGGTGATCGGCAGCACGACGACCTGGACGACGACGGAGAACGACAGCACGAAGGAGAACCAGCTGCCCGGGTCGATCCCCAGGAAGCCCAGCTTCCCGTCCGGGCCGGCGGCGTCGCGGGCCACCGAGGTCAGGTAGGGCCCCAGGAAGACGGTGGTGACGCTGGTGTTGAACACCGACATCGCCCAGTCGTAGGAGTACCAACCGGTGCGCTCGCGGCGCAGTGCCCGGTCGGGGGTGCTGGTGGTGCCCTGGGCTGCGCTCACCGGCGCAGGGTGCCAGCCGGGGGCGGGGGTGGTCCAGCACCGGGCACGTCGGCGGGCACGAGTCCTCCGGGGAAGGCGGCCACGGCCTTCACCGGGCGGGTGGGGTCGGCGAAGGCGATCCGGTCGGTGGGTTCATGGGCGCGCAGCGGGACCAGACCCCGGGTGATGGCAGCCATGATGCGGGTGCGGGCCCGGTTGGCGTCCCCGGTCCGGCCGGGCTCCAGGTCGTCGAGGGGCACCGGGGCGCCGACGTGCACCCGCAGCGCCGGCTGCCGCCAGGCCGCCGACAGCGCGGTGCGCAGCTTGCCCCAGTCGTTGCCGTACTGCAGCACCTCGTGGGCACCCCACTGGCTGACCGGGATGACCGGGACCCGGGTCTGCAGCGCCAGGCGGGCCAGGCCGGTGCGCCCGCGCTCGGGCCAGCCGTCGGCGGTCAGGCCCACCCGGCCCTCGGGGTAGACCAGCACCTGCCCGCCGTGCTCCAGCGCGACCAGCACCACCCGCATGGCGTGCGCGGCGACGTCGGTGCCGCGGTCCACCCGGATGCCGCCGGACCGCTCGAGGACGGGTCCGGCCACCGGGGCCTTCATGATCCCGCCGGTGGCCAGGAACCGGGGGACCACCCCGACCCCGTGCAGCGCGGCGGCGACGGTGAAGGTGTCGTAGTCGCCGATGTGGTTCGCGGCCAGGATCAGCGGGCCACGCCGCAGGTGCTCCGGGACCGACCCGGTGACCAGCACCCGGCCGAACAGGGACACCGCGGGCGACACGGTGGTCAGCGCGAGGCGCCACAGCCACCAGGGCGGCTGCGCGGCGATCGCCAGCTCCCGGCCGAACCACTCGGGGTCGGTGTCGACGACGGAGGCCTCGAGGTCGGCGGGCAGCGGTGGGGTGGCCGGTCGCCAGGTCCGCAGCCGTTCCCTCATGCCGGGCCCCAGACCCCGCGGCGGGTGAACACCTCGCGCAGCATGGTGGGCCGGTCGGTGAGGATGCCGTCGACGCCGAGGTCCAGCAGGCGGTCGACCTCGACGGGGTCGTCGACGGTCCAGACGTGCACCTGCAGGCCCCGCTCGTGCGCCGCGGCCACGAACCGCTCGTCGACCAGCGGTCGCCCGCCCAGCTGCACCGGCACCTGGGCGCAGCCCGCCTGGATCCGCACCAGGCCGGCCGCGCGGGGCGACCAGGAGGACAGCCGGAGGGCGGCCACGCCCTTGGGGCCCAGCGAGGTGCACAGCTCGGGCCCGAGCAGCCGGCGGGCGGCCGCCACCCGGGCGTCGGAGAACGAGGCCAGGCAGATGCGGTGCAGGGTGCCGGTGCGCCTGATGAGCGCGGCCAGGGGAGCGAGGACCCCGGCGGTCTTCACGTCGATGTTGAAGCGGACGTCGGGCCAGGCGGTGAGCAGCTCCTCCAGCGGCAGCACGGGGTCACGGCCGCCGATCAGCGCCCCCTGCACCTCGCTCCAGGGCAGCGCGTCGACCCGGCCGACCCGGTCGGTCACCCGGTCCAGGACGGCATCGTGGAAGGCGACCAGCACGCCGTCGGCGGTCGCCCGGACGTCGGTCTCTAGGTACCGGTAGCCCAGGTCGACGCAGGCCTGGAACGCCGGCCGGGTGTTCTCCACGTGCTCGATCGCGCCGCCGCGGTGGGCCATGGCCAGCGGTGTGGGCCCGTCGAGGAACGGGAAGCGCGGCACCGGCACGCCGTCACGCTATTGGGCGACCGTGCGACGCGCCGCTGCCGGGGGTCGTGCGGGCGTGTCCGGCCCCTGTGCGGGCGCTGGACGTCTACCTTTCCGCTCGTGGTGGCAGAGCAGGTCGTGACGCACGACGTCCCGGCGCCGGGTGCGTCTTCCCGGCGGTCCCGGCGGCGCCCGGCCGACGCCGAGGAACGCCGCTGCGGCTGGTGCCGCAACGTGCTGCCGGAGCAGGAGTCCGTGGGGCGGCCGCGGCTGTACTGCGGCCAGGCGTGCCGGCAGCGAGCCTACGAGCAGCGCTCGGCCACCGCGAAGGCCGGCCTGTCGCCCGACGTCGTGCTGGTGACCCGCACGGAGCTCGACGGCCTGCAGGACAGGTTGTTCCAGCTGCGCTGCGCCCTGGAGGACGTGCAGACCCTGCTGACGGAGAAGCCGACCAAGGCCGAGCTGGAGCGGGCGCTGTCGGAGCTGGTGCGCTCGACGGGCCGGCTGGACAAGCTGTGGCTGACCGGGCGGTCGGCGGGCTGACCCGCCGACCGGGGCAGGCCGGTCAGTCGACCGGCGCGCCTTCCTCGATGCCGACGTCGCCCGCGGGGTCCTGGTTGCCGTGGTTGTAGACGCTGCCCTGGGAGACGTCGGTCGGGTCGTTGCCCGACAGGTTGTCCGTGGAGTCCTTCGACGTGCCGCTGCGCTGACCCAGGCCGTCGGTGTCGCTGCAACCGGTCAGGGCGGCCCCGCCACCGAGCAGGACGAGGGCGGTGACGGCGGTGACGACCGGACGGCGGATCTCCATGCCCGGAGCCTAGGCGACCCGCCGGGTCCGCGGGCACCCGACACCCGACCGTGGTCTGGCACCATCCCGCCGTGGCCGACACCTACACCGTGACCCGCGAGACCGTCGTCGCGGCGCCGCCCGCCGCCGTCCTGGAGCGGCTGGTCGACTTCCGCCGGTGGCGCGACTGGTCGCCGTTCGAGGACCTCGACCCGGACATGCAGCGGACCTACGACGGGTCCGGGGTGGGGAGCAGCTACGCCTGGGCCGGGTCGATGAAGGCCGGCGCCGGCCGGATGGAGCTGACCGACGTGTCGGCCACCCGGGTGGTCGTCGAGCAGGAGAACACCAAGCCGCTGCGCTCGCGCAGCACGTCGACGTTCACGCTCACCGAGGTGGACGGCGGCACCCGGGTCACCTGGGCCGGCACCGGCACGCTCAACCGGCTCATGCGGGTGGCCGCCCGGGTGGTGCCGATGGAGAAGGTGCTGGGTCCGGTGTTCGAGAAGGGCCTGACTCGGCTGGGGGAGCAGGTGCAGCGCGTCCGTTGACCGCCCGGTCGCCGAGTCGTACGGTTTTGCGTACAAGGGGGTGGCCCGTGCGGACCATGAGCTACAGCGAGTCCCGTGCCCGGTACGCGGAGGTGCTCAGCAGCGTCGTCGACGACCGCGAGGAAGTGATCATCACCCGCGCCGGCCACGAGCCCGCGGTGATCGTCGCCCTCGACGAGTACGAGTCGCTCAAGGAGACCGCCCACCTGCTGCGCAGCCCGGCCAACGCCCGGCGCCTGCTGGCGTCGGTCGAACGGCTCGAGGCCGGCGGCGGCGTCGAGCGGGAGCTCGTCGACCCCGACGGCTGATGCGCGTCGTCTTCGACCAGGACGGCTGGGACGACTACCTCTGGTGGCAGCAGCAGGACCGCAAGGTCCTGCGGCGCATCAACACGTTGATCGCGGACATCGCAGGCAACGGCAACGACGGCATCGGCAAGCCCGAGCCGCTGCGGGACGGTTTCCACGGCTACTGGTCCCGGCGGATCACCGAGGAGCACCGACTGGTCTACCGCGTCGACGACGACGCTGTCCGGATCGCTGCCTGCCGGTACCACTACGAGTGACGTCATTGCGTCACCGTGACGCAACCGGGCTGGTCTCGGTGGGTCCGGGGGGAGCGGCGGCCATCTGGACCAGGGCCCGACATCGGGGGTCATCGGGCCGGGCTCGGCTGTTCGCCGGGTGCCGAGCGGTCGGGTCGGGCGGCCGCCGGTCGACGTGCAGCCGGGGTCCGCGCCGGCGACCGGTGGACGCCGAGGCGTCGGGGTGCACAAGCGTCGCGACAGGGCGTTCGTTTACGACGACCGACGGTCCGGACGAGCTGACGACGTCCTGGTCGGCGCGGTGCTGGGCTGCGACGTCCGAGCCGTCCGGCGGACGGCCCACCAGACCCCTCTCGGCCGTTCTGGACTCTGCCGATAATCGACATTATGTCAGGTAACGGAGTTCAGACCCCGCTCAGGCGGCCCAGCTGTCGTCGGCGATCATCGCCTCTGCCTGCTGACGCCACGAGGCGATGATCTGCGGCTGCGGCACGCCGCAGAACGCGGTCAGCCGCTCGGCCATCGCGATCGACACGTCGGCCAGCACGACCATGCAGGGCTCGGCCCGGTCGTCGGACCCGAGGTCGTGGGCCAGTCGGCTGGCCTCCCCCAGGTCCTCGGTCGCGGTGTAGAGCAGCGTCAGGACGGTGGGCACCACCGGCTGGGCGGCCGGCACCGGCTGCACCCGCAACCCGTCGAGCACCCGGGACGCCGGGCACCGGCCGACGGCGCTGGCCTGCCGCACCGACAGGTTCGTCACCGCGAGCACGCCCAGTACCCCCAGGCCGTCCGGCGCGCCGGACAGCTCCTCCAGCACGACCTCGAAGACGGCGTACTCGTCCTGCTGGCGGGCGGCCACCAGGTCCAGCGCGGTCCGGTAGAGCTGAGGGCTGAGTCGCGTCACGTCGACCTCCGGAGCTGGTCCACCTGGTGGGGCTACACGATGTTCTATCGGCAGCCCGAGCGCCAGGGCGGGCTCAGGCGCCGTCAAAGTCGTGCTGGCGCCAGGCCTCGTAGGCGGCGATCGCCGCGGCGTTCGACAGGTTCAGCGACCGCCGGCCGGCCAGCATCGGCATCCGCAGCCGGTCGGTCACCCGCGGGTCGGCCAGGACCTCCTCGGCGAGCCCCGTCGGCTCCGGGCCGAACAGCAGCACGTCCCCGGGCCGGTAGGCGACGTCGGTGTACCGGGTCGTGGCCGAGGCGGTGAAGGCGAAGACCCGGGCGGCGGGCACCGCGGCGAGGAACTCGGGCAGGCCGTCGTGCACGGTGACCGAGGCGAGGTCGTGGTAGTCCAGCCCCGCCCGCCGCAGCTTGGCGTCGGACAGGTCGAACCCCAGCGGACCGATCAGGTGCAGGTGCGCCCCGGTGGCCGCCACGAGCCGGATCGCGTTGCCGGTGTTCGGCGGGATGCGGGGTTCGTGGAAGGCGATGTGGAACACGACGTCAGTCTTCCCCGCCGGCCAGGACCATCAGCACCGCGTCGACGGTGTGCTCGCCCCACTGCTGCCGGGCGGTGCCGACCTCCCGCCACCCGTGCCGCAGGTAGAGCCCGCGGGCGTCGGCGTCCGGGGTCACCAGCAGCACCGGGACCCGCCCGAGCGACCCCGCCGTCGCGACCGCGTGGTCGAGCAGCACCAGCCCCGCGCCGCGCACCGAGCCGTCGGTGACCAGCCGGGACAGCACCGCCAGGCGCTCGGCGGGCGTCCCGGTGGCCGCCGACCAGCGCTGCGCGGCCAGCTGCTCCCCCGCGTCGTGACCGGGCCCGGTCGCCGGGTGCAGGGCCACGTGCCCGACCACCCGCCCGTCGTGGACGGCGACCGCGGACACCAGCTCGGTCGGCAGCGCCAGCCAGTCCGCCCGGACGACGGAGGCCCGCACCGGGTAGCCGACCAGCTCGTGGCTGCGCTGCAGGATCTCCAGCAGGCGCGGCAGATCGGCGTCCTCGCGCGGGCGGACGGTGAGCCCAGGGGTCGTGGACACCCGGGGCCTACGGTGCCAGCAGGCCGGCCGCGGCCAGGCCGGCGCGCAGGGCGGCGACCTCGGTGTCGTCGAGCTCGGCCAGCGGCTGGCGGACCCGGCGGTCGTCGAGGACGCCGAGCAGCTGCAGGGCGGCCTTGGCGGTCGACGCGCCGTAGTTCGGCACGCCCATGACCGCGTCGAAGGCCGGCAGCAGCCGGGTGTGGATCTCCAGCGCCGTGCCGTGGTCGCCGGCGAGGAAGGCCTCGACCATCGCCCGCAGCTGCTCCCCAGCCGCGTGCGCCACGACGCTCACCAGGCCGACCGCGCCGTAGGCCAGGTAGCCCAGGGTCAGGGCGTCGTCGCCGCAGTAGACCTCGTAGCCCAGCTGCCGCAGCCGCGCGGCCTGGGCGGGGTTGCCGGTGGCGTCCTTGACGGCGACGACGGTGTCCAGCTCGAGGGCGGCCCGGTAGGAGTCCAGCGCGATCGAGGACCCGGTCCGGCTCGGCACGTCGTAGAGCATCACCGGGACGTCGCTGACCCCGGCGACGGTCGTGATGTGCCCGAGGATGCCGTTCTGGCTGGGCTTGTTGTAGTACGGCGTCACCACCAGCAGGCCGTCGGCGCCGATGCCGGCCGCCTGCTCCGCGATCTCCACCGAGTGCGCCGTGCTGTTGGTCCCGACGCCGGCGATCACGGTCGCCCGGTCCCCCACCGCCTCCCGGACGGCGGCCAGGATCTCGCCGTCCTCGGGCACGGTGGTGGTCGGCGCCTCTCCCGTCGTCCCGGAGACCACGACGCCGTCGCTGCCGGTGTCCACGACGTGCCTGGCGATGCGGGCGGTGGCCTCGAGGTCGACCCGGCCCTGCGCGTCGAACGCGGTGGCGATGGCGGTGATCAAGCGGCCGAAGCGGGGCGTGGAGCTCACCGCGGCACTCTAGCCAGCGCCGGCGGCCGGGCCGTTCAGCCGCTGTGCTGGGCCACGTTGACAACCGTGCCGTCGGGTGCCCGGACGAAGAACCGCCGCACGCCCCACGGCTCGGTGGTCAGCGGGTGCACGATCTCGTAGCCCGCCGCGCGGGCCTCGGCGTAGGCGGCGTCGACGTCGTCGGTCTTCACCGTGAGGGCGGAGTCCTCGGGAGCGGTGGCGTCGGCGGTGACCAGCTGGACGTGCAGGCCGGTCGCCGGGTCGGTGTACCGGGCCACCCAGCCCAGGCTGAACTCCTGCTCGCACAGCCCCACGAAGTCGCGCCAGAACCCGGCCTGCTCGACGTCGGCCACGGGCAGGTTCGGCGTGATGCCGACGACGCGCACCGCGTCAGCCGGCCAGGGTGACGTCGGCGGCCGGCACCACCGCGGCGGTGCGGCCGGGTGCGGTCTGGAAGCCCCAGTACAGGTTGGTGTGGGAGATGAAGTCGGCCGGCGCCGGGGCGCCGTAGTCGCTGAGGTCCTCCGTGGTGTGCGCGTCGCCGACCAGCGTGACGTCGTAGCCGCGGGTGAACGCCCCGTGGATGGTGGAGCGGATGCAGGCGTCGGTCTGCGCACCGGTGACCACCAGCCGGCCGACCCCGGCACCGGCGAGCACCTGCTCGAGGTCGGTGCCCTCGAAGGAGTCGCCGTGCTCCTTGTGCACGAGCGCCTCCCCCTCGGCGCGCTGCAGCTGCGGCACGACCTGCCACTGCTCGCTGCCCTGCGGCAGCTCGGCAGACGAGTGCTGCACCCACACGACCGGCACCTGCTCGGCGCGCGCCCGGGAGACCAGGCCGTCGATCCGCTGCACGACCTCGTCGGTCCCGTGCGAGCCGGCCATCACCCCGTTCTGCACGTCGATCACCAACAGGGCGGTGTTCGGGCGGTCGGTCAACGTGGTCATCGCGGGTCTCCTCGGGGGCGGTCGCCGGGTGGTGAGGGCACCGTAGGCCCGCGCACCGACAGTTCTGCCCGGTCCCGGTTGAGTAGTGCTGCGGTGGGGTCGCCGTCCCCCGCCGGAGAGGGTCGTGTGGTGACCCCGTACCAGCGCGCCGCCGCCGTGTCGTCCTCCCCCGTCACCCGGCCCGCCGACCCCCGGTGCCGGGACCGGTGGCCCGGTGCCGGCGACCTCGTCGGCCAGCTGGCCCTGCTGGCCGCCGCGCTGGTGGTCGGGGCCGCGATGCTGGTCAACCGGCTGCAGCTGCCGCCGGACGCCGACCGCACCTGGGCGCTGGACGCGACCACGCTCGCGCTGCTGGGCACCGCCGCGGTCGTGCACTCCCTGGCCCGGCGCGGCCGACCCGGCCGGTGGCCGGTGCTGCTGCTCGCCGGGCCGCTGCTGGCCGCCGTCGTCCTGGCGCCCGGCCTCGCCGGCTGAGCCGGGTCAGCCCGTCGGGCGCTGCGCGTCGTGCTCGGCGACCAGCTGCCGGAACCCGGCGGCGGCCTTGGCCCGGCCGGGGATCTGCGGCGGGGCGGTGGAGCGCACCTCGGCGACCACCCGGCGGGTCAGCGCCAGCGCCGACTCCCCCGGCAGCGGCTGCACCGGCGGCAGGAACTCCACGGTGATCCGCGGCCGCTTCGGGAAGCGGACGACGTCCACCGCACCGGTGATCCGCACGCCCACCACCGGGGTGCCCTCGACGGCCTGGGCCAGCCGGCCGGCGCCGCTGAACACCTTCATGGTCCGCCCGCGGGAGACGGTGCCCTCGGGGAAGACACCGATGCAGCCGCCGTCCCGGAGCACCGCGACGGCGGCGGCCAGGGCGGCGGCGTCCCCGCGACCGCGGGACACCGGGATCTGCCCCATCCGGTCCAGGACGGCGCCCACGACCTTGTTCTTCCACAGCGAGTCCTTCGCCAGCGCCCGCACCTGCCGGCGCCGGACGGCGGCCACCCCGACCACGACCGGGTCCCAGGCGCTGTCGTGGTTGGCCATGAGGACGACGGGGCCGGTCGCCGGCACGTGCTCCGCGCCGACCACCCGCAACCGGCCCCAGCCGCGCACGATCGGGGTGCCGACGGCCATGACGAGCGCGTACGCCCAGGTCAGCTTCACCGGGCCGCCAGCAGGACGGAGACGGCGAGGAAGTGGCAGGTGGCCGCGGCGCAGACCAGGGCGTGGAACACCTCGTGGTAGCCGAAGACCAGCGGGCGGGGATCGGGCCGGCGCAGGTGGTAGCCGACCGCGCCGAGGATGTAGAGCGCTCCCCCGCCCAGCACGAGCCACCCGGCGGCGTGGCCGGCGGTGTCCCACAGCGCAGGCAGGCCGAGGGCCGACAGCACACCCAGCCCGATGAAGACGCTGCCCATCAGGACCTCGTTCACCTGCAGGAAGACCAGGTGCAGGCCGATCGCGGCCAGAGCGCAGGTCCAGACCAGGCCCAGCAGCAGGTAGCCCGCCGTCCCGCGGACCGCGAGCAGCGCGATCGGGGTGGCAGTGCCGGCGACCAGCACGACGATCATCGACTGGTCCAGGCGCTGCAGCACCCGGCGGGCGGCGGGCGACCAGGTGCCCAGGTGGTAGAGCGCGCTGGTGCCGAGCAGGCCGACCAGGGCGACGACGTAGACCAGGACGGCGGTCGTCTCCACCGGTCCGCGGGCGGCGACCACGAGCAGGACGCCGAAGACCAGCGCGAGCTGGGACCAGGCCAGGTGCAGCCAGCCACGCCACGTCGGGCGGACGTGGTGGGTGTCCCGCTGCGCGTCGTAGAGCAGGGCGGGTGGCGCCGACATCGGCGGGGCGGTCACGGGTGCCTCCTCGTGGCCGTCCGGGGGTTCGAAGCGGCCGGCGTCAGTCTGCCCGACGGATCACCGGCGTGGCGGGTCGGCTCAGGGCTCGACGACGACGTCGTCCCCGCGCCGCACGGCCCGCCGGACCCGCAGCGGGAGCACCCGGCCGAGCCAGCGCACCGCGGTCGTGTAGCCCGAGGTCGGGCCGTGGTAGCCCAGGAAGCCACGGGGGCCCTCGACCATCGCCCCGCTGCGGACGTCGTAGCGCGCCCCGTGCCAGGGGCAGACCAGGCAGCCCTCGGCGTCCACGGTGCCGCGGGACAGGTCGCCGAGCTGGTGCCGGCACCGCCGGGAGACGGCGAACAGCTCTCCGCCCGAGGTGCCGACGGCGGAGGACCCCACCGGCGCGACGGTGCCGGGGGTGAGCTGGGCGGCGGGGATGCTGGGACGGTCGGTGTCGGTCATGCCCGGGCGCTACCCGTCGAGCCCCGGGCTCAGCCCTCGGCGGGCCGGTGTGGTCGGCTGGACGGCGATGGACGAGATCTGGGACCGGGTGGGCGCCACCTCTCCCCCGCTGCCGCCGCTGTGGCTGGGGGTCACCGCCGTCCTCGCGCTGGTCCTGGTCGTGCAGCGCGACCTCTGGCGGGTCACCCGCAACGCGGTGACGATCGCCCACGAGGGCGCGCACGGCGTCGCCGCGCTGGTCACCGGACGACGCCTGGCCGGCATCCGGCTGCACTCGGACACCTCGGGGGTGACCGTCTCCCGCGGCCGGCCCACCGGCCCGGGCATGGTGCTCACCGCGGCGGCCGGCTACGTCGGTCCCGGTCTGCTCGGGCTGGGCGCCGCCGCGCTGCTGGCCGCCGGGCACGCGATCGGCATGCTGTGGGCGGTGCTGGCCCTCCTGGCGCTCCTGCTGCTGCAGATCCGCAACTTCTACGGGCTGTGGTCGGTGCTGGTCACCGGGGCGCTGGTGTTCGCGGCGACCTGGTGGCTGCCGGCGCAGTGGCAGGCCGGGTTCGCCCACGTCGTGGTGTGGTTCCTGCTGCTCGCCGCCCCCCGCACGGTGTGGGAGCTGCAGGCCGCCCGTCGCCGGCACGGCTCCCCCGACAGCGACGCCGACCAGCTCGCCCGCCTGACCGGCGTCCCCGGGCTGGTCTGGGTCGGGCTCTTCCTGCTGGTCGACGTCGGCGCCCTGGTGCTCGCCGTCCGCTGGCTGCTCCCCTGACCTCCTACTGCCCTGAGTGCCGTCCCCGCCGACGGGGAGCGCAGTGCGCGGGCTGGTGCACCGGCTCGACCTCGGCGGCCGGCGGGATGTCCAGCGCCAGCTCGGCGTCGGTCACGGTCACCGTGTCGCCGTGGTGCCCGATCTCCAGGGGCTCGCCGGACACGAGCTGGTAGACGACCTTCTCCCGGCCGATCCGGACCCGCAGGCAGCGACCCTGGTAGACGACCCGGAAGGCCAGCCCGGTCAGCTGCGGGGGCAGCCGCGGGGCGAAGGTCAGGTGACCGTCGTGGTCGCGCATGCCGCCGAACCCGGCGACGGCCACGGTCCAGCCACCGGCCAGCGAGGCGATGTGCAGGCCGTGCCCGGAGTTGCCGTGCAGGTTCTGCAGGTCGGTGAGCGCGGCCTCGCCCCAGTAGTCGTAGGCCAGCTCGAGGTGCCCGCACTCGGCCGCCACGACGGCCTGCTGGGCCGCCGACAGCGAGGAGTCGCGGACGGTGCGGGCTTCGTAGTAGGCGAAGTCGGCGACCTTCTGCTCGTGCGTGAAGGCGTCCCCGCGCAGGTGCAGCGCCATGACCAGGTCGGCCTGCTTGACCACCTGCTTGCGGTAGATCTCGAAGTAGGGGTAGTTCAGCAGCAGCGGGTACTTGTCCGGCGGGGTGCCCTCGAAGTCCCACTCCTGGTGCCGGGTGAAGCCCTCGCTGGTCATGTGCACGCCGAGCTCGTCGTCGAACGGGATCCGCATCTTCTCCGCGGCCTCGGACCAGACGGCGACCTCGTCCTCGGTGACCTGCAGCCGCGCCGCGACCCCGGGCTGGCGGTGCACGGCGGCGACCGCCTCGCGCAGGTTCCGCTGGGCCATCAAGTTCGTGTAGACGTTGTTGTCCACCACGGCGGTGTACTCGTCGGGGCCGGTCACGCCGTCGATGCGGAAGCCGCGGCCGTCGTCCATGTGCCCGAGCGACGCCCACAGCCGGGCGGTCTCCACCAGGATCTCCGTGCCGTGGTCGGCGTCGAACGTGTCGTCCTGCGTGGCGTTGCGGTACCGGACGACGGCGTCGGCGATGTCGGCGTTGACGTGGAACGCCGCGGTGCCGGCCGGCCAGTACCCGCTGGTCTCCTCGCCGCGGATGGTCCGCCACGGGAACGCCGCGCCCTTCTGCCCGAGGACGGCGGCGCGCTCGCGGGCCAGGTCCAGGGTGCTCCACCGCCAGATCAGGGCGTCCCGGACGGCCTCCGGCGCGGTGTAGGTCAGCACCGGGAGGACGTAGGTCTCGGTGTCCCAGAACGCGTGCCCGTCGTAGCCCGGGCCGGTGAGGCCCTTGGCCGGGATCGGCTGCTTCTCCGCGCGGAGGCCGGCCTGCAGGACGTGGAACATGCCCACCCGCACGGCCTGCTGCAGCTCGTCGTCGCCCTCGATGGTGACGTCGGCCTGCGCCCAGTGGCCGTCCAGCAGCTCGCGCTGCTCGGCGGCCAGGCGGTCCCAGCCGGCCAGCTTGGCCACCGCGAGGGCGCCCTCCACCTGGTCCCGGACGGCGGCCGAGGACCGCCGGGAGGACCAGCCGTAGGCCAGGTACTTGACCAGCCGCAGCTTCTCCCCCGCCGGCAGCCGGGCGGCCAGCGTGTAGCGGGCGAGGTCCGGGGAGACCTCCAGGTCCTCGCTGGCGCTGTCGGGGATGAGCACGTCGTGGTCCATGCCGGCGGCCATCCGCAGCCGGCTGGTCGTGGTCTGGTGCACGAGCACCGCGTGCCGGCCGCGGCCGGTGTGCAGCTCGGACTGCAGCGGCTTGCGCAGCGCGGCGGCCGCGCGCGGGTCGTCGGACCCGGAGTTCTCCACCACCTCGTTGGCCAGCAGGTCGGACTGGATGGCCACGTAGAGGTCGCCGCCGTCGTCGGTGCAGCGCACCTCGTAGCGGATCGCGGCGATCGACCGGCGGGTCAGCGAGACCAGCCGGGTGCTGCGCAGCTCCACGGTCCGCCCGTTCGGCGAGCGCCACTCGGTGCACCGCCGCAGCACGCCGGCCCGCAGGTCCAGGGTGCGCTCGTGGGAGATGATCTGGCCGTAGTCCAGGTCCAGCGGGGAGTCGCCGACCAGCAGCCGGATCAGCTTGCCGTCGGTCACGTTGACGACGGTCTGGCCCTCCTCCGGGAAGCCGTAGCCGGCCTCGGCGTAGGGCAGCGGGCGCTCCTCGAAGAAGCCGTTGAGGTAGGTGCCCGGGACGACGGAGGGCTCGCCCTCCTCCAGCGTGCCGCGCATGCCGATGTGCCCGTTGGCCAGGGCGAACACCGACTCGTTGACCGCGAGGCTGTCGTGGTCGATGCCGGTCTCGGTGAGCGCCCAGGCCTCGATCGGGAAGTGCGCGCGCCCCTCGGTCACGACGGGTCCCCGAGCAGCTCGGCCAGGTCGGTGACGACGACGTCGGCGCCGTGCTCGCGCAGCGCGTCGGCCTGCCCGACCCGGTCCACGCCCACGACGTAGCCGAAGTCCCCCGCGCGGCCGGCGGCCACGCCGGACTGGGCGTCCTCGAAGACCACCGCCTCCCCCGGCTGCAGGCCCAGGGCCCGGGCGCCGGCCAGGAACGTGTCCGGCGCGGGCTTGCCCCGGTAGCCCTCCCGGGCGGTCACCACGCCGTCGATGCGGGCGTCGACCAGGTCGGCGAACCCGCCGGCGGCGATCACCTTCTCGCCGTTGGCCGACGCGGTCACCACGGCCACCGGCAGGCCGGCGTCCTTGACCGCCCGCAGGTAGCGGACCGAGCCCTCGTAGACGGTGACGCCGTGCTCGTCGAGCTCGGCCTGCACCAGGTCGTTCTTGCGGGTGGCCACGCCCTGCACGGTCTGCTCGTCGGGACCGTCGTCCGGCGTCCCCTCGGCCAGCTCGATGCTGCGGGAGGCCAGGAAGTCGCGGACGCCGTCCGCGCGCGGCTTGCCGTCGACGTAGCGCTGGTAGTCGGCATCGCTGAACTCCGCGGCCTGCGGGTCGCGGGCACGCAGGAACTCGTCGAAGGTCCGCTTCCAGGCCGCCTGGTGGACGGTGGCGGTCTGCGTGAGCACGCCGTCGAGGTCGAACAGGCAGCCACGGATGGTCTCGGGTAGTCCCAGCACGGGGCAGACGGTACGGCTGCCGCCTGGTGAGCGGGCGCGGTCTCCCCCTCCTAGGTTGGGTACGACCGATCCACCGCACCGGAGGAGCACCCGATGTCCCGTCAGACCCCGCCCAACCCGTACGACTTCCTGCCCGAGGTGCCCGAGTTCGCCCTGACCAGCTCCGATGTGCGCGACGGACAGCCGCTGGGCCGTGAGCAGGTCAGCGGCAAGATGGGTCTGGACGGCGAGGACCGCTCCCCGCAGCTGTCCTGGTCGGAGTTCCCCGAGGGCACCAAGGGCTTCGCCGTGACCGTCTACGACCCCGACGCCCCCACCGCCAGCGGCTTCTGGCACTGGGCGGTCACCGGCATCCCCGCCTCGGTCACCGAGCTCCCCTCCGGTGCCGCCGACGGCGGCCTGCCCGAGGGCGCCGTGCAGCTGCGCAACGACGCCGGGTTCGCCGGCTTCGTCGGTGCCGCTCCCCCGGCCGGCCACGGCCCGCACCGGTACTACGTGGTGGTGCACGCACTGGACACCGACGACCTCGGCGTCCCGGCGGAGGGCTCCTGCGCGTTCCTCGGCTTCAACCTGTTCAGCCACACGCTGGCCCGGGCCACCCTGGTGCCGACGTTCGAGGTCTCGTGACCCGCGGCGTGTGACCCGGACGGCGGTGGGTAGTGCACAACCCATGAGTCGCTGGGGTGGTCGCACGGTCGCGGTCACCGCGGTGCTGGTGGCCGGTCTCCTGGTGGAGGCCGAGGCTGCCCAGGCTGCGCCGGTCGCCGTCGTCCGGTCGGTGCAGCCGACCGCCCTGGTCGCCCCGTTCCCCGCCGTCTCGCCGATCGGGGCCGCGCTGGTCGGGTTCGGTCCGGTCGGCACGCTGGTCGCCGCCGTCGCGCCCGTGCAGTCCCCCGAGCCTCCGGGCACGACCGCCGACGCGGTCGCCCGGGGCTCGGCGGGATCCTGGGCGGTCGGGGACGTCGACCGGCCGGTGCCCACCGCGTCGCTGGTCAAGCTGTACCTGGCCGAGGGCATCCTCGCCACCGCCCGGACCGCCGGCACCGCGCTGCCCGCCGAGGACCTGGCCCGGATCGACGCGGCCCTCACCAGCTCCGACGACCTCGCGGCGTCCGAGCTGTGGGTGGCCTACGACGGCCCGGCGGTGCTGGCCGACGTGGTCGCCCGCTACGACCTGCAGGGCACCTCGGCACCCACTCCCGACCCGGGCGCCTGGGGCCAGACGCTGACCACCGCCGCCGACCCGGCCCGGTTCCTCACCGAGCTGCCCGACCGGGCGCACCCCGACGACGCCGAGCTGCTGCTGGGCGCCCTGTCCCGGGCCACCCCGGCCGGTGCGGACGGCTTCGACCAGTCCTTCGGGCTGCTGGGTCCGGGCCGGTCGGCGGGGACGGCGGCCAAGCAGGGCTGGATGGTGCTCGACGGGCAGCGGTACCTGCACTCGATCGGCGTCGTCGACGACCGGGTGGTGGTCGTGCTGGCCACGTTCCCCGTCGACGTCGTCGACTGGCCGGCCGCCCGGGCCGCGGTGGACGCCGCGGCGGCGGCGCTCAGTCGCTGACGCGCTCGGCGACCAGCGTGGTGCCGATCCGGGCGAAGCCGACCCGCTCGTAGACCCGCGCGACGTCGTCGTCCCCGGCGGCCAGGAAGACCGTCTGCACGGTCTCCCGGGCGTGCTCGACCAGCGTGGAGGCCAGCCCCGCGCCCAGGCCGCGGCCGCGGAAGCGGGGCAGCGTGGCCACGCCGACGATCTCGCTCATGCCGGTGCCGTCCACGTCGACCGGCTGGTGCGAGCCGACGGCGACCGGCTCGCCGTCCTCGACGGCGATCATCATGACCGTGCGCCCGTCGGCGATCCGCTCGCGCAGCACGCTGGTGGGCTGCGGGGGGTCGACCAGCCGGTCGGGGGCCGCGCCGGGCGCGGAGGAGATGGGCCCGGCGGTCGCGCCGACCGGGGTGGCGAAGGCCAGCTGGGCCAGCCGCTGGTAGGTGGCCAGCTGCGGGTCGTCGGCGCCGACCAGGAAGAAGCGGACGCCCTCGGGGAGGGTGACCTCCACGTCGTCCACGGCGACCAGCAGCGGCAGCTCGTCGATCCCGAGCCCGGCGCTGCGGGCGGCCTGGGCCAGGCCCGGGTTGCGCTGGGCGAACCACTCGAGCGCCTCGGGCATGCCGGACTCCCGCTGCAGCGCCAGCGCCGCCTCGATGTCGGCGACCGGCACCGGCCCGCCACCCGGGTGCGGGCGCGCCGGGTAGGGCCACTCGGCGGAGCCGACCGGGACGTCGAGGGCACCGACCCGGCGGACGGCCGTCTCCGGGAGCGGGGAGAGGGCGAAGTACTGCTCGATGCGGTCGAGCAGACCCGGTCGCGTCGGCACACCCGAACCCTAGACGCGCCCGACCGGGTGCACCCGGCGACGGGGCCCGGGCCCACCCGGGCGAGGTGGACGGGTGGGCCGACGGCACCATGGTCGCCGTGACGGTCGCCCCGCGGAGCCATCCCTCGCCGTACGCGGCGTTCGACCGTGACCAGTGGCGTGCCCTCGCGAAGAACCAGGACCTGCCGCTGGACGCCGCCCAGCTGGCCCGGCTGGCCACCCTGGGCGACCGGATCGACCTGGACGAGGTGCGCACTGTCTACCTGCCGCTGGCCCGCCTGCTGGCGCTGCAGGTCGCCGCCAGCCGCCGGCTGTGGACCGCCCAGTCGGAGTTCCTGGGCACCAGCACCGCGAAGATGCCGTACGTGATCGCCGTCGCCGGCAGCGTCGCGGTCGGCAAGAGCACCACCGCCCGGTTGCTGCAGGCCCTGCTGGCCGCCCAGCCGGACACCCCGCGGGTCGACCTGGTCACCACCGACGGCTTCCTGCACCCCAACGCGGTCCTGGAGTCCCGCGGTCTGCTCGGCCGCAAGGGCTTCCCGGAGACCTACGACCGCCGGGCGCTGCTGCGGTTCCTGGCCGACGTCAAGGGTGGCCGGGGCTCGGTGACCGCGCCGCTGTACTCCCACCAGTCCTACGACGTCCTGCCCGGCGAGGTGCAGCTGGTCGACCGCCCCGACGTCCTGGTGCTGGAGGGCCTGAACGTGCTGCAGGCGGGCAACCGTGCCGACGGCCGGGTGCCGGAGGTGTTCCTGTCGGACTTCTTCGACTTCTCCGTCTACGTCGACGCCGGCGAGCAGGACGTCGAGCAGTGGTACGTGGAGCGGTTCCTCGCCCTGCGCCGGACGGCGTTCCAGGACGAGGGCGCCTACTTCCACCGCTTCGCCGACCTGACCGACGCCGAGGCCGTCGAGACCGCCCGCGGCATCTGGGCGGCGGTGAACGGACCCAACCTGCGCACCAACATCGCCCCGACCCGGTCGCGGGCCCGGCTGGTGCTGCAGAAGGCTGCCGACCACTCGGTGAAGCGGGTCCTGCTCCGCAAGCTCTGAGCGGCTCAGTCGGGCAGCTGGGACCGGCCGGCGTCGTCCAGGGGCCAGGCCGGGTTGTGCGCGATCTCCCAGCGGTGGCCGTCGGGGTCGGCGAACACCCCGTTGTAGCCGCCCCAGAACGTGGCGGTGCCGGGCCGCAGCACGGTGCCGCCGGCGGCGGCCGCCTCGGCCAGCACCTCGTCCACCTCGGCGGTGGACCCCACGTTGTGGGCCAGGGTGATGCCGCCCCAGCCGCCGGTGTCGTCGGCGACCTCGGAGTCGGCGGCCAGCTCGGTGCGGGACCACAGGCCCAGGTGGGTGCCGGCGCCCTGCAGGAACGCGACCTCCTCCTGGGACTGGCTGGACTCCCGCCAGCCCAGGGCCGCGTAGAACGCCCGGGCCCGGGCGAGGTCGGTGACGCCGAGCGTGATCAGGGTGATGACCGGTCTCATGCGGTGACCCTGGCACGGGCCACCGACGATTCCGCGGGCATGCTGTCGGCCGTGGACTGGGACGAGCAGGTGGCGCAGCTGTGGGCCGGTGACGTGGACGCCCCGGACTTCGTGGCCCGGGCGGCGGAGCTCGCCGCGGCCTGCCCCACCGGGGACGGGTCCGGGGTGTTCGAGCTGGCCGGGGCGCACGACTCCACCGGTCACCCGGAGCAGGCGGTGCCGCTCTACGAGGAGGCGCTGCGGCTGGGGTTGGTGGCCTCCGGCGCCGGCGGGCCGCCGTCCAGCTGGCCAGCTCGTACCGCAACCTGGGCCGCCCGGCCGACGGCGCGCAGCTGCTCGAGGCGGAGCTGGACCGCACGTCCGACGACCTGGACGACGCCGTCCGGGCGTTCCTCGCACTGTGCCTGGCCGACCTTGGCCGGGAACGGGAGGCGCTGGGCCTCGCGCTGGGCGCGCTGGCTCCCCGGTTGCCGCGCTACCAGCGGTCGTTGGCCGCCTACGCCGCGGAGCTCGCCCGGTAGAGGTCGCGCAGCACGGTGATCTCGGCGCCGTGGTGGATCAGCTCGCGGTTGAGGTGCAGCACCAGGTGGGCGAAGGGTGCCTGCTGGTCGACCGGGGTGGCCTGGCTGCGCCCGACCGTCCACAGCTCGTCCTCGGACAGCCCCGCGATGCCCTCCCGCCAGGCGCCGACCGCCTCCACCAGCGCCGCGACCCCGGCCTCGGCGCTGGGGTGCGCCAGCACCAGGTCGTCGCGCCGCCGGGTGCGGCCGCCGAAGGTCCACTCCCAGCGCTCGGTGAACACCTCGACGAGGTGCGAGACCAGCCAGGCGATGGTGCGCGGCCCGGGGTCGTCGGGGCCGTCGGGCCACTCCACCACCCACTCCCCCGCGCCGGCGGTGCGCCGGCTGGTCTTGCTGCGCGGGGCGATCGAGAGGGCCCACGGCGCGGGCTTCCAGAAGTACTCGTCGTCGGCGAGGTCCTGCAGGTGCTCGTGCAGGTCGAGCCAGGAGAACCCCAGCTGGCCGGCGAGCAGCGAGGCCACGTCGGGGCGGGTCAGCACGTCCCAGTCGAACTCCGGCGATCCGTAGGTCATGGACCACACCCTGGCACCGCCGGGCGCCCGGGTCGACGGTGTCGTACCCCCGGAGCATGGTGGATCCGACCGCATCGACGAGGAGGGGCCGTGATCGTCCCGACCATCCGGCAGGTGGTGCTCGACGGCACCGACATCCGCACGCTGGCCGAGTTCTACCGGCAGCTGCTCGGCTACGAGTACCGGCCCGGGGACGAACCCCCGGCCGAGGGACCAGACGAGCTGGAGTGGCTGGTGCTGCGCAGCCCCGGCGGCGCGCCGCAGCTGGCGTTCCAGCAGGTGGAGCGGCTCACGCCGACCACCTGGCCCGAGGACGACGTCCCGATGCAGCTGCACCTGGACTGTTCCGTGCCCGATGTGCTGAGCCTGCAGCAGGTGCTGCAGACCGCATTGGGGCTCGGGGCGACGCTCCGGCTGGACCGCAGCGAGGACCCGGACGAGCCGCTGTACGTGCTGGTCGACCCGGCGGGGCATCCGTTCTGCGTCTTCGTGGAGGCGCCGCTCTGAGAGCCCGGCCTACTCACCTGCTGTGGGTGGGCGGAAAGGGCTCGGGGCGCAGTGTCGGGAGCAAGGCGCCCCGGGCTACCCAGGTTTGTCGTATTGGTGCCGATTGAGCGGCCGCACGGGTCGTGCCGACGAGGGACGACGGTGGTGGCGCAGGTGGTGACCGATGCGGACGCCGCCCGTCCGACGCGATCGACCTGCCCCCGCAGCACCACCCAGGTGTCCGCGTCGAGATCAGCCCCGTCGGTCCTCCTGGATAGGGGGTCCCCCAACTGGTCGCCCTGGACGCGTCGAGTCGTCGCCGCTCGATCGGCATGACCGACCCGACTCGGCAGACCGCCCAGGTGAACGAGTCGCTCCCGAGCGGCCCTGCGTCGACACACGGGCGTCCCCGAACTGGCCGCCGGAGCCGCGTCGAGGTCGTCGCCGCCCGATCGGCACAGCCCTCCCCCGCCTGATGCCTCCCCACTGACGACGACGGTCCAGACACCGGTCGACTTCTTTCGTCACGCCAGGTGGCGGCCCGCTAGCAGAGAATTAGCTGTTCAGGACGCTGTTCGGGCGCCGTTTCTGTCAGACCCCTCTGGTGGACTGGGTCCATGACAGCGACGGCGCGACGGTTCCGGGTGGAGGTGACCCCCTACGTCAC
>NZ_JBAPLV010000044.1:0-22381 GCF_037083865.1 Klenkia terrae | reverse complement strand
ATGGTACTGCCCGGGGGACTGGGTGGGAGAGTAGGACGCCGCCGGACACCATTCCCGAAACGGGGTCACAGCATCTGCTGTGGCCCCGTTTCGTGCATTCAGGACCAAGAGGACCCATGGTCCATTCGCCGTGGCGGCCGGCAGTTCGATGGGCCCCGGGTCTCGGCGTCATGGCGGCGAGCGCCTACGTCCAGGAGGCGCGCTGCGGACCGACGATGTCCCACGCGTCACCAGCTGCCCTCAGCTGAGGCCGTAGGCGGTTTCGTCGGTGACGATGCAGGCCGCTGGCGCCTGCACCGAACCGGTCCCGGGGCCGGAACGCCGAGAGCCGGCCCGTGGGGACGGACCGGCTGACGGGGGCGGAGCAGAGTGCTCAGGGGACGGCGCGACGCAGGCCCAGGAAGCTGGCACCGGCGACGAGGAGCGCCACCACCGCGGGTCCCACGAGCAGCAGGGCCACGACCGAGGTGTCCAGGAAGAAGGACCCCACAGCGGGCCAACCGCCGCGCCACGTGATGAGGGCGACCGCGGCGCCGCCGGCGAGCAGCAGCACGATGCCCAGGGTCCACATCCCGATCTGCCCCCAGCGCTTGAGCACGACCCCCAGGCCGACGCCCAGCGATGCGGCCAGGAACATCGGGGCGGCGAACACGAGGACCTGCAGCGCCGGGTTGCCCACGTCCACCGGCCCGGGCGCCCAGAACGACAGCCCCAGACCCCAGCCGCCCGTGCCGTTCTCCACCAGGGTCAGCAGCGTGAGCAGCACCCCGTAGCCGAGGGACTGCACGGCGGCCGCGAGCAGCGTGCCCAGGTAGAACGTGCGCCGGCTCAGGCTGAGCCCCAGCGCCATCGGGAACAGCTGGGTGACCGCCTGCAGGAAGACGATGGCGACGGTGACGTAGAGGGAGATGATCCCGCCGGTCCCGCCCTCGTCGCGGGCGTCGGCCGGCAGCGCCGCCCAGACGACCAGGTTGATGGCGAAGCTCGAGCCGACCACCACCCACGGGATGCCGAGGGCGATGAGCGCGTGCACGGCGTGCAGCCGCGCGGCGACCAGGGTCCGGTTCATCGGGAGACCTCCTGCAGGGTGTCGGTGGTGCGGCTCATGGCGACGACGAGCTGCTGCAGCGACGTCGGTTCGGGGGTCAGCCCGGCGGAGGCGGCGGCTGCGTGGTCGGCCGGTCCGGCGACCTCCACGACCGCGCGGGTGAAGGCGCCGATGCCGTCGGAGTGCAGCACCCGCCGCCCGGCGGTGAAGCCGGCGACCGCGGCGGTCGGCCCCGACACGGTCAACGCCCTCCCCCGGAGCGTCTCGGCGTCCTCGTCGAGCAGGACCCGGCCGTGGTCGATGAGCAGCACGTGCTCGAGCAGGTCGCCGATCTCCTCGATGAGGTGCGTGCTGAGCACGATGGTGCGGGGCTGCTCGGCGTAGTCGGCGATGAGCCGGTCGTAGAACTGCTGGCGGGCCACGGCGTCCAGACCCAGGTACGGCTCGTCGAAGAACGTGAGCGGGGCCCGCGAGGCCAGCCCCACGACGATGCCGACCATGGAGGTCATCCCCCGGGACAGCTTCTTCACCGCGCGGCGTCGGGGCAGGTCGAACTCGGCGACCAGGTCGCGGGCGACGTCGTCGTCCCACCCCGGGAACAGCATGGCGGCGCTGCTGAGCACGTCGCACACGCGGAAGTGGTCCGGGTAGCGCTGGCTCTCCTTGACGAAGCAGATGCGGCTCAGCGCCGCGTCGTTCTCGTAGGGGTCGGCGCCGAAGACCCGAACGCGTCCCGAGGTGGGTACGCGGTGCCCGGTCAGCAGCTGCATGAGCGTGGTCTTGCCGGCGCCGTTGCGGCCCAGCAGTCCGGTGATGCAGTCCTCCTGCAGGGTGGCCGTGACGCCGTCGACGGCGGTCTGGCCGCGGAAGCGCATCGTGACGTCGTCCAGGGTGGCGGCGGCGGTCATGCCTGGTCCTTCCGTTCCTCGATCATGGCGGCGAGCTCGGGGCCGGAGATGCCGAGCTTGGCGGCCTCGGTGAGCAGGGGGACGACGTACTGGGTGGCGAACTCGGTGCGGCGGCGGGCCAGCAGCTGGTCGCGCGCGCCGGGGGACACGAACATCCCGACTCCTCGTCTCTTGTGGAGGACCCCGTCGTCGACCAGCCGGTTGAGGCCCTTGGCCGCCGTCGCGGGGTTGATGCGGTGGAAGGCAGCCAGCTCGTTGGTCGAGGGCGCCTGGCTGTCCTCGGCGAGGGAGCCGTCGACGATCGCGTTCTCCACCTGGGCCGCGATCTGGCGGAAGATCGGGCCGCCGTCCTCGTTCACGCCGACCGGGCGCGGTTCGGGCGAGCCGGGTAGCTCGTTGGTTCGTTACTCATGTAGCGAACCATAGAAGTGCCGAGCCTCTCGGCGCAAGAGGGGGATGGGCAACACGCCTGTCACACCCCCGGGCTAGCGTCCCGGGCACCGACGACGGAGGGCGGACAGCGGTGCACCTGACCCCGCACGAGCAGGAACGGCTGCTGCTCAGCTATGCCGCCGAGCTGGCCCGCAGGCGGCAGGCCCGGGGCCTGAAGCTCAACCTCCCGGAGGCCACCGCGCTGGTCAGCGACCACGTGCTGGAGGGCGCCCGGGACGGCGTCCTGGTCACCGAGCTCATGCAGAGCGGGCGCACCGTGCTCTCCCGCGACGACGTCATGGACGGCGTGCCCGAGATGCTCGAGGAGGTGCAGGTGGAGGCGACCTTCCCGGACGGGACCAAGCTGGTGACCGTCCACCACCCCATCCCGTGAGCGCCAGCGAACGGGATCATCGAGCGGGGCCCGCGAGCGGGGACCTGCACGGGGCCGTGCCCGGCGAGGTCATCCCGGCCGAGGGCTGGATCGAGACCCTGCCCGGCGTGCCGCGGGTCGAGCTCGAGGTGGTCAACAGCGGCGACCGGCCGGTCCAGGTCGGCTCGCACTTCCACTTCGCCCAGACCAACACCGCGCTCGTCTTCGACCGCGCCGCCGCGCACGGTCACCGCCTCGACATCGCCGCCGGCACCGCGGTCCGGTTCGAGCCGGGCATCGAGCAGACCGTCGTCCTCGTCCCGTTGGCCGGCGCCCGCGTCGTCCCCGGGCTGACCGCAGAAGGGGGTCTGGGCTGATGGTCCGGTTGTCCCGCGAGCGCTACGCGCAGCTGTACGGCCCGACCACCGGCGACCGGATCCGGCTGGCCGACA
The DNA here is from genome assembly GCF_037083865.1 of Klenkia terrae. NCBI lineage: Bacteria > Bacillati > Actinomycetota > Actinomycetes > Geodermatophilales > Geodermatophilaceae > Klenkia > Klenkia terrae. The sequence goes on along the minus strand of NZ_JBAPLV010000044.1, from coordinate 19,168 downwards.
CCGACCTGCTGATCGAGGTCACCGAGGACCGCTCCGGCGGGCCTGGCCTGGCCGGCGAGGAGGCGGTCTTCGGCGGCGGCAAGGTCATCCGGGAGTCGATGGGCCAGGGTCGGGCGACCCGGGCCGAGGGTGCCCCCGACCTGGTCATCACCGGCGCGGTCGTGCTCGACCACTGGGGCGTGGTCAAGGCCGACGTCGGCATCCGCGACGGCCGGATCGTGGCGCTGGGCAAGGCCGGCAACCCCGACACCATGGACGGCGTCCACCCCGACCTGGTCATCGGCCCGGCCACCGAGGTGCTCGCCGGCAACGGCAAGATCCTCACCGCCGGCGGCATCGACTGCCACGTGCACTTCATCTGCCCGCAGATCGTGCCCACCGCGCTGGGGTCCGGCGTCACCACGCTGATCGGCGGCGGCACGGGTCCGGCCGAGGGCTCCAAGGCCACCACGATCACCCCCGGCGACTGGTACCTGGCCCGGATGCTCGAGTCGATGGACGTCTGGCCGGTGAACGTCGCGCTGCTCGGCAAGGGCAACACCGTCTCGCACGCCTCCCTGGAGGAGCAGCTGCGGGCCGGGGCCAGCGGCTTCAAGCTGCACGAGGACTGGGGCTCCACCCCGGCGGCGATCGACGCCGCGCTCACCGTCGCCGGCCGGCACGGCGTGCCGGTCGCGCTGCACTCGGACACCCTCAACGAGGCCGGGTTCGTCGAGGACACCCTGGCCGCGATCGCCGGCCGGAGCATCCACGCCTACCACACCGAGGGGGCCGGGGGCGGGCACGCACCGGACATCATCACCGTCGCCGGGCACCCGAACGTGCTGCCCAGCAGCACGAACCCGACCCGGCCGCACACCGTGAACACCCTCGACGAGCACCTCGACATGCTCATGGTCTGCCACCACCTGGACAGCTCGGTGCCCGAGGACCTCGCGTTCGCCGAGAGCCGGATCCGGCCCACGACGATCGCCGCCGAGGACCTGCTGCACGACCTGGGCGCGATCTCGATGATCGGCTCGGACGCCCAGGCGATGGGCCGGGTCGGTGAGGTGGTGATGCGCACCTGGCAGACCGCGCACGTGATGAAGCGCCGCCGCGGGTCGCTGGCCGGGGACGGCGCGGCGGACAACGCCCGGGCCCGCCGCTACGTCGCCAAGTACACGATCTGCCCGGCGGTCGCGCACGGCATCGACGGCGAGGTCGGCTCGGTGGAGCCGGGCAAGCTGGCCGACCTGGTGCTGTGGGACCCGAAGACCTTCGGGGTCCGGCCGCACGTCGTGCTCAAGGGCGGGATGATCGCCTGGGGCCAGATGGGCGACGCCAACGCCTCCATCCCGACGCCGCAGCCGGTCTACCCGCGACCGATGTTCGGCGCCTACGGCAAGGTCCCGGCGCAGACCTCGCTGCACTTCGTGGCCCAGGCCGCCCTCGACGCCGGGCTCCCCGACCGGTTGGCCGTCGACCGCCGGCTGGTGGCGGTCACCGACACCAGCCGGCTGGGCAAGGCCGACATGCCGGAGAACACCGCGCTGCCCGACATCCGGGTCGACCCGGACACCTTCACGGTGTCCGTCGATGGCGAGGTGTGGGAGCCCGAGCCGGTCGCCGAGCTGCCCATGGCCCAGCGCTACTTCCTGTTCTGAGATGACCGCAGCCCTGCTCGCGCTCGCCGACTCCCGGTTGCCGGCCGGTGGCCACACGCACTCCGGCGGCGTGGAGCAGGCCATCGCCGCCGGCGTGGTGTCCGACCCGCGCAGCCTGGAGACCTTCCTCCGCCGGCGGCTGACCACCTCGGGCAGCACGGCGGCCGGTCTGGCCGCGGCCGCCTGCCGCACCGCCGGCGGGCCGCGGACCGGTGCGGCCCCCGCGCCGGCTGGGGACCGGGTCGCGGCGCTCCGCGCGCTGGACAGGGAGGCCGAGGCGCGGACGCCGTCCCCGGCGCTGCGGGCGGCCTCCCGGCAGCAGGGCCGCGGGCTGGTCCGGGTCGGCCGCCGGGCCTGGCCCGACCCGGTGTGGGACGACCTGCCAGCCCACCCGCACCACCCGCTCGCCCTGGGGGTGGCCGCCGCGGTGGCCGGCCTGGCCCCGGGCGACGCCGCCGCCGCGGCGGCCTACCTGTCCATCACCGGTCCGGCCACGGCGGCCCAGCGGCTGCTGGCGATGGACCCGATCACCGTCGCCGTGGTGACCGCCCGCCTGGGCGACGCCGTCGACGAGGTGTCCGCCGCCGCCGTGCCCGACGCCGACGGCTGGCTGCCGGCCGGCACCGACCCCCTCCTGGACCTGCTCGCCGAGGTGCACGCCGACCGGACGGACCGGTTCTTCGCTTCCTGAACCCGCCCCGAACCCCCTGACGACTGGAGCTCCCGTGCCGCCTGACCACGTCCTGGACGACTACGTGGACCCCTACGACGACCCGGCTGCCCGCGGCCACCGGCACGGCCCGCTGCGGGTGGGCCTGGGCGGTCCGGTGGGCTCGGGCAAGACGGCGCTGGCCGCGGCCCTGTGCCGCACGCTGGGGCAGGAGTACGACCTCGCCGTCGTCACCAACGACATCTACACGACCGAGGACGCCGACTTCCTGCGCCGCAACGCCGTGCTGCCCGACGACCGGATCGAGGCGGTGCAGACCGGCTGCTGCCCGCACACCGCCATCCGCGACGACATCACCGCCAACCTGGACGCCGTAGAGCTGCTGGAGGGCCGCCACCCCGGCCTCGAGCTGGTGCTCGTGGAGTCCGGCGGGGACAACCTCACCGCCTCGTTCAGCTACGGCCTGGTCGACGTGCAGATCTTCGTGGTCGACGTGGCCGGCGGGGACAAGGTGCCGCGCAAGGGCGGCCCCGGGGTCACCGCCTCGGACCTGCTCGTGGTGAACAAGACCGACCTGGCACCGCTGGTCGGGGCCGACCTGGACGTCATGCGCCGGGACTCCGCCGCCGTCCGCGCCGGGAAGCCGACCTTCCTGATCTCCCTGCGCGAGGACCCCGCCGCCACGGAGGTGGCCGACTGGGTGCGGGCCCAGGTCCGGGCCCGGGTGGCCGCGCACGCGTGAGGACGCTGGTCGAGGTGGTCGCCCGGGCCGGACCGGGCGGCCGCACCGTGCTGCCCGTCGTCCGGGCCAGCGGGCAGCTCGCCGTGCGGCGCACCGGGCCGACGACGGTGCACCTGGTGGCGACCGCGTTCGGGCCGCTGGGCGGGGACGACGCCGTGGTCCGGCTGGTCGTCGAGGCCGGCGCCCGGCTGGCCGTGCGCACGGTGGCCGCCGCCGTCGTGCTCCCGGCCCGGGGGGAGTCCCCGCCGTCGGTGCAGCGGGTGCACGCCGAGGTCGCCGGTGTGCTGGACCTGCAGCCCGAGCCCACCGTCGTCACCGCCGGCGCCCACCACCGGGCGGTGCTGCACGCCGAGCTGGACGAGGACGCCGAGCTGACCGCCGCGGAGCTGGTCCAGCTGGGGCGCACCGGCGAGGAGCCCGGCCGCTGGACCGGGACGACCCGGGTGACGCGGGCCGGCGTCCCGGTGCTGCACACCACCGTGGCGCTGGGACCCGGCGCCGCGGCCTGGCTGCCGCCGGTGGCGCCCCGGGCGTGGGCGAGCACCGTGCACCTCGGGCGGGCCGCGGCCCGGGTGACCGGCGAGGACGCGGTCCGGCTGCCGCTGGACCGTGGTTGGGTGGCCTCGGCCTGGGGTGACCGGCTCGCCGGCACCCGGGCCGGGCTGGCCCTGCTGGAGGGCGTGCCACCGGTCGAGGAGGTCCTGTCGTGATCGTCCGTGCCCGCCGCGTCGTGCTGCCCGAGGGCGAGCGGCCGGCCGCCGTCCACGTCGAGGACGGCCGGATCACCGCGCTGACCGCCTTCGACGACGCCCCGGACGACGCCACCACGCTCGAGGACGACGAGGTGCTGCTGCCGGGGCTGGTCGACAGCCACGTGCACGTGAACGAACCCGGCCGCACCGAGTGGGAGGGGTTCGCCAGCGCGACCCGCGCGGCCGCGGCCGGGGGCATCACCACGATCGTGGACATGCCGCTGAACTCGATCCCGCCGACCACCAGCCGCGCGGGCCTGGCGGCCAAGCGGGCCGTCGCGCAGGGGCAGGTGTCCGTCGACGTCGCCTTCTGGGGCGGGGCGGTGCCCGGCAACGCCGGTGAGCTGCGGCCGATGCTCGAGGCCGGGGTGGTGGGGTTCAAGTGCTTCCTGCTCGACAGCGGGGTGCCCGAGTTCCCGCCGCTGGACGACGCCGGGCTGCGCACCGCGCTGGCCGAGCTGGCTGCCGTCGACGGGCTGCTCATCGCGCACTGCGAGGACGAGGAGACCATCGCCGCCGCCCCGGACCCGACCGGGCGCAGCTACGCGGGCTTCCTGGCCTCGCGCCCGCCCGCGGCCGAGGAGACGGCCATCGCGCGCCTGGTCGCCGCCGCGGCCGACACGGGCGCCCGGGTGCACGTGGTCCACCTGGCCGACGGGGGTGCGCTGCCGCTGCTGCGCCGGGCCCGGGCCGACGGCGTGCGGATCACCGTCGAGACCTGCCCGCACTACCTGACCTTCGCCGCCGACGAGGTGCCCGACGGCGACACCGCGTTCAAGTGCTGCCCGCCGATCCGGGAGGCCGCCCACCGCGAGGCCCTGTGGCAGGCCCTGGCCGACGGCGACGTCGACCTGGTCGTGAGCGACCACTCGCCGTGCACCCCGGCGCTCAAGCGCCTCGACGTCGGGGACTTCGGGCTCGCCTGGGGCGGCATCGCCGGTCTCCAGGTCACCCTGCCCGCGGTGTGGACCGGCGCCCGCGCCCGCGGGATGGCGCTGACCCGGGTCGTGGAGCTGATGTCGGCCGCGCCGGCCGCGCTGGCCGGGCTGTCGGCCAAGGGCGCGATCGCCGTCGGTCGGGACGCCGACCTGGTCGCCTTCGCCCCCGACGCCACCGCGACCGTGGGCCGGCTGCAGCACAAGAACCCGGTCACCCCCTACGCCGGGCGCGAGCTCACCGGGGTGGTCCGCCGGGTCTGGCTGCGCGGCGAGGTGCTCGACGGCGGGCCGCCGCGGGGTCGACTGCTCGACCGGGACCCCTCTGCCAGGGTGAGGGGGTGACCGCACCGGACTGGACCCAGCTGCCCGACCTCGCGAACCGGGCCCAGGGCGGTGCAGTGGTCGCGGCCAACGACGAGTTCTTCGCCGCGCGGGAGAACCTGGTGCTGCCCTGGCCGGCGGTCGCCCGGCCGGACTTCGGGCACAAGGGCAAGGAGTACGACGGCTGGGAGACCCGGCGCCGCCGCGAGCCGGGCGAGGACTGGGCCGTCGTGCGGCTGGGCATGCCCGGCGTGGTCGCCGGGGTCGTCGTGGACACCGCGTTCTTCCTGGGCAACTACCCGCCCCAGGCCTCCGTGCAGGCCGCTGCGGTCGACGGCCACCCGTCGGTCGCCGAGCTGGCCGCCGCGGACTGGCAGCCGCTGCTGGACCGGGTCGACCTCGCCGGGGGCACCGCCAACGCCTTCGCCGTCGAGCCGGGCCGGCGGGTCACCCACGTGCGGCTGACCATCCACCCCGACGGCGGGGTGGCCCGCTTCCGGGTGCACGGCACCGCCGTCCCCGACCCCCGGTTCCTCGACGCCGGCCCGTTCGACCTGGCCGCGCTGGAGAACGGCGGGCGGGTGACCGCGGTCAGCAACGCCTTCTACGGCAGCCCGCACCAGCTGCTGGGCCGCGGCGACGCCGCGAACATGGGCGGCGGGTGGGAGAACGCCCGGCGCCGCGACGGGGGCAACGACTGGGTCGACGTGCAGCTGGCCTGCGAGGGCGTGGTCGCGGTGGCCGAGCTGGACACCTCCTGGTTCCTGGGCAACGCGCCGGGGTCCGCGGCGCTGACCGGGCGGACCGCCGACGGCACCGAGGTCGAGCTGCTGCCCCGCACCCCGCTGCAGCCCGACACCCGGCACCGGTTCCTGGTGCCCGACGCCCCGGGGGTGGTCGCCGTCCGGCTGGACGTCTTCCCCGACGGCGGCATGGCCCGGCTGCGGTTGTGGGGCCGCGCGACCGACGCCGGTCGGGCGGCGCTGCAGCGCGCGGTCGACGATCCTCGCTGACGGGTTGCGACACGCCATCGTTCAGTAGATCACCGAGCGTGATCGATCGGCGTCTCCTCGCAGGTGGTGACGGTCGGCACCACCGATCGGGTGACGGACGGTCACGAGAGGGGGAACACCCTTCCTGATCTGACTGCGGAGCGTCACGATCATGGGGTGATCGGCTCCCCAGTACGTGCAGCACACCCGTCCGGACCGGCCGGATACCGCGACCACGTGAACCCGCCGCTGGCCCGGCTGCTGGGCGCGCTGGCGCTGGACGTCACCTTCACCGGCGGCTCGGGGACGACGCTCACCGACGCGGCCGGCCGCAGCTACCTGGACTTCGCCGGCGCCTACGGGGCGCTGCCCTTCGGGCACAACGACCCGGCCATCTGGGCGGCCGTGGCCGCCGTCCGGGACACCGGCGAGCCGTCCTTCGTGCAGCCGTCGGTGCCGGCCGCGGCCGGTGAGCTGGCCGCCCGGCTGGTCGAGCTGGCCCCCGCCGGGCTGGACCGCGTCACCTTCGCCAACAGCGGCGCCGAGGCGGTCGAGGCGGCGATCAAGATCGCCCGCTCGGCCACCGGTCGGCTGCTGGTGCTGGCCACCACCATGGGCTTCCACGGCAAGACCCTGGGCGCGCTCTCGGCCACCGGCCGGCCGGACTACCAGGCCGGTTTCGGCGCCCCCGCCACCGGCTTCGACTGGGTGGCCTGGGGCGACCTGGCCGCCATGCGCGACCGGATGGCCGCTGCCGAGGACCGCGTCGCCGCGGTCCTGGTGGAGCCCATCCAGGGCGAGGGCGGGGTCCGCGAGGCCCCGGCCGGCTACCTGGCAGGGCTGCGGGAGCTGTGCGACGAGTTCGGCGCGCTCCTCGTGCTCGACGAGGTGCAGACCGGCCTGGGCCGCACCGGTGAGCTGTTCGGCTGCACCGCCGACGGCGTGGCCCCCGACGTCCTCACGCTGGCCAAGGCCCTGGGCGGCGGGCTGGTGCCGATCGGTGCCGTGCTCAGCCGGTCCGCGCTGACCACCGAGTCGTTCGCCCTGCGGCACACCTCGACGTTCGCCGGCGGCACGTTGGCCTGCCGCGTCGGCCTGGCGACGCTGGACCGGCTCACCGCCGACGGCCTGCTGGAGGGCGTGCGGGCCCGCGGCGCGCAGCTCCGCGACGGCCTGGAGGCCCTGGGACGGCGGTACCCGCAGGTCGTCACCGACGTCCGCGGCCGCGGCCTGCTCCTGGGCCTGGAGCTGTCGGACTCCCTCGACCTGGCCGGGGACCAGGGCCTGGTCGGTGCCCTGGCCGACGGCGGCAACCTGCCCCTCGCCGTGACCAGCTACCTGCTGCAGGTCGAGGGCATCCGGGTCGCCCCGACGCTGTTCGGCCACCGGGTGCTGCGGGTCGAGCCCGCGCTGACGGTGTCCGCCGCCGAGTGCGACCGGCTGCTGGCCGCGCTGGACCGAGCGCTGGCCCTGGTCGCCGTCGGGGACACCGCCCGGCTCCTCGGTCACCTGGTCGGCGTCCCGGCCGCCGAGGTCCCCGGCCCGCGGAACCGCCCGCTGGACCGCGCCCGGCGGCCCTCCCGCCCCGAGCGCGGTGCCGCCCGGTTCGGCTTCGTCGTGCACCCCACCGACGACGCGGGTCTGGCCGACTTCGACACCTCGCTGTGGGCGCTGCCGGCCGACCGCCGGTCCGCGCTCATGCAGCGCTTCCAGGCCGCGGCCTCCGAGCTCAACCCGCTCACGCTCACCGTCGGCAGCGGCACGGTGCGGTCGGCCGAGGGGGTCGAGGTGTCCGGCGAGCTGATCGCGGTGCCCTACACCGCGGCGCACCTGCTGGCCCTGCCCGGCCCGCGGGCGGTGGCGGCGATCCAGGCCGCCGTCGACCTGTCCGTCGAGCGCGGCGCACAGCTGGTCGGGCTGGGTGCCTACACCTCCATCGTCACCCGCAACGCCGTCCGGCTGCGGCCCTCGCCGGTCCCGGTCACCACCGGCAACGCCTTCACCTCCGCCGCCGCGCTCCGCGCGGTCCGGCGGGCCGCCGACGAGCGCGGGCTGGACCTGGCGGGGGCGACCGTCGCGGTCGTCGGGGCCGGTGGGTCGATCGGCCGGGCGCTGTCCACCGCGCTGGCCGGCGAGGTGGACCGGTTGCTGCTGGTCGGCCGGCCGGGCACGACGACCCGCCGGCTGGAGCAGACCGCGGTGCAGGTGCAGGCCGCCCTCGACGCGCACCCCGGGCGGGTGACCGCGGTCGAGCTGAGCACCGACGCCCGGGCCGCGGCCCGCCGCGCCGGTGTGGTCATCACCGCCAGCTCGTCGCCCGAGGCGCTGCTCGGGGCCGACGACCTCGCGCCGGGGGCGATCGTCTGCGACGTCTCCCAGCCGACGAACATCACCCCCGGGGTGGTCGCCGCCCGCCCGGACGTCGCCGTCTTCGCCGGCGGGCTGATCGAGATCCCGGCCGGGTCGGACTTCGACATGCGCTACGGGCTGCCGGCCGGGGTCACCTTCGCCTGCCTGGCCGAGACGATCCTGCTGTCCTTCGTGCAGGCCACCGAGCCCGACCGGCTGCCGGGCCTGCTCAGCGTCGGGGAGACCCTGGACCCGCGGGCGCTGCGCGAGCTGGGGGAGCTGGCCGACCGGCACGGCGTCCGGCTCGCCGACCTGCGGACGACGCCGCCGGCACCCGCCGCCCCCGTCGTCCCCGGCCCGCGGGTCGAGCTGCACGCCTTCGGCACCCGCCGCCTGCACCCGGTCTGACCCGGCTGTCCTGAGCCTTGCCGCAGGGCGAGCCACCACGTGGATCTCTGCCGCGCGGAGGATTCCGGGTGTCACAGCCGAGGTCAGCCCCGGACTGATGCTCCAGACTTGTCGCGGCCACGTGGAGCACCAGGACAGCCACGCAGGCCTCAAGTCTTGAACTCGGGATCCTTGAGAACCTTCCTCGACGATGAGGTTCTCGGGCCCCGCAGCTCGCAGAATCTCCTGAATACTGGAGATTCCGGGTTGCTCGCGCATGCAGAAATCTGCGATCTACCGTAGATTCTTATCTGTGGGTCGACTCGTACGTATCGGAGACATCAGCCGAGAGTTCGGGCTGTCGCTGTCCCAGATCCGGCAGATGGCTGATTCGGGCACGCTACCGGCGGAACGCTCGCCTGGAGGCCATCGAGTTTTCGATCCCGGAGCGGTGCGGAGCGCTCTTGCACGGACGTCTCTGCAGGTCCCTGTCGGGGCTCGATGGTCAGCGCCGACGTGGGCCCGCGAGGTGGCGATCCCCGGTGTGCGGGAGGACGCCATCTGGCGAGAGTTCGCGTCGGATGCACAGGATCAACTCGGCACAGAAGCTCGGTCGATCGTCAGCTATGCACTTACCGAGATGCTCAACAATGCCCTGGACCACTCGCAGGGGAGCAAGGTCGTCGTGTCCGCCTGGTTGGGACGAGTCGAATCCCGTTTCGAGATCCGGGACAACGGCCGAGGGGCGCTTTCTCACATCCGCGACGTCTTCGGCCTCGACGACCTGTACGACGCCTTGGCTGAGCTCACGAAGGGCAAGACGACGACGGACCCTGAACGGCACACAGGCGAAGGAATCTTCTTCACGTCCAAGGCGGTCGACATCTTCACGCTGGAGTCGGAGGGCATCGCCTGGACGGTGGACAACGTCCGTCAGGACCAGGCTGTCGGTTTGAGCGACGTAACGGCCGGGACCCGTATTCGTTGGGAGCTGGACCCGGCGACCACGCGGGCGCTCATCGATGTCTTCAAGGAGTACACCGACGACGACCACGTGTTCAGCACAACGAAGACGACGGTCCGGTTGTTCGGGTTCGGCGTCCGCTTCGTCAGTCGGTCCGAGGCTAAGCGGCTCCTCCGAGGCCTAGAGCGCTTCTCCCGCATCAGGGTCGACTTCTCCGGTGTCGAAGAAGTGGGTCAGGGCTTCGTGGACGAGGTATTCCGGGTCTGGCCGGCTCAGAACGACGGAATCGTGATGGAAGCTGTAGGGATGGAAGGTCCGGTGGAGTTCATGGTCCGTCGGGGGCTGCCGCCGTCCCGGCGGACCGCAGCTCGAGACGAATAGATCCGCCGTCCACATGCGCCGATTGATCAGCCGGGCAGGTCGGTCACACTCGACCGCAGTGCCGAGGCCAGCACCTGGATCTCCGCCTCGGTGACGTCCAGGTGCGGCGAGACCCGCAGCACCGGCTCGGTCAGCTCGCCGGGCGCCCGGGCGGGCAGGCACAGGGTGGTGACGATGCCGTGCTCGGCGCGCAGCCGGGCGTGGGTGTCGGCGACGTCCGGCCCGGCCAGGGTGGTGGCGGCGGTCGGCTCGTCCACCGGCTCCACCACCCGCCAGCCGGGCACCTCGGCGAGCTGCTCGCGCACGGCCCGGCCGATGCCGGCCAGCCGGGTGCGGACGGCGGCCGGCCCGGCGGCCAGGTGCTCGCCGATCGCCAGCACCAGGCCGACCCGGCCGGCGACGTGGGCGTCGTGCGTCTCGTAGGACAGCGCGTCGGTCGGGTCGCCCTGCACCGGGGTGAGCCCGGCCCGGAACGCCGGTCGGGTGACCAGGAAGCCCACGCCGCGCGGGCCGGCCAGCCACTTGCGGGAGGTGCCGTAGACGACGTCGGCGGGGATGTCGCAGTCGACCTGGCCCAGCGCCTGGGCGGCGTCCACCAGCAGCGGCACCCCGGTGGCCCGGCACAGGCGAGACACCTCGACCCACGGCTGGACGACGGCGCGGTGGCTGGCGACCGCGGTCAGGTGCACCGCGGCGGGCGGGTCGCTGCGCAGCAGCCGGCCCAGCGCCTCGACGTCCACCCGGCCCAGCTCGTCGGCGGCCAGGACCTGCGCAGTGAGCCCGTGGTGGGCCAGCGCGGCGAGGTTGCCGTGGTACTCCCCGGGCACGACAGCGACCCGGGACCCGGCCGGTGGGCGCCAGGCGTCGAGCAGGATGCGGATCGACGACGACGCGCTCTCGGTGAACGAGACGTCGGCGGCGGCCATGCCGACCAGCCCGGCGAGCACCGACCGGCCCTGCTGCAGCAGCATCCCGGCGGACTCCTCGGCGTAGTAGCCGCCGACCTCCGCCTCGTGCCGCGCGTGGTGGGCGACGGCGTCCAGCACCTTCACCGACTGCCGGCTGCACGCCGCGGAGTCCAGGTGGACGCCGGCCGGCCGGGGCCGGGCGGCCCGCCAGGCCGCGCCGAGGTCGGGGAGGGGGAGGTCGCTCACCCGGCCATCTTCCCGGTACCGGCTCAGGTGAGCGCGCCCCGGGCCACCGAGTCGGTCGAGTGCGCGGGGTCGCCGTCCAGCGGCTCGCGGGAGACGTCGACGGTGCCGTAGGCGGCCAGGTCCACCCCGGCCGGCACCGGGAACCGGCCGCTGCCGCTCTCCAGCACGCCCAGGGCCACGGCCCCGGAGTCGGTGCCCAGCAGCCACACCTCGTAGAAGCCGTCGCCGGCCGGCGGCGTGGGCAGGTCGACCTGCAGCTCGAGCTCGCCGTCCCGGTCCAGCAGCACGGCGGCGCCGGTGTCGGACCACCCGGGCAGGGGCTCCAGGTCCGCGGCGGCGGCGACGGTCTCGGCCGGCTCCGTCTGGCGGACGGCGACGGCACCGAGGCCGGCCCCGACCAGCAGGCTCGCCGCGACCGCCACGGCGGTCGCCCAGCGCGGACGGCGCCGGCCCCGGACCGCCGCCAGGTCCGGCACGGCGGCGGGCGGGGTCACGGGCGGGGGCGGGGTCGGGGCTGGGGTCCGGGCCACCGGGGCCGGCTCGTCGGCGCCGGAGCGGGGCTGGGGCAGCACGGCGTCGGGCTGCGGCACGGACGCCGGCCGGCTGCGCACCCCGGTCCCGGCGGCGATCGCGTCCCACACCCGCGGGGGGAGCGGGACCGGGGCCGGCGGCCCGGCCGCGTCCTCGTCGCCGAGCAGGTGCACCGCGCGCTGCAGCGACGCCACCTCCGCCCGGCAGTCGGCGCAGCCGGTCAGGTGCGCGGCGTCCGGGGCGGGCAGCTCCTCGCCCAGCGCGGCCAGCGCGATGTCCTCAGGGGTGCAGTGGGGCATCGCCGGCCTCCAATCGGGTGCGCAGTCTCTCCAGCGTGCGGCGGATGTGGCTCTTGACCGTGCCGATCGGGATGCCGGTCCGCTCGGCGATCTCCCGGTGGGTCAGGTCGGCGTAGAACGCGAGCTCGATGATGCCCCGCTGCGGCTGCCCGAGCTGGTCCAGCTCGCCGAGCAGCAGCACCCGGTCCACCGCGGCCCGGTCCACGGCGTGCCCGGACGCCGTGGGCAGCGCGCCGACGGCGTCCGCGGTGCGCCGCTGCCGCTGCCGGTGTGCCCAGGCGTCGGCGATCCGGTGTCGGCAGATCCCGGTCAGCCAGGCCGGCAGCGACCCGGCGGCCGGCCGGAAGCCCGCCCGGCCGTGCCAGGCGGACACGAACGTCTGCTGGACGACGTCCTCGGCGTCGGGCCCGGGCCCCAGCGCGCGGACGGCGAGCCCGTGCAGCTGCGCCCCCCACAGGTCGTAGGCCAGCGCCAGCGCCTGCTCGTCGCCGGCGGCGAACAGCTGGCCCAGGTCGTCGGGGTACCCCGCGCCGGCGTCCGTGGTCACGGCCACGGTCGGCTCGGCGGTGGGCTCCACGAGGTGCACCGTAGGGCCGGCGAGGGCTGCGGACACCCGGTCATCCCGCCGGGACGGGTTCGGCGACCACCACGACGTTGTCGCGGTAGCTCCCGATGTCGGCGAGGAACGGTCCGCCGCAGGTGATGAGCACCAGCCGCGGTGGGCCCGCGCGGGTGAACAGGTCGGCCAGCGGGACGACCTCCTTGTCGAACTCCTGGCGGGCCACGACCTGCCAGCGGCCCTGCGTGCCGTCCGCGGCGGTGACCAGCACCTCGTCGCCGACGGCGGCCGACTCCAGGGGTGCCAGCACGCCGAGGCCCTGCTCGGCGTCGTCCACGTGGCCGGCCAGCACGGCGTTCCCGGCCGCGGCGCCCGGCGCCGGGCCGAAGCGGTACCAGCCGACCCGGTCGACGTCCTCGGGGATCGTCATCAGGCCGTCGGCCTCGACGCCCACGGCGTCGACCGGCGCGTCCAGGCCCAGGGCCGGGACCTGCAGCCGGACCGGGGCCACCAGGGGTGCGGCCAGCTCGGGGGTGGCCGGTCGCGCGGTGGCCTCGGGGAGGACGCCCGGTCCGGCGGGGGCGTGGGATGCCTCCGCCGGACCGGGCGCGTCCTGCGCCGCGACGACCTCGGCCACGGGCGGCCCGTCCGACGTCCCCGGGCGGGTCAGCAGCCACCCGGTCGGCACGCCGACCGCGAGCAGCACACCGAGCACGACCAGGAGGCGGGCGGGACGCACGACGTCGCCCGGGTCAGCCGCGGACGGCGGCCAGGCGGCGCGCTCCCAGCCCGACGACGACCAGGCCGAGCAGGCCGGCGCCGACGACGGGCAGCGGGAGCGAGGAGTCGGCCTGGCCACCGGTGCCGCCGGGGACGCCGGACGGGCTGGAGTGCAGGCCGCCGATCGTCTGCACGGCGAGCTGGTAGCCGGCGTCGGCCGAGCCCCAGGCGTAGACGATGGTCGAGGTGCCCTCGGCCAGGGTCAGGTCGGCCGGGCCGATGGCGACGGTGTCGGTGCCGGCCAGGACCACGTCGGCGGAGACGGTGCCGGCGTCGGTGACCAGGCTGGCCTCACCCGGGTTCACCAGGCCCGGGACGACGACGGCGCCGCCGGCCCGGACGTCGACGGCGGGGGCCGCCGCGGTGTGCCGGACGGTCAGCCGGGCCTGCCCGGCCGGGACCGCGGAGACGTCGTTGACGTAGGGGGTGAGCACCGGGGTGCCGGCCTCGGTCAGGTGCGCGGCGATGGTGGCGTTCGCCCCGGCGGGCACGGCCACGTCGTCGGCCGAGGCGGCCGGCTGGGTGGTGGCCGGGTCCGACCCGGCGGGGTAGATCGCCAGGTCGTAGGTGCCCGCGGGCAGCTCCAGCGGGTCGGTGAGGGTGCCCGGCTGGAAGTCGGGGATCAGCTCCTCGCCGTTGGCGTAGACGTCGACCGGCACGCCGGGGACGGCGTGCAGCACCGAGACGGTGGCGGTGCCGTCGTCGGCCAGCGCCGGGGCGGCGGAGAGGCCGAGGACGACGGCGCCGACGGCGCCGACGGTGAGGGACCTGCGGACGGTGCTCATGGACGGTGTCCTTCCGTGGAGGGGTCGTTCACCCCCTCTTCCGCGGCAGGGCCGCGGCCGGATGCACCGTCCGCAGGATTTCTCAGACCGGGGTCGCCAGGGTGACCGCGAAGTCGCCGTCCGGGTCGGTCCACGTCTCGGCGGCCCGCAGGCCGGCGGCGGCGAGCTCGGCGACGACCTGCTCCACCCGGAACTTGGTCGACACCTCGGTGCGCAGGTCCTCCCCGGCGGCGAAGGGCACGTCCAGGTCCAGCGCGTCGACGTGCACCACCTGGTCCCGGGTCGAGCGCAGCAGCATCTCGATCCAGGAGTTCTCGGCGTCCCAGCGGGCGACGTGCTCGAAGGCGGCCAGGTCGGCGTCGGCGTCCAGCTCGCGGTTGACCACGGTCAGCACGTTCTGGTTGAACGCGGCGGTCACCCCGGCGGCGTCGTCGTAGGCGGCGACCAGCCGGTCGGTGTCCTTGACCAGGTCGGTGCCCAGCAGGAACCAGTCGCCGGGGTCGAGCACGGACCCGACCTCGGCGAGGAACGCCGCCCGGGGCCCGGGCTCGAGGTTGCCGATCGTGGAGCCGAGGAAGGCGACCAGCCGGACGCCGTCCCGGGGGAGCTTGCCCAGGTGGACGGTGAAGTCGCCGACCGCGGCGTCCACCGCGAGGTCGGGGAACTCCTCGGCCAGGGCGGCCCCGGCCTGCCGCAGCACCGAGGGGTCGACGTCGAAGGGCACGAACCGGCGCAGCGTGCCGGCGGTCTGCAGCGAGTGCAGCAGCAGCCGGGTCTTCTCCGACGTCCCGCTGCCGAGCTCGACCAGGGTGTCGGCGCCGGACAGCACCGCGATCTCGTCGGCGTGCTCGGTGAGCACCGCCCGCTCGGCCCGGGTCGGGTAGTACTCCGGCAGCCGGGTGATCTCGTCGAAAAGCTCGCTGCCGCGGGCGTCGTAGAACCAGGTCGGCGGCAGGGTCTTCGGGGTGGCGGTCAGGCCGGCCCGGACGTCGGCGCGCAGCGCGGCGCCGGCGTCGACGGGGCCGAGGTGGTCGGTCAGGGTGAAGCTCACGAGAGGGACTCCAGGGTCGTGCCGTGGGCGGTGACCGTCACGAGGTGGCGGTCGGGGACGTCGGTCCAGCGGGGGTCGTCGTCGAAGGGCTCGCTGGCGAGCACGGTGCCCTGCGGGGTCTCCAGCACCGACAGGGTGTCCCCCCAGGTGGTGGCCAGCAGGCGGGTGCCGTCGGCGGCGAGCAGGTTGAGCCGGGCCGCGGGGTCGCGGCCGCCCACGTCGCGGACCACCTCGCCCAGGGCGTCCAGCCCGGTGGCGAAGACCAGGGCGGCGAGCTGGGCGCTGTCGCAGACGCTCTCGGCGGCCACCGCGGCGGCCGGCGGCAGCACCGCGCGGTCCACCCGGCCGTTGTGCGAGAGCAGCCAGCGCCCGTCGGTGAACGGTGCGGCGGCCGACTCGTCGACCGGCATGCCGACGGTCGCCGACCGGACGGCGGCCAGCACGCAGGACGACGACACCGCCGGGGCCACCGAGGCGAAGGACGCCGACCCCCACAGCGGCGTCGCCGAGCGCCAGCGCGCGGGCTCCGCGCGCCCGGGCGCCCACCAGCCGGTGCCCCAGCCGTCGGCGTTGACCGTGCCGTGCCGCTGCCGGCGCGGGGCGTAGGACTGCACCAGCAGGGAGGCCGGCGGTTCGAGCACCAGCGAGGCCAGCGACCGGGGCTCCCCGAGCCACGCGACGTGCCTACACATCCCAGGCCAGCCGCAGCCCGCTGAAGACCTGCCGGCGCTGCGGGTGGTCCCAGTTGCGGAAGCTCGGCCGCAGGACCGAGGCGTCCACCGACCACGCGCCGCCGCGCAGCACCTTGTAGTCACCGCCGAAGAACGGCGCGGAGTAGTCGGCGTAGAGCATGGGCGTGAACCCGGGCCAGGCGGTGAAGTCCGACGACGTCCACTCCCACACGTCGCCCATCAGCTGCTCCACCCCGTAGGCCGAGGCGCCGGCCGGGTAGCCGCCGACCGGGGCCGGGCGCAGCGCCGTCCCGCCGAGGTTGGCCAGCTCCGGCGTCGGGTCGGCCGAGCCCCACGGGTACCGGCGGCGCCGGCTGGTGGCCGGGTCCCAGGCCGCGGCCTTCTCCCACTCCACCTCGGTGGGCAGCCGGGCACCGGCCCAGCGGGCGTAGGCGTCGGCCTCGAACCAGGTGACGTGCTGGACCGGTTCGTCACCGGGCACCTGCTCGCGGACGCCGAACCGGGTGCGGGTGCCGTCGCCGTGCCAGGTCATCGGGTGCTCGAGGTCCATGTCGGTGCGGACCTGCCAGCCCCGCGTCGTCCACAGCTCGGGCCGGGCGTACCCGCCGTCGGCGACGAACCCGGCGAACTCGGCCACGGTGACCGGGACCCGGCCGATCCAGAACGGGGGGACGTCGACGGTGTGCGCGGGGCGCTCGTTGTCCAGGCTGAACGGCTCGGTCGTGCCGTCCACGCCCAGCTCGAAGGGGCCACCGGGCACCAGCACGCGGGTGCCGGCCACCCCGGGCCGCCCGGCCGGCAGCGGTGCCCCGGTGCCGAGCAGGGCCGGACCGGAGCGCAGCTGGAGCGCCTGCAGCATCGTCTCGCCGTGCTGCTGCTCGTGGCTGACCACCATGGCCACCTCGAACGCGTCGGCGTCGGCGACCCGGTCCAGCACCCGGGCCCGGACCTGGGCGACGTAGCGGCGGGCCTCGACCGGGGGCAGCAGCGGGAGCCGGGCCCGCACGGCCCGCGGGTGGGTGAACGCGTCGTAGAGCTGCTCGACGTCCGGCGGCAGGATCCCGCACCGGCCGGCCTGCCCGCCGCGCAGCAGCCAGAGGTCCTCCTGCTGGCCGATGTGCGCGAGGTCCCAGACCAGCGGGCTCATCAGCGGGTCGTGCTGGCGCAGCAGCTCGGGCTCGTCGAGGTCGGTCAGCAGCAGGGTCCGCGCCCGGGCGACCTCGAGGTCGCGGACGACGGTGTCGATGTCGGTGGCGGTCATGCCGGCTCCTCCGCGTGCACGGCCGCCAGCAGGGCGGCCTCGGGGCCCGATGCGCGGGCGGTGTCCAGGACGGCGTCCCCCGGGCTGCGGCCGGCCTCGACCAGCTCGGCCAGGGCGTGGACGGCGGAGCGCAGCTCCGCCGGCACCCGGTCGACGGCCGCGGCCAGGCAGGCCCGGGCGGCGGTGTGCAGCTCGGGGTCGGCCAGGCCGCGGTGCGCGGCGGTGGTCCAGCGGCCGCGGACCGGCAGGCAGGCCGCGGCGGCCAGGTCGGCGGCGACCGGGTCGTCCAGCAGGGTGGTGGTGAGCGCGGCCAGGGCCGGCCAGGACGGCGAGGCGTCCAGGTAGCGGATCTCCAGGAAGCCGCGCAGCCGGACCGGCGGGAACAGCGTGGTCAGGTGGTAGTCCAGGTCCTCGGGGGTGGGACGGCGTCCGCCCAGCAGGGTCCGCCCGGACACCCAGTCGGCGAAGGGCACCCGGGCGGTCACCGCCTGCGCGCCGCCGTCGTCGGTGAAGCGGACCAGCATCACCGGGGCGGCCAGCGCGTAGTCGGCCCACTCCTCGGCCGGGTCGCGGCGGCCCAGCAGCGGCCCGCACCGGGCCTGGTCCAGGTCGCCCCACACCTGCTGCCGGGTCGAGGCCCACCCGGTCTCCCGGCCGGCCAGCAGCGGGGAGGCGGCCGAGACCGCGACCAGCACCGGGCCCAGCGCGTGCGCCAGCGCCACCCGGTCCCGGTGCTGCCCCGGGTGCCCGGCCTCCAGGTTGACCTGCACGGACGCCGTCGAGGTCATCATCGCCGCGCCGGCCCGCGAGCAGCCGACGACCGCGAAGTGCTCCTCCATGGCCAGGTACCGGGGGCCGGGGCTCACCCGCCGGGCCGGCCGCAGCGGGTCGGTGCCCAGCGGGGCGAGGCCGAGGCCGTGCCGGCCCAGGTGGGCGGTGAGGACGGCGCCGTCGGCCCGCAGCGCGGCCACCGCGGCGGTGACGTCGTCCCCGGGTGGGCCGGAGAGCTCGACCTGCCCGCCGGGCTCCAGGGTGACCCGGCTGCGGCCGGGCAGCGGTGGCACCGAGCCGACGAGGCCGGTGATCCGGTCCCACGGCACCCGCTCGGCGGGGGACAGCAGGTCCACCAGGTGCGCCTCGAGCTCCAGGCCCACCGGGCCCGGCGCTGCCGGACGCAGGGCCGCCTCGGCGACGTGCGCCCGGGCGGCGTCGACGTCGGGCAGGGGACGCAGATCGTGGTCGGTGCGGAACATGGCCGTAGCCACCCCCTCCAGGTCCGGACCGGTCTCGGGAGACCGCGGGTCGGTGCGGGGGCGACCTGCGCAGGCGGGCCGTCCTCGTCGTCCAGGGTGCACACGTCCGGCCGTCGGGGCAACCCGCGCCGGGGGACGATGGACCGGTGGAGAGCGCTCAGGGCAGGGACCGGGACGCCGACGGCCGGGCGCGCAACGCCCGTCCGCGGGACGGGCTGGGTCGGCCGCTGCCGCACGGCGAGCCCGGTGAGCCGCGGGCACCCGAGGGTGTCGTCCGGACGGCGGGGGAGACCCTCCGCGAGGCGCAGGAGCTGCTGGACGCCGGTCGCCCGTTCCACGCCCACGAGGTGCTCGAGGATGCGTGGAAGACCGGGCCGGCCGAGCAGCGAGAGCTCTGGCGGGGGTTGGCCCAGCTCGCGGTGGGCCTGACGCACGCGGCCCGGGGCAACCTCGCCGGTGCGCGGACGCTGCTGGACCGGGGCGCCGGGCACGTCGAGGCCGCGGCGCCGGTGGCGGCCGGGCTGGGGGTCGACGGCGTCGCACTGGCCCGGTGGGCCCGGGCCGTCGACGTGGCGGCTGCGGGGACGCCGCCGCGGCTGCGCGCCGGCTAGGGCGTGTCTTCAAAGGTCTTGATGAGGGATGGACGAGGCTGGTGTGGTGT
>NZ_JBAPLV010000043.1:0-22626 GCF_037083865.1 Klenkia terrae | reverse complement strand
GGGGTTTTCCCGGGGGGGGCGGGGGGGCCCCCCCCCCGGGCCCCCGCGCTCCCCTACCCGCCGCCACCGCCTGGAGCCCCCGTGACCCTCGCCGACGACAGCCCGCGGACCCTGGCCGGGACCACCGGTCTGGCCGACGCCACTGCCCAGGACGTCGCCGACGTCCGCCCGCCGCGCGCCCCCCGCCGCGGTCCCTCGCTGTCCCGCAACCGCTGGGGCTACGGCTACGTCGCCCCGTTCTTCGTGGTGTTCGGCGCGTTCAGCCTCTTCCCCTTCCTCTTCACCGCCTGGATCTCCCTGCACGACGCCCGGTTGAGCGACATCGACGGCGGCACGTTCGTGGGGCTGGACAACTACGCGGCCCTGCTGGGGAACGACTTCTTCTGGAACGCGCTGCGCAACACGATCACGATCGGGATCCTCGCGACGGTCCCCCAGCTGTGCCTGGCCCTGGGGCTGGCCCACCTGCTGCACTACAAGCTCCGCGGCCGGACGTTCTTCCGCACCCTGATGCTGATGCCCTACGCCACCAGCATCGCGGCGGCGACCCTGGTCTTCGCCACCCTGTTCGGCCGGGACTACGGGATCATCAACACCGCGCTGGAGGCCGTCGGGCTGGACCGGGTTGACTGGGAGGCCGGCACCTGGAGCTCCCAGATCGCGATCGCGGTGATCGTGACCTGGCGCTGGACCGGCTACAACGCGCTGATCTACCTGGCCGCCATGCAGTCGATCCCCGGCGAGCTCTACGAGGCCGCCGAGATGGACGGCGCCAGCCGGTGGCGGCAGTTCCTGCACGTCACGATCCCGTCGCTGCGCCCGACGATCCTGTTCACCGTCGTCGTCTCGACCATCGGGGCCATCCAGCTGTTCGGCGAGCCCCTGCTGTTCGCCGGCAACGGCAGCACCACCGGCGGCTCCCGGAACCAGTACCAGACGCTCGGCCTGCTGATGTACCAGCAGGGCTGGAGCAACTTCAACGTCGGGCAGGCCGCCACCACGGCCTGGGCGATGTTCCTCATCATCCTGCTGGTCATCGGCCTCGCCGCCGTCGCCGGCCGGATCCGTTCCCGCCGCCGGGGAGACCTGCGATGACCGCCGTGCTCGACCGCCCCTCCGACAGCTCCCCCGAGGTCGGCCGGCGCTCGCCGCTGCGCCGGCGGAAGCCCCGCTCCCGGGCCGGGAAGGCCGGGCCGATCACCTACACCCTGGTGGTGCTGACGGCCCTGGTCTCGGTCTTCCCGCTGTACTGGGCGACCGTCGCCGGCTCGCACACCAACGCCGAGATCGCCGCCAAGCCCCCGCCGTTCCTGCCCAACGCGACCCTGTTCGAGAACGTCGCGCGGGCGTCGGAGCAGGCGCCGATGGGCCTGGCGATCCTGAACTCGGTGCTGGTCTCCAGCGCGATCACCGTGGGCACCGTGCTGTTCTGCACGCTGGCCGGGTTCGCCTTCGCCAAGCTGCGCTTCAAGGGCAACGGCGTCCTGCTGTCCCTGGTGGTCGGCACGATGATGGTGCCGACCCAGCTCTCGGTGATCCCGCTGTTCATGATGATCGCCGACCTGCAGTGGGTCGACCAGCTGCAGGCGGTCATCCTGCCCACGCTGGTCAGCGCGTTCGGCGTGTTCTTCATGCGCCAGTACCTGTCGACGGCGCTGCCCGACGAGCTGCTGGAGGCCGGTCGGGTCGACGGCGCCTCCACGCACCGGATCTTCTTCTCCATCGTGCTGCCGGTGGCCCGGCCGGCGATGGCGGTGCTGGGCATGCTCACGTTCCTGACCGCCTGGAACGAGTTCTTCTGGCCGATCATCGCGCTCACCGCGGCCAACCCGACCGTGCAGGTGGCCATCGCCAACCTGGGCTCGGGCTACGTGCCCCAGCGCGCCGTGATCATGGCCGGCACCCTGCTCGGCACGCTGCCCGTCCTGGCCGTGTTCGCCGTCCTCGGCAAGCAGATCGTCGGCGGCATCATGTCCGGCGCCGTCAAGGGCTGACCTCCCCTCCACTCCCCCGAAAGGCATCCCGTGACGAGCACCGACACCCGCCCGCAGACCGCTGACCTGGTCTTCCCCGCCGACTTCGTGTTCGGCGCGGCCACCGCCGCCTACCAGATCGAGGGGGCCGTGGACGTCGACGGCCGAGGCCCCTCCATCTGGGACACCTTCAGCCACACCCCCGGCAAGACCCACCTGGGCCACACCGGGGACGTCGCCGTCGAGCACCACGCCCGGTACCGCGAGGACGTCGCGCTGATGGCCGACCTGGGACTGTCGGCCTACCGGTTCTCCGTCTCCTGGTCCCGGGTGCTGCCCGAGGGCACCGGGCGGGTGGAGCAGCGCGGGCTGGACTTCTACCGCCGGCTGGTCGACGAGCTGCTCGGCGCCGGCGTCGACCCCTGGCTGACGATGTACCACTGGGACCTGCCGCAGGCGCTGCAGGACCGCGGCGGGTGGACAGACCGGGACACCGCGCACCGGTTCGCCGAGTACGCCGACGTGCTGCACGGCGCGCTGGGTGACCGGGTGACGCACTGGTCGACGCTGAACGAGCCGATGTGCAGCGCGCTGCTCGGGCACATGTCCGGCCAGCACGCGCCGGGCCAGCAGGACGCCGTCGCCGCGTCGCGGGCCACCCACCACCTGCTGCTGGCGCACGGGCTGGGCACCCGGGTGCTGCGGGACCGCGGGGCCACCTCGCTGGGCCTGACGCTGAACTTCACCCCGATGACCCCGGCCACCGACTCCCCCGCCGACGTCGACGCCGCCCGCCGCTGCGACGGCCAGCAGAACCGGATGTTCCTGCTGCCCGCGGTGACCGGCGCCTACCCGGCCGACGTCGTCGAGGACCTGGCCGCGGCCGGTGCACCGCTGCCGGTCGAGGACGGCGACCTCGAGGTCATCGCCGCCCCGCTGGACTGGCTGGGCGTCAACTACTACTTCAGCTCCGTCGTCCGGGACACCGGTGCACCCACCGGGAAGCAGTCCTCCTTCATCGGCGCCGAGCAGGTCGAGGACCTGGAGCCGGTCGGCCCGACGACGACCATGGGCTGGGGCATCGACGCCCCGGCGTTCACCTCCCTGCTGACCTGGATCGGGTCGGTCGCCCCCGGGCTGCCGCTTGTGGTCACCGAGAACGGGTCCGCCTGGCCGGACGCGGTCTCCCCCGACGGCGCCGTCCACGACCCCGAGCGGGTGGCCTACCTGCACGAGCACCTGACCGCGGTGACCGACGCGGTCGCGCTCGGGGCCGACGTCCGGGGCTACTTCGCCTGGTCGCTGCTGGACAACTACGAGTGGGCCCGCGGCTACGACCAGCGCTTCGGCATCGTGCACGTGGACTACGAGACCCAGGTCCGGACGCCGAAGGACAGCGCCCTCGCCTACGCCGAGGTCCTGCGCCGCCACCGCGAGGGCTGACCGACTCCCCCCGCCCCCGCATGCCTCGGCGCGGGGGCGGGGCCGGGGAAGACATCCCAGCACCGGTGGGTTACCGTCCTCGCAAGTAGTTGAACACTCAACTCAGGAAGTCGGGATGCCCGCCATCACCGTCGAGGACACCACCACGCTGGCGCGGGTCCCCGTGCCCGCCCCGAGGACCGTGCGCCGCCGGGTCCGCTCGGTGACCACCGCGCCGCGCGGGTTCGAGGGCGAGGGCTTCCCGGTCCGCCGGGCGTTCGCCGGCGTCGACCTGCGCGACCTCGACCCGTTCATCCACATGGACCAGATGGGCGAGGTCGAGTACGCCCCGGGTGAGCCCAAGGGCACCTCCTGGCACCCGCACCGCGGCTTCGAGACCGTCACCTACATCATCGACGGCACCTTCGAGCACGCCGACAGCCACGGCGGCGGCGGGTCGATCACCAACGGCGACACGCAGTGGATGACCGCGGGCGGCGGCGTCCTGCACATCGAGCGGCCGCCGGAGTCGCTGGTGGTCAGCGGTGGGCTGTTCCACGGCCTGCAGCTCTGGGTGAACCTGCCCAAGGCGCAGAAGTGGGTCGAGCCGCGCTACCAGGACCTGCGCGCCGACCAGTCGGTGCTGCTGGCCAGCCCGGACGCCGGTGCCTTCCTCCGGGTGATCGCCGGCGACGTCGGCGGCCACGCCGGCCCGGGCACGACGTACACCCCGATGGCGATGGTGCACGCGACGATCGCCCCCGGCGCGACGCTCGACCTGCCGTGGGACCCCTCGTTCAACGCGCTGGTCTACGTGCTCAGCGGCAACGGGAAGGTCGGCATCGACGACCAGCCCGTGACCGGCGGCCAGCTGGCGGTCTTCGGCCCCGGCGACACCGTGACGGTCAAGGGCGCCGACCACCAGGACAGCCGGACGCCGGCGCTGGACGTCGTCATCCTGGGCGGACGCCCGATCCGGGAGCCGATCGCGATGTACGGGCCGTTCGTGATGAACACCCGCCAGGAGGTCATGGACGCCTTCACCGACCACCAGGCCGGACGGCTGGGATCCGTCCCCGCGGCGCACGCCGAGGTGCGAGGCTTCTCGGCATGAGCGACCTGGAGCCCCGCCCCACCCCGCACGTGCTGGGTGGGGCGGGGCCCGTCGCACCCCGCCCGGCGCTGGACCTCCTGCCGGGCAAGAGCGTCACCCTGGGCGAGCGGATGCAGGTCCGCCGCCTGCTGCCGACCCTGGGCCGGCGGATGGTCGGCGCCTGGGCGTTCGTGGACCACTACGGTCCCGACGACATCGCCGGCACCGACGGCATGCAGGTCATCCCGCACCCGCACACCGGGCTGCAGACGGTCTCCTGGCTGATCGAGGGCTCGGTGCACCACCGGGACTCCCTCGGCAGCGACGTCGAGTTCGGCGTCGGCGAGCTCGCGCTGATGACGGCCGGGCACGGGATCAGCCACTCCGAGCAGTCCCCGGCCACGCACCCCCGGATGCTCCAGGGCGCCCAGCTGTGGGTCGCGCTGCCCGACGGCTCCCGCGACGTGGCGCCGGCCTTCGAGCACCACGCGTCCCTGCCGGGGTTCACCTCCGACGGCGTGACCGCCACCGTGCTCATGGGCTCCCTGGGCGGGGCGACCTCACCCGGGACGGCCTACACCCCGCTGGTCGGCGTCGACCTCGCGCTGGCGGCGGGCGCCGACGTCGAGATCCCGCTGGAGCCCGGCTTCGAGCACGCGGTGCTGGCGTCGTCCGGGTCCTCGGTGGTGGAGGGCGCCCCGGTCGACCACGGCTCGATGCTCTACCTGGGCACCGGACGCCGGACCCTGCGACTGTCGGCCGACGCGCCCTCGCGGGTGCTGCTGCTGGGCGGCGAGCCGTTCGAGGAGCAGATCGTCATGTGGTGGAACTTCGTCGGCCGCGCCGGCGACGAGGTGGCCGGCTTCCGCGAGCAGTGGGAGGAGGGCGCGTCCCGCTTCGGCCTGGTCGAGGGCTTCGAGGACGGCGAGCGCACCGCGGCCCCGCCGATGCCCCCGGTCCCCCTGAAGCCCCGCGGCCGCGAGCGCTGACCCCCGTAGCCGGCCCGGCTGCAGGGGCCCGCGGCGCGCGGAGCGTGTCGCGGGGGGCAGTCGGGTCCTTCTAGAAGCCGCCGCCACCGAAGTCGCCACCGAAGTCGCCACCGCCGAAGTCCCCGCCGCCGCCGTCCCCACCACCGAAGCCGCCGCCGAACCCGCCACCCAGGCCGCCGAACAGGATGTTGCCCAGCGCGGCACCGGCGATCCCGCCGACGACGGCGTCGCCCATGCCGCCGCCCCGCCGGCCGTAGCCGCGGCCGTACCCGCCGCCGCCGTAGCCGCCCTGGTCGTGGTCGCTGTAGGCGCGGACGTCCTGCTGGGCCAGGGTCATGGCCTCCTGCCCCAGCTGCTGGGCGCGCTGGGCCTCGCGCAGCGCGGAGACCGGGTCCTTGGCCGCGGCCAGCCGGTTCGCCTCGTCCAGGTGCCGGTCGGCCTCGGCCAGCCGCGTCCGCGCCGCGGCCCGGACCGCGCCGCGGCGGGTGGCGACGTAGTCGGCGGTCGCGTCCACCGCGCTGGCGGCGGCGTTGAGCGCCTGACCCAGGTGGGCGAGGGCGCGCTCCTGCTGCTGCCGGGCGTCCCGGGCGGGCTCCAGCGCGGACTCGAGCGCCTGGTCGGCGTCGTCCAGCGCCCGGGTGACCGCCAGCGGGTCGGGCAGGTCGCCGTCGGCCGGCGGGCGACCCGCGGTGGCCAGGGCCGACTCGGCCCGGGCGAGCTGCTCACGCAGCCCGGGGGTGTCCACCCCGCGGTCCAGCAGCACCTTGGCCTCGGCGATGTCCCGCTCGGTCTCCTCCCGGACGGCGGTGAAGCGCTCGGGCGCGGACGCCAGCTCGGCCTGCAGCTTGTCGACGGCGGCCAGCAACCGGTCGGCCTGGGCGAGGGCGTCCTCGGCGGCCCGCACCGCGGGCACCGCACCCGCCGGGCGCCCGGCGGCCAGCTCCTCGCGGCCGTGCTGCAGGGCCTGCCCGGCCACCTGGACGCGCTGCTCGGCCTCGCCGGTGTTGTCGGCGACGGCGCGCCAGGTCGACGGGGCGTACCGCGCCTGCAGGTCGGCGAGGACCTGCGCGGTCGGGGCGATCCGGCCCTGCACGCGCGCGATCTGGGGGTCGAGCCGGTCCAGGGCGCCGGGGGCGTCCTCCTCCAGGTGCCGCAGCTCGCGGTGCGCCGCGGCCTGCTGGTCCAGCCGGGCCCGCGCCGAGCCGGTGAGCGCCAGCAGCTCGGCGAGCATGCGGCGCTGGGTGGGCTCGTCCTCGGGGATGTCGTCGTCGAGCTCCTGCCGGATCTGGAACGCCTGACCCAGCTCGGTCCGGGACTCCTGCAGCGCCGCCGCGGACTCGGTGACCGACCCGGGGCCGTACTGGGCGCGGGCGTAGTCGACGTCGAGCTGGCTGGTCTTGATCGCCTCGTCGAGGGACAGCAGCTCGGCGCTGGCCCGGTAGTGCAGGTCCTGGGTGGCGGTGCCGTGGTGCGGGTCGCGCGCGGCCTCCTCGGCGGCGGCGATCTCCGCGGCCCGGGCCTGCGAGGCCGCGACGGCCTTCTTCTTCCGGCGGTTGCGGACCACCGCGTACCCACCGGCGCCGAGGACGGCGACCCCGAGCAGACCGCCCAGTGCGTAGGTCCCGGTGTCGCTGGGCTGCAGCTCCTGGGCGAAGGTGGTCGCCGCGGTGGCCCACTGCTGGTCCGACAGCAGCGGCTCGACGTCGTTCGTCACGATGGAGGCGACGTCCGCGTCGACCGCGGAGCCGGCACCGTACCCGACGCGCGAGGTGTCCACGGCGACCGCCAGCAGCACGTCGTTGCCGCCCAGCCCGCCGTCGGTGAAGGCCTGCTCGGTCCACTCACCCGGCCTCAGGTCGTCGAAGCTGTCGACGTAGACGACGTACGCCGTGATCCCGTCCTCACTCTGCAGCTGGTCCAGCGCGTCGGTGACCGTGCCCTCCTCGCTGCCGGAGAGCACGTCCGCGCTGTCGGTCAGCTGGTCGGTCGGCGCGAACGGCTCCTCGGCGGAGGCCATCCCGGCCCCGGTGAAGGCGAGGGTCAGGCCGAGGGCGGAACCGGCGAGCAGACGGGACGCGAGACGCATGACCCGATGGTCCCAGGTCCGGCTGGGGAACCGGCTGGACCGGCCTCCTAGAAGCGGCCGCCGCCGCTGCGCCGACCGCCGCTGGACCGACCGCCGCCTCCCGAGCGCCGTCCGGAGGACGACGACCGGCTCGACGACGAGCGGCTCGAGGACCGGCTGGAGGAGCCCCGGTA
The DNA here is from genome assembly GCF_037083865.1 of Klenkia terrae. Classification (NCBI taxonomy): domain Bacteria; kingdom Bacillati; phylum Actinomycetota; class Actinomycetes; order Geodermatophilales; family Geodermatophilaceae; genus Klenkia; species Klenkia terrae. Next base: position 14,890 of record NZ_JBAPLV010000043.1, on the reverse strand, counting down.
GGAGGACCCGCCCGACCAGCCCCCGCCGGACCCGCCGAAGAAGCCACCGCCACCGGAGTAGGAGGACTGCGACTCGCGGTCGCGGCGGGCACGGTCCACCAGCGACACGGCCTCCTCGGCCAGCGAGCTGGCCCGCGCCGCCGACTGCGACGACCCGGCCGGGTCGGTGCTGAACGCGGCCTCGGCGGCGGCGAGCAGGCGCTCGGCCTCGCTGAGCCGGGTGCGCGGCGTCGTCCCGGCCCAGTCCCGGCCGCTGGCCACCGCCGCACCGGCCGAGCTCACCGAGCTGCGCGCGGACAGCAGCGCCCGCTCGGCCCGGGCCGCGACGGCCCGGCGCTCGACCTGGGCGGTCTGCGCGGCGGCGAGGGCGGCGTCCAGCCCGTCGTCGGCGGCGTCCAGCCGGGCCAGCGCGGCGATCGGGTCGGGCGCCGGGCCGGCCATCAGCTGGTCGGCGACGCCCAGGGCATCGCGCGCCTGGGTGACCGGCTCGGCCGTCCCGGCGGCGTCGGCGGGGTCCACCCGGCCGGCGGCGACCAGCCCGGCCTCGACCTCGGCCCGCGCCGCGGGCACCGCACCCGCCGCGGTGTCGAGCTCCTGCGCCCGCGCGGCCAGGGAATCCAGGCTGGCCTGGGCCGATGCCACCGCGTCCTCGGCCGTGCGCAGCGAGGGCACCGCCGCGCCGGTGCGCCCAGCCTGCAGCTCGGTCTGCGCCGCGGCGACCGCCTGCTCGGCGGCGGCGAGCTGCTCGCGCACCCGGACCGGGACGTCGGCCACCGGCGCCAGTGCGGACACCGCCCAGCGGCGGCCGAGCTGGGCCAGCCGCTCCTCCTCGGCGGGCAGCCGGCCGGTCAGCCCGGTGATCCGCGGCGCCAGCCCGGCCAGCACCTGCGGCGCGTTGGCCTCCAGGTCGCGCAGGGCGGCGAACTCCACGGCCTGCGCGTCGAGCTGGTCGTCGGCGGCCTGCAGCAGCTCCAGCACCCGGGCGAGCATCCGGCGCCGGGTGGGCTCGTCCTCGGGCACCTCGTCGTCGAGCTGCTGCCGGAGGGCGAACGCCTCGGCGAGCTGGGCGCGGGCGGCGGCCACCGTGCCGGCGAACCCGGTGACCCCGGCCTCGCCGTACTGCAGGCGCGCGAAGTCCAGGTCGAGCTGGGAGGTGCGGACGGCCTCGTCGACGGCCAGCAGGCCCTCGCTCGCCTTCGCGGTCAGCTGCTCGGTGCTCTGGTCGGGGTAGGGCCCGGCCTTGCGGATCGCCTCGGCCTCCTCGGCGGCCCGTCGGCGCCGGCGCACCACGGCGTACCCGCCGCCACCGAGGGCCGCGGCGGCCACCACCCCGCCCAGCACGTAGCGGCCGGTGTAGCTCGGGCTGAGCCCGTCGGCCATGGCGATCGCGGCACCGGCCCAGTCCTCCTCGGACAGGCGCGGCTCGACCTGGTCGGTCTCCAGCGCGATCTGGTCGTCGTCGGAGCCGATGACCGCGTACGGGATCGAGGTGCCGTAGTCACGGCTCTCGGTGGCCACGGCGAGCAGCACGTCGCCGTCGCCGAACCCGGACAGCTGGGCGGTCTGCGCCGCCCAGTCCGGCCCGGAGGTGCCGTCGAAGGTGGTCTCGAAGACCACGAACAGCTGCACGCCCTGGTCGTCGCGCAGCTCGTCCAGCGCCGTCTGCACCTGGGTGCGCTCGTCGTCGGACAGGGCACCGGCGTCGTCGGTGATCTGGTCGTCCAGCCGCAGCGGTTCCTGCGCGGCGGCGGGCCCGGCCAGCAGCAGGGGTCCCACCGCCAGCGCCGCGACGGCGAGGAGACGGGGCAGCACGGCACTCGGTCGCGGCATGGGCGCCATCCTGCTGCATGCCCGGCCGCGCACGTGCCACCCGACGCTCAGGCGGCGTCGCCCGACGTCTGCATGAGCGAGAAGGCCGCACCCTGGGGGTCGGCGACCACCGCGTACCGGCCGTACGGCGAGTCCTGCGCGGCCCGCAGGACGGTGCCACCGCGCGCGGTCACGGCGGCCACCACGGCGTCGGTGTCGTCGACGGCGAAGCACACCCCCCACCCCTGCACGGGCGAGTCGGCACCGGACCCCAGGCCGCCCAGCCAGCGGTCGCCGAGCCGGAAGGTCTGGTAGGTGTCCTCGCCCTCCACCGGGTCCCAGGCCCAGCCGAACAGGGCGGTGTAGAACTCGCGGGCCGCCGTGCGGTCGTCCACCACGGCCTCGTTCCAGACCAGGCCGCCGTGCTGGTTGAACAGCTCGACGCCCGGGTGCTGGCCCGCCTGCCACAGCCCGAACACCGCGCCGGTCGGGTCGGCGACCACGGCCATCGAGCCGAGCGGGCCGACCTGCTCCGGGCCCACCTGCAGCGTCCCGCCGGCGGCCTGCGCGGTGGCCACCGAGGCGGCGACGTCGTCGGTGGCGACGTAGGTCAACCAGGCCGGCGTCTGGCCCTCCTGCGCGGCGCCCAGCCCGGCGACCCGGTGCCCGTCGAGCGAGGCGCTGGAGTAGCCGCCCGCCTCGGGCGGCCCCTCGGGCACGGTCCAGCCGAACACCTCGGCGTAGAAGGTGCGGGCGGCGGGCAGGTCGGTGGCGGCCAGGTCGATCCAGCACGGGGTGCCGGCGGGCCAGGGGGTGTTCCGGGTGGGCATCGTCGTCCTCCTCGTCGGGCGGGTGCGGGCACCCTCCCACCGAGGTCCGACAGGATCTAGCGCAGTCCGGCGGCCACGACCCGCGCGATGTCCGGGACGTCGATCTCCCCGGCCGCGACCGCGACCACCAACGCCTCGGCGTCGTCGACCTCCAGCAGCAGGTCGACACCGTTGAGCAGGCACATCACCCGGCCCGCAGCCCAGGCCAACCGCTCGTTGCCGTCCACGAGCGGGTGGTTGCGCGCCAGCGAGTGCATCAGCGCGGCGACCTTGTCGGCGAAGGTCGGATAGGCGTCGGCCCCGAACACCGTGGTCCTGGGGCGCGCCGCGGCCGAGGCCAGCAGCCCGAGGTCCCGGACCTGCACCCCGTCCACGATGCCCGCGGCCACCTCCAGCAGGTCCTCGACGGTGAGGTGGTCGACGACCTCCCCGCCCGGGGTCACCGGGCCAGGCGGTCGAGCAGCTCGGCGTCCTCGGTGCGCACGCGGGCGATGGCCGCGCTCAACCGGGCAGGCCGGTCGCTGACGTACTCCCGGATGGCTGCTCGGGCGACCTCCTGCATCGAGGTGCCCTCCCGCTCCGCCCGCTGCCGGAGGGCCTCGGTCTCGTCGTCGGTCAGCCGCAGGTTCATCGCCACGGCAGGATGGTACCGCCGCGGTACCACCCTGCCGGCCACCTGCACCCTGCCGTCACCCCCGGAGGGCGGTCCACGCGGCGCGGCGCTGCGCCTGCTCGGCGGGGTCGGGCACGGGCAGCGAGGCGAGCAGCCGCCGGGTGTAGGGGTCCTGCGGGTTGCCCAGCACCTGCTCCCCGGTGCCCTCCTCGACCAGCCGGCCCCGGTGCAGCACCGCGATCCGGTCGGCGAGCAGGTCGACGACGGCCAGGTCGTGGCTGATGAACAGCGCCGCGAACCCGAACTCGCGCTGCAGCTCGTCGAAGAGGTCCAGCACCCGCGCCTGCACCGAGACGTCCAGCGCCGAGGTGGGCTCGTCGGCGATCAGCAGCTCCGGCTGCAGGGCGAGCGCCCGGGCCAGCGAGGCCCGCTGCCGCTGCCCGCCGGACAGCTCGTGCGGGAACCGGTCGCCGAACGCGCGGGGCAGCTGCACGGCCTCCAGCAGCTCGTCCACCCGGCCGCGCGCCGCCCGCGGGTCACCGGCCTCCCCGTGCACGACCAACGGCTCGGCCACGGCGTCGGCGATGGTCAGCAGCGGGTTGAAGCTGGTCGCCGGGTCCTGGAAGACGAACCCGATCCGCCGGCGCACCGGCCGGAGGGCCTTCTCCTTCATCCCGGCCACCTCGGTGCCCAGCACCTGCAGCGAGCCGCCGGCGACCGGCGTCAGGCCGGCGATGGCCCGGCCGATCGTGGACTTGCCGCTGCCGCTCTCCCCCACCAGGCCCAGCACCTCACCGGGCGCGATGGTGAAGCTGACCCCGTCGACCGCGGTGAAGTCCGGCTGGCGGAAGCGGCCGCGGTAGACGATCTGCAGGTCGCGGGCGACGACGGCCGGGGCGGCGTCGGCCCAGCCCTCGGGACGGCGGGCGGCCCGCTCCTGCGCCCGGACGGTGCCCTGGCCCAACCGCGGCACCGAGCCCAGCAGCTTCTTCGTGTACTCCTCCTGCGGAGCGGCGAACAGCGTGGCGACGTCGGCGGTCTCCACCAGCTCGCCCTGGTACATGACCGCCACCCGGTCGGCCAGGTCGGCGACCACGCCCATGTTGTGGGTGATCAGCACGATCGAGGCGCCGAACTCGTCGCGGCACCGGCGCAGCAGGTCCAGGATCTCGGCCTGCACGGTGACGTCGAGGGCCGTGGTCGGCTCGTCGGCGACGATCACCCCGGCCTCCAGCGCCAGCGCCTGGGCGATGACGATGCGCTGCTTCTGGCCGCCGGAGAACTGGTGCGGGTAGTGGTCGACCCGCTGCTCGGGGTCGGGGATGCCGACCCGGCGCAGCACGTCGATCGCGGTCGCCCGTGCCTCCTTCTTCGACACGTCGCCGTGCGCCCGCAGGCCCTCGGCGATCTGCCAGCCCACCGGCCGGACCGGGTTGAGCACGCTGCCGGGCTCCTGGAACACCATCGCGGCGTCCCGGCCGCGCACCTCGCGCATCTCACGGCCGCTGAGGGTGACGACGTCAGCGGTCGAGCTGCCGTCGCGGCTGCGCAGCACCACCGCACCGCGGGTCAGCGCCGTCTCCGGCAGCAGCCCCAGCACCGTGCGGGCGGTGACGGTCTTGCCGCTGCCGGACTCCCCCACGATGGCCAGCACCTCGCCGCGGTGCAGCTGCAGCGAGACGCCCTTGACCGCCGCGACGTCCCCGCCGTCGGTGGCGAAGGTGACCCGCAGGTCCTGGATGTCGACGACCGGGTCGGTCACGGGAGTACTCCTTCGGTGCCGGCGGCCAGCCCGCCGCCGGGGGTGACGGCGACGTCGGCCGGCGGGGGGGCGTCCGCGGCCCGGCGCCGGGCGCGGAGCCGAGGGTCGGCCAGGTCGTTGAGGCTCTCCCCGACCAGGGTCAGCCCCAGCACGGTGAGCACGATCGCCGAACCCGGGAAGATCGAGGTCCACCAGATGCCGCTGGTGACGTCGGAGATGGACCGGTTGAGGTCGAAGCCCCACTCGGCGGCCGCGGTCGGCTGGATGCCGAAGCCCAGGAAGCCCAGCCCGGCCAGGGTCAGGATCGCCTCGGAGGCGTTCAGCGTGACGATCAGCGGCAACGAGCGGGTGGCGTTGCGGAGCACGTGCCGGGTCATGATCCGCCAGGTGCTGGTGCCCACCACGCGGGCGGACTCCACGAACGCCTCGCTCTTGATCCGCACCGTCTCCGCACGGACCACCCGGAAGTACTGCGGGATGAAGACCACGGTGATCGAGATGGCCGCGGCCAGCACACCGCCGACCAGGCTGGACTGGCCACCGCTGATCACGATGGCGGCCACGATCGCCAGCAGCAGCGAGGGGAAGGCGTAGACGGCGTCGGCGACGACCACCAGCACCCGGTCCAGCCAGCCGCCCAGGTAGCCCGAGACCAGCCCGAGCAGCACGCCGGCCACGATCGACAGCAGGATCGCCACGACGATGACGAACAGCGCCGTCCGGGTGCCGTAGAGGACCCGGGAGAGCACGTCGTAGCCGCCGACCGTCGTGCCCAGCCAGTGCTCGGCCGACGGTGACTGCTGGGCGCCGAAGGTGCCGTCGGCGTCGCGCAGCTGGCCGTAGCCGTAGGGCGCCAGCAGCGGGGCGAAGACCGCGGTGAGCACGAAGACGCCGGTGATGGTCAGGCCGGCGACGAGCATGCCGCGCTGCAGGCCCACGCTCTGCCGCAGCTGGTGGACGACGGGCAGCGAGCGCCAGGTCCGCCGGCGCACGGGGGTCGGTGCCGCGGTGGCCATCAGTACCTCACCCGGGGGTCGATGAGCGCGGCGACGACGTCGACGACGAAGTTCGTCAGCGCCACGATGACCGCCAGCAGCGCCACGATGCCCTGCACGGCCACGAAGTCGCGGGCCTGCAGGTACTGGCCCAGCTGGAAGCCCAGCCCGCGCCACTCGAACGTGGTCTCGGTGAGCACCGCCCCGGACAGCACGAGGGCGACCTGCAGGCCGATGACGGTGATGATCGGGATGAGTGCCGGGCGGTAGGCGTGCTTGCGCACCAGCCGCGACTCGCTGACCCCGCGGGAGCGGGCGGCCTCGACGTAGCCCGCGCCCAGGGTGCCGATCATGTTGGTGCGCACCAGCCGGAGGAAGACCCCGGCGGTCAGCAGACCCAGCGCGATCGAGGGCAGGACGGCGTAGCGCAGCACCTCGACGACCAGGTCGCCGTCGCCGGTGCTGATCGCGTCGATCAGGAAGATGCCCGTGCCGGCGCCGTTGCGGTTGAGCTGGATCTGCCCGCGGGTGGAGATCCGGCCGGCGACCGGCAGCCAGTCCAGCCACACCGAGAAGACCAGCTTGAGCAGCAGCCCGGCGAAGAAGACCGGGGTGGCGTAGCAGAGGATCGCGAAGACCCGGAGGATCGCGTCGGGGTACCGGTCGCGCACCTTGGCGGCGACCATGCCCAGCGGGATGCCGATCACGAAGGCGACCAGCAGGCCGTAGACCGCCAGCTCGAGGGTGGCCGCGCCGTAGGTGGTGAGCACCTCGGTCACCGGGCGCCGGTCGGTGCTCGTCGTCCCGAAGTCCCCGCGCAGCAGGCCGCCGAGGTAGTCCAGGTACTGCACCAGCAGCGGCCGGTCGTAGCCGGCCTCCCGGATCCGCTCGGCCAGCTGGTCGGCGGGCAGCCGCCCGCCCAGCGAGGCGGTGATCGGGTCACCGGTGGTGCGCATGAGGAAGAAGACCGCGGTCACCAGGATGAACACGGTCGGGATGATCAGCAGGGCCCGCACCAGCAGGTAGCTGCCCAGCCCGCCGCCGCGGCGCCGGCGGGCGGCGGGGGCGTCGGCGGGGACGGCCGGCGGTGCCGGGTCCTGCGTCGCGGTGGTCATCGGGTGGTGCTCATGGGGCGCTCGCTCCTGGGATCACGCGTGCGGCCCCGGGCCGCCCCACGAGGGGGCGACCCGGGGCCGCGGGTGCGGGTGTGCGGGTCAGCCGGCGGACAGTGCGCCGTACCGGAACTTGAAGGAGGCGTCGAGGGTGTCCGACACACCCTCGACCCCGGTCCGGACGACGGCGACCTGGGCACCCTGCAGGTAGGGCACCGTGGACAGGTCCTGGGCGACCAGGTCCTGGATCTGCTCGATCAGCTCCGTCCGCTCGTCGGCGTCCGGGGTGCTGGCCTGCTGCAGGATCAGGTCGTTGACCTGCTGGTTGTCGTAGTGGTTCCCGAGGAAGTTCTCCTGGAGGAAGAACGGCGTCAGGTAGTTGTCGGCGTCGGAGTAGTCCGGGAACCAGCCGAGCTGGTAGGCCGGGTAGACGTCGGCGGTGCGGTCCTCGGAGTACTGCGTCCACTCCGTGGTCTGCAGGTCGACCTCGAACAGGCCGGTCGCCTCCAGCTGGTCCTTGATCAGCGCGTACTCGTCACCGGAGGACGGGCCGTAGTGGTCGTTGGAGTACTGCAGCGACAGCTGGACCGGGGTCTGCACGCCGGCGGCCTGCAGCGCCTGGGCTGCGGCGTCGGCGTCGGGGCCGCCCTCGCCGTCGCCGTACATGTCCTGCAGCGGGGTCGCCGCGCCGGTCAGGCCGTCGGGGACGTAGGAGTACAGCGGGGTGTAGGTCCCGCGGTAGACCTGGTCGGCGATCTCCTGGCGGTCGATCAGGTCGGCCACGGCCTGCCGGACGGCGAGGGCCTTGGCCGGGTCGGCCTCGGCGGTCGTCGCGCCGAAGGGCTGGGTGTCGAAGTTGAAGACGATGTAGCGGATCTCGCCGCCGGGGCCGTCCACGACCTCGACGTCGTCGTTGCCGCGCAGGTCGTCGATGTCGGTGGCCGACAGGCTGCGGAAGGCCACGTCGATGTTGCCCTGCTCGATGTCGAGCTTGAGGTTGGAGGCGTCGGCGTAGTAGGTCACGTCGACGTTCTCGGTCTTCGGTGCGCCGAGCAGCCCCTGGTAGTCGGGGTTGGCGGTGTAGGAGACCAGGGTGTTGAGCTCGTAGTCGGTGATGACGTACGGGCCGGCGAAGGCGTTGCCCGCGACGATGTCGTCGTCGGAGGTCAGCGCGTCGGCGGAGAAGACGTCCTCGTCCACGATCGGGCCGGCCGGGCTGGACAGGATCTGCGGGAAGATCTGGTCGTCGGCGGTCTTGAGGGTGAACACGACGGTGGTGTCGTCGGTCGCCTCGACGCTGTCCATGTTGTAGAGCAGGGACGCGGGGCCGTTCGGGTCGTTGATGGCGACCATGCGCTCGAACGTGAAGACGACGTCCGAGGCGGTGAGCTCGTTGCCGTTGGCGAAGGTCAGGCCGTCCTTCAGCACCACCGTGTACTCGGTGGGCGAGGTGAACTCGGCGGACTCGGCGATGTCGGGCTCGACGTCCGGGCTGCCCAGCGGGGTGTTCATCAGGAACGGGTAGACCTGGTTCATCACGGCGAACGAGCCGTTGTCGTACGAACCGGCCGGGTCGATCGTGGTGACCTTGTCGCTGGTGCCGATGAGCAGCGAGTCGCCGTCGCCGGAGCCGCCGCCCCCGTTGTCGTCGCTGCTGCCGCAGGCGGCCACGGACAGGGCGGTCAGGGTGGCGGCGGAGGCCGCGAGCACCCGTCGGGTGGATCGGCGCTGCATGCTGGAGGACCTGCTTTCTCGGCGGGTGTTCGCCGGACGAGCTCGTTGCTGGCGTCGCCGCGACGGGACGACGTCCCGTGGACCGGCTGTCGAGACCCTAGGTCTCCGCCATGACGGTCGTGTGACCCGGGCGGGCGATCGTCACCGATTCGAGACCTCACCGGGCGCCGGGCAGGATGGGCGCCCGTGGACGCGCAGCTGGGACTCGGACTGGCCGCGATCGGCCGCCCCGCCTACATCACCCTCGGCCGGGACGTCGACCTCCCGGCCGACCGGTCGTGGTCCGCACTGGAGGCCCGCGCGCACGAGCTGCTGGACACCGCGGCCGACCTCGGGCTGACCTGGTTCGACACCGCCCGCTCCTACGGCCGCGCCGAGCAGTTCCTGGCCGGCTGGATCCCGACGGCGCCGGGCGCCGGCACGGTGTCCACCAAGTGGGGCTACACCTACACCGCCGACGACCCGACCGTGGACGCCGACGAGGTCAAGACGCACGACCTGGCCACCTTCACCCGGCAGTGGGCGGAGTCCCGCGCCCTGCTCGGCGACCGCATCGCGCTGCACCAGGTGCACTCGCTCACCCCCGACAGCCCGCTGTGGGACGACGACGCCCTGCTGCACGCGATGGCCGAGGTGCGCGACTCGGGCACCCCGCTCGGGTTCTCCACCTCCGGGCCGCGGCAGGCCGACGCCGTGCGCCGCGGGGTCGCCCTGGAGGTCGACGGCCGGCCGCTGTTCTCCGCCGTCCAGAGCACCTGGAACCTGCTGGAGACCTCGGTCGGCCCGGCGCTGGCCGAGGCGTCGGATGCCGGGTTCCGGGTGCTGGTCAAGGAGGGCGTGGCCAACGGCCGGCTCACCGACCGCGGTCTGCCGGCGGACTCCCCCGTCCGGGCCGCCGCGGCCACGGCCGGGGTGGGTCCCGATGCCGTGGCGCTGGCCGCGGCGCTGGCCCAGCCGTGGGCCGGCGTCGTGCTGTCGGGGGCGGTCACGCCGGACCAGCTGCGCTCGAACGCCGCCGCCCGTGGACTGGTCGTCGACCTGCCCGACCTCGCCGAGGCCCCCGAGACCTACTGGTCCACCCGCAGCTCGCTGCCCTGGGCCTGAGGCTCAGATCCGGCGGCGGCCCTCGAAGGCGCGGCCCAGGGTGACCTCGTCGGCATACTCGAGGTCACCGCCCACCGGCAGCCCGCTGGCCAGCCGGGAGACCGCCAGGCCCATCGGGGAGACCAGCCGGGCCAGGTAGGCCGCGGTCGCCTCGCCCTCGAGGTTGGGGTCGGTGGCGATGATCAGCTCGGTGACCGAGCCGTCGAGCAGCCGGGTCATCAGCTCCTTGACCTTGAGGTCGTCGGGGCCGATGCCCTCGATCGGGCTGATCGCCCCGCCGAGGACGTGGTAGCGGCCCTTGAACTCGCGGGTGCGCTCGATGGCCACGACGTCCTTGGGCTCCTCGACCACGCAGATCACGTCGAGGGTGCGCCGGGGGTCGCGGCAGATGCGGCACTGCTCGCCCTCGGCCACGTTGAAGCAGGTCACGCAGAACCGGACCTCGGCCTGCACGCGCTGCAGCGAGGCCACCAGCCGCACGACGTCGGCGGCGTCGGCGGCCAGCAGGTGGAACGCGATGCGCTGCGCGCTCTTGGGCCCGACGCCGGGCAGCCGGCCGAGCTCGTCGATCAGGTCCTGGACGGCGCCTTCGTACACGGGTGGTCTCCTGGTCCCGGACCGGTCAGAAGCCGGGCAGGCCCATCCCGCCCATGCCCCCGGCCAGCGGGCCCATGGTCGACTGGGTCAGCTCGCCGGCCGCCCGGTTGGCGTCGCGCACCGCGGCCACCACGAGGTCCTGCAGCGTCTCGACGTCGTCGGGGTCGACCGCCTGGGGCGAGATGGCGATCGCGGTGAGCTCGCCGCTGCCGGTCATCGTCGCGGTCACCATGCCGCCGCCGGCGGTGCCGGTGACCTCGGCCTGGGCCAGCTGCTCCTGCGCGGCCGCGAGCTGCTGCTGCATCTTCTGGGCCTGCTTCATGAGCTGCTGCATGTCGGGCTGTCCACCGGGTCGCATGCACCCGAGGGTATGCCGTGGGTCCGACAGGCCCGTGCGACGCTGCGCGGTGTGCGGCGAGCAGCGGTCCTCCTGGTGACGACGGCCCTGCTCCTTGCCGGGTGCGGCGGTGATCCCTCCCCCGCGGCCGCGCCGTCGACCACCACGACCGCCCGGACGACGAGCAGCGCCGTCCCCCCGACGACGCCCCCGACCACGCCGGCGCCGACCACCACCGAGGCCCCTGCCCCCACCACCCCGGCCGCCCCCGCGCCCGTCGTCGTCCTCGACCCGGGGCACAACGGGGGCAACGCGGCCGCCCCGGGGGTGATCGGCGCCCCGGTGCCCGACGGCACCGGCGGGACCAAGCCGTGCAACACCACCGGGACCTCGACCGACGCCGGGTACGCCGAGCACGCCTTCACCTGGGACACCGCGCTGCGGGTGCGCGATCTCCTGGTGGCGGCCGGCGTCCAGATCGTGCTCACCCGGGACGACGACACCGGGGTGGGTCCGTGCGTCGACGTCCGCGGGCAGCTGGGGGCGCAGGTCGGGGCGGCGGCGTTCGTCGGCATCCACGGGGACGGCGCGGCCGCGGGGTCGCGGGGCTTCCACGTCCCGGCCCCCTCGTAGGGGCCCGCTGCGAGCTTGCGAGTGGTGGGGAGCGAGGGGGTCCTTCTGCTGCGCGACGCGCTCACCGCCGTGGAACCGGTGAGCGACTACCTGGGCACCGACGGGCTGGACGTCCGCGGCGACCTGGCCGGGCTGAACCTGAACACGGTGCCGGCGGTCTACGTGGAGTGCGGAAACATGCGCAACGCCGCCGACGCCGCCCTGATGAGCGGCGAGGCCGGCCGGCAGGCCCTCGCCCAGCAGCTCGCCGCGGGGGTGCTCACCTTCCTGGGCCGCTGAGCGCTCAGCGGTGCCGGCGGGCGGGGGCGACGACGCAGGCCAGGTCGTCCTCCGACGGCTGGGCGGGCGGCAGCGGGGTGGGCCCGTCCCGGCGCACCGCCAGGCCGTCGAGCACCAGGGTCACGTACCGGTCGCGCAGGTCCGAGCTGCCGGCGTCGCCGAGCTGGCTGATCATCGCCAGCGCGATCCCGAGGTCCACCTCGGTGACGTCGTCGCGGAGCACCCCGGCCTGCTGGGCGTGCCGGACCAGCGCCTCGACCGCGGGGCGCAGCCGGTCCCGGCCGGCGGCGACGCGTTCGTGCCCGCGGCCGGCGGCGGCCAGCACCTGGGCCAGCCCGCGGTCGGCCGCCTGCGCCTCGGCGCCCCAGCGCAGGAAGTCGCCCAGCCCGCGCCAGGGGTCCGGGTCGGCGGCGGCCTGCTCGACCCGGGCCACCACGGCGTCGATCTCCTGCTCGAACAGGGCCTCGACCAGGTCGCCGCGCTCGGGGAAGCGCCGGTAGACCGTGCCGACGCCGACCCCGGCCGCCCGGGCGATCTCGTCGAAGCCGGCGTCCAGGCCCTGCGCGGCGTAGACCTCGCGGGCGGCGCCCAGGATCAGCGCCCGGTTCCGCTCGGCGTCCTTGCGCAGCGGCCGGACGGCGGTGCCGGCGGACGTGACGGAGGACATGACGCCATCGTAGCCGAAGCGGAACAACCTCTCCGTTTCTGTTGCTAGCGTCTCCGGAGAACCGGAAAGACCGTTCCACTTCCTTCGGAGGACGCATGACCAGCACGACCGAGACCCCGGCCCGCCCGGGTCCGGCACCGGACCGCACCGACCGGCGCCGCTGGCTGGTGCTCGGCGTCGTCGCGATCGCCCAGCTGATGGTGGTGCTGGACGCCACGATCGTGAACATCGCGCTGCCCACCGCCCAGGCCGACCTCGGCTTCGGCAACGACAGCCGGCAGTGGATCGTCACCGCCTACGCGCTGGCCTTCGGCTCGCTGCTGCTGGTCGGCGGCCGGTTGGCCGACCTGGTCGGCCGCAAGCCCGTCTTCCTCGTCGGCCTGGTCGGCTTCGCGCTCGCCTCGGCCGTCGGCGGCGCCGCCGACGGCTTCGGCGTGCTGGTCGCCGCCCGCGGCGCCCAGGGCGTCTTCGGCGCCATGCTGGCCCCCGCCGCCCTGTCCCTGCTGACCGTCACGTTCACCGACGGCAAGGAGCGCGGCCGCGCGTTCGCGATCTTCGGCGCCATCTCCGGGGCCGGCGGCGCCATCGGGCTGATCCTCGGCGGCGCGCTGACCGAGTACCTGTCCTGGCGCTGGTGCCTCTACGTGAACGTGCCGATCGCCGTGGTCGCCGTCGTCGGCGCGCTGGTGTTCCTGCCCCGCCGCGGCACCCGCGCCGCCGGCGCACCCGGCCTCGACGTCCCCGGCGCGCTGCTCTCGGTCGCCGGCCTCGTCTCGCTGGTCTACGGGCTGGCCAGCGCGGAGACCGACGGCTGGACGGCGACGTCCACCCTGGGCTTCATCGTCGCCGGCGTCGTGCTGCTGGCCGCGTTCGTCGTCGTCGAGACCCGGGTGGCGCACCCCCTGCTGCCGATGCGCGTGCTCACCGACCGGACCCGCGGCGGTGCCTACGTCGCCGTCGGGCTGGTCGGCGCCGGGATGTTCGGCGTCTTCCTGTTCCTGACCTACTTCCTCACCCAGGTGCTGGGCTACGAGCCGCTGCCCACCGGCGTCGCCTTCCTGCCGATGATCGTCGCGCTGACCATCGCCGCGCAGACCGCGCCGGCACTGGTCGACCGGGTCGGCGTGCGGGTCCCGGTCGCCGTCGGCTTCGTCGTCGGCGCCCTGGGCATGCTGATCCTCACCACCCTGGACGTGGACAGCGACTACTGGACCGGCGTCTTCCCCGGCCTCGTCGTGGTCGGCCTCGGCATCGGCCTGGTGATCGCCCCGGCGTTCGCCGCCTCCACCCAGGGGGTGCGGTCCGACGACGCCGGCGTGGCCTCGGCCGCGGTGAACACCTTCCAGCAGATCGGTGGCTCCATCGCCACCGCGGTGCTCTCGGCGCTGGCCGCGGCCGCCGCCACCGACGCGCTGGTCGGCGTCGACCCGTCCGACCCGGCTGCGCTGCTGCAGGCCTCGGTGTCCAGCTACACCACGGTGTTCGCCTGGTCGGCCGGCATCTTCGCGGTCGGCGCGGTGGTCTGCGGCCTCCTCCTGCCGCACGGTGCGGTGGAGCGCGACCCCGACGCCGCCCCGGTCATGGCGCACTAGCAACTGATCACCCCGGGCCCATCGCTGCCTCCCGTCCAGGGAGGCATCGGTGGGCCCGGTCTCGTCGCGGCGGGAGCCGTCAGGTGATGGGGTGGGCGCCCAGCTGGGTGCGGAGCAGCTGGAGCGCGGTCTGCTCGGGGTCCACCGGCGGCGGGGCGCCCTCGGTCGACCCGGTGTCGGCGGCCCGCTCGGCCATCAGCTCGTCGGCCTCGGCGCTCTCGGCGGCCCGGGCGGCGGCGCGGGCCACCTCGGGGGCGACCGGCGGCGCACCGGCGGCCGGCTGACCCGGGGCGTCCACGATCGTCGCGACCTTCCAGCGGACACCGAGCAGCTCCTCCAGCGAGGCCCGGACGATCTCCCGGTTCAGCTCGTCGCCCATCATCTTGGCCAGCGCCGGCGAGGTGAACGACATGGTCAGGGTGCCGTTGGCCAGCCCGTGCACCTGGGCGCTCTTCATCAGCCCCTCGGTGGTGCGCTTGCGGCCGCGCACCACCTTCATCAGCTCGGGCCAGATCCGGCGGACGTCGGCGGTGGTCAGCTCGCCGTCGCCGGCTGCCGCCTCCTCCTCGGGCGGGTTGGCCGACACCAGCGGCATCGGCTCGCCCCCGCGCGGGGTGGGCGAGGACTCGGCGGCAGCGCGCGGCTCGGGCCGTGCCGCCGGCGCCGGGGTGGACGCCGGTGCCGGCGTGGGCGCCGAGGTGGCCGCCGCGGCCGGGCGGCTGGGCTGCGGCCAGTCCTCGTCGTCGGTCGGCTCGGGCGGGAGCGGGATGTCGGGCTCGTCGGTGGCGGCGGCGACCCGCGGGCGGGCCGGCGGGTCGGCGGCCGG
>NZ_JBAPLV010000042.1:0-23238 GCF_037083865.1 Klenkia terrae | reverse complement strand
CGATGGTACTGCCCGGGGGACTGGGTGGGAGAGTAGGACGCCGCCGGACACCATTTCCGAAACGGGGTCACAGCATCTGCTGTGGCCCCGTTTCGTGCATTCAGGACAAGGATCGTCCAAGCGACGCACCCCCGGTTGCCGGCACTCCGACGACGAGGGCGCGCCGCGCCTCTGGCTGCGTCAGCGGCGACGGTCGGGTGGGGCGGTGGTCGCGCCGACGTTGTCGGCGAGCCAGTCGTTGAGGGGCTTGAGGGCGCGCCAGGTCTTCCGGACGCGGTCGATGACTTCGCGGCTGTCCAACCAGTCCTCCGGGGTCCAGTGCGTGCCGCCGTGGATGCTCTTGTGACGCAGGAGCTCGATCCTCGGGTGGTCGGGCTCGTAGCCCCGTGGGGCGCGCTTGAGCTGCTCGCCGTCGACCGAGAGGCCGGCGCGGCGGATCTTCGCGACCAGCTGCTCCAGCTGTCCGCCGGGGAGGTCGTCGTCCACGGCGCGGCGGTAGCGCTCGACCTGGTCGGGCTGCATGCGCCAGCTGCCGCCGCGTGCGGTCAGTCCGTCGGCGGACACCTCGACGTACCAGGCGCCCGTGCCGGCCCCCTCGAGGTGCAGCACGGCACCCTGGTGGGTCTTGTAGGGGGTCTTGTCCTTGCTGAAGCGCACGTCCCGGTAGGGGCGGAAGAGCTTGGGCGTGCCGAACTCGGCCGTCAGCTCCTCGACCAGCGCCAGCATCGGACCGCGCACGTGCTCCTCGTAGGAGGCCTTGTGCTGCGTCCAGTAGGGCTTGCTGTTGTCCGCCTCGAGGCCCTCGAAGAAGACCAGACCCTCGTCGGGGAACCCGGTGAAGCTCATCCCAGCCCTTCGTCGTCGACCAGCGCGGCGTGCCACCGCTGCTCGTGGATGGTGGTGGTCCCGGCGTCCAGCGCGCGGGTCCAGCCGTCGACTGCCCACCCGGCGGACGTCAGGAACGCAGCCGTCACCTCGTCCGCCGTGGGCACCCAGACCTGCAGCCGGCGCACGCCGGTCGGCACCACCAGGTCGACGACGGCGGCCAGCAGCCGGCTGCCGTGCCCCCGTCGTCCCCAGCGGGGCTCGACGAGCAGGGCCTGCAGCTCCCCGGTGGGGCCGTCCGCGGACGACGCCTCACCGGGCTGGAGCTCGGCAGGGCCGTGCGCGAGGAAGCCGACGACCTCGCCGTTCTCGGTGGCCACCAGCACGCCGTGGCCCGGGGTGGGCGGCGTGCCGATCGAGTCGGCCCACCGGGCGGCGACCGCGTCGTCGTCCCACTCGTCGAGGACGGCGGCCGGCAGCAGCTCGCGGTAGGCGGTGCGCCAGGTGACCCGTTGCACGCGGGCGATGTCGGCCGCGTCGGTGGGGCGGGCCGGCCGGACGGAGGACTCGGCGCGTCCGGTGAGCTGCACCCCCGCACCCTAGGCGGCGCGTGCTGTCGGACCCCGGGGGCAGGATCGACCACGTGCACCATCTGCCCCCCGTCGAGCACCTCCCGGCCCCGTTGGCCCGCCGCATCGCGCTGGCCGCCCAGGGGCTGGCCGACGAGCGCCCGGTGACCGCCGCGGGCACCCGGCAGCTGCGGGCGCTGGTGGAGCGGCTGGCGGTGGTGCAGATCGACTCGGTGAACGTGCTGTCCCGCTCCCACTACCTTCCTGCGTTCAGCCGGCTGGGCGCCTACCCGCGCGAGCTGCTGGACCGGCTGCACGCCCCGCGGCACGACGTGTTCGAGTACTGGGCGCACGAGGCGTCCTACCTCCCGGTGCGGCTGCACCCCCACCTGCGGTGGCGGATGGCCGCGGCCGAGCAGCACGCCTGGGGGTCGATGCTGCGGGTGCAGCGGGAGCGCCCGCAGTACGTGGCGGAGCTGCTGGACCGGGTGTGCGAGACGGGCCCGCTGCGCGCCAGCGACCTGGGGGAGCAGCGGCCCAGCACCCCCGGGCAGATGTGGAACTGGCACCCGGGCAAGGCGGCCCTGGAGTACCTGTTCTTCGTCGGCGCGCTCACCGCCCGGTCCCGCACCGCCGGGTTCGAGCGGGTCTACGACCTCACCGAGCGCGTGCTGCCGGCCGCGGTGGTGGCGACGCCGACCCCGCCGCGGGCCGACGCCGTCCGCGAGCTGGTCCGCACGGCCGCCCGGGCACTGGGCGTGGCCACCGAGACCGACCTGCGGGACTACTTCCGGCTCCCGGTCGCCGACGCGCGCACGGCGGTGGCCGAGCTGGCCGAGGCCGGGGAGCTGCTGCCCGTCGAGGTGGCGGGGTGGAGCCGTCCCGGGTGGCTCGACCCGGCGGCGCGCCGGCCGCGGCGGGCCCGGGCCCGGGCGCTGCTGTCGCCGTTCGACTCGCTGGTCTGGGAGCGCCCGCGCATCGAGCGGCTGTTCGGCTTCCGCTACCGGCTGGAGATCTACACCCCGGCCGCGCAGCGGGTGCACGGCTACTACGTGCTGCCCTTCCTGCTCGGGGACGAGCTGGTGGCCCGGGTGGACCTCAAGGCCGACCGGGCGGCCGGCGTGCTGCGCGTCCAGGCCGCGCACGTGGAGGAGCACCACCCCGCGCCGGCCCTGGTCGCCGACGAGCTGGCCGCCGAGCTGCGGCTGATGGCCGGCTGGCTCTCACTCGACCGGGTCGAGGTGCAGCCGCGTGGTGACCTGGCACCCGAGCTCGCCCGGGCGGTCTGATCAGCCCGCCCGGCGCAGCCGGAGGTCGCCGGAGACCGAGCGCAACCGGACGGTCAGGGTCGCCGCGCCCTCGGCGTCGTCGTCCCCGGCGAGCTGGGAGTCCAGCCGTCCGCTGACGCTCTGCAGGTCCAGCCACAACCGGAGCCCGGGGGCCACGGCGACGGTGGCGTCCCCGGACACGGTGCGCAGCGCGACCTCGCCGCTGGTCACCCGGCCGACCGTCACGTCCGCGGAGGCGGTGGAGACGTCGACGTCCCCGCCCACGGCGCCCAGCCGGACCTCGCCCGAGGCCGTGGACACCGCGACCGACCCGGCGACGTCGTCCAGCCGGACGTCGCCGGACGCCGAGCGCACCCCGACGTCCCCGTGGACGGCGACCGCGTGCAGGTCGCCGCTGGCCGTCCGCACCTGCAACCCGGTGCAGGAGTCCACCCGCACGTCGGCGCTGGCCCCGGTGACCTCGACGTCGGCCAGCGGTCCGCGCAGGGTGCACCCGGCCGAGGCGACCACGGCGGTGACCGGGCAGCCAGCGGGCACCGTCACCGCCACCGCGAACCGCGGGCTGGACAGCAGGCGCGCGGTCGGCACGGCCACGACGAGGCGGGCCGGGTCGCGGAGCAGCTCCACCGACACCTCGTCGAGCAGCCGCTCGGCCGACCCGTTCAGCGGTTCGACGTCGACGGTCATCGCGGTCAGGCCCTCGACGGCGGTCACGGTGACCGTGCCGGCGGGGTTGCGGACCTCGACGGCCGGGGCGCTGCCGTCGGTGGGGAAGGACTCGCGGCGGATCGGCACGGGGACTCCAGGGGTGGTGGGCTCAGCTGCGCGCGAAGCCGGTGAACCGGCGACCCGGGCCGGGTCGCGGGGCGGACGGGGTGGGGGACTGCAGGCCGGCGGCGACGGCGCGCACCAGCCAGGTGTTCAGGGAGACGCCGGCGTCGGCGGCCGCGGTCTCGGCGCGGCCCTTGAGCGACTCGGGCAGCCGGAGGCTGATCCGGGCGACCGCGCCGTCGTCGTCGGGGTCGGCGGTCTCCTGGGCCGGCTCGGCGGGCGGGGCGGCCTGGGTCACCACGACCTCGGGGTCGCGGCCCCGGATGCGGACGTCCACCGAGGCGCCGTCCAGGGCGGCCGTGACCTCGGCGGCCATCGCGGCCAACGCGTCGGTGACCGCCAGCCGGACGGCGGGCTCGAGGGTGTCGGCGAGCAGCCGGGCGGTGGCCTGGGTCTGCTCGGTGCCGGCCGCGGCCGTGGTGCGCAGGTGGGCGCCGAGCGCGTCGACGTACTGGCTGAGGTCCATGCGGTGATCCTGCCGCCGGCTCAGCGGAGGCGGAGCACGCCGAGGTTGCGCTGCCGCCGCCAGGGCGACAGGAGGCGGGCGACGTCCCGGTCGTGGGAGCGGTCGGGGGTGCGGTCGGGGTGCCGCCGGGTGAGCTGGCTGCGCAGCTCCTCGACGTAGGGGTCGGAGGTCATGGCGTCAGCATGGCACCACCATGACGTCATGGCAACACCATCACGACATCGCCGTGGTGCGCGGCGCGGCCGCCGTAGGGTCGGCAGCCGTGCCCGACATCGCCCCGCTGACGGTCCAGGTGGTCGCCCAGACCCAGTTCACCCCGCCGGCCGAGGTGCCCTGGGAGACCGACGCGGACGGCGGGCAGGCCCTCGCCGAGTTCGCCGGCCGGGCCTGCTACCAGTCCTGGGGCAAGCCGAACCCGCAGACCGCGACCAACGCCGGCTACCTGCGGCACCTCCTCGAGGTCGGCCACCTGTCGGTGCTCGAGCACGGCACGGTGTCGATGTACCTCACCGGCGTCTCCCGGTCGCTGACCCACGAACTGGTGCGGCACCGGCACTTCTCGTTCAGCCAGCTGTCCCAGCGCTACGTGCCCGAGGGCGACGCCGCCTTCGTGGAGCCGGCCGCGATCGCCGAGGACCCCGAGCTGCACGCCCTGTTCACCGCGGCCGTGGACAGCTCGCGGCAGGCCTACGAGGCCCTGCTGGCGGGGTTGGAGGACCGGTTCGCCGACGTCCCGAACCCCACCCTGCGCCGCAAGCAGGCCCGGCAGGCCGCGCGGGCGGTGCTGCCCAACGCCACCGAGACCCGCATCGTGGTGACCGGCAACTACCGGACCTGGCGGCACTTCGTGGCCATGCGGGCCAGCGAGCACGCCGACGTCGAGATCCGCGACCTGGCCGTGCGGTGCCTGCGCGAGCTGCAGCGGGTGGCCGGCAACGTGTTCGGCGACTTCCGGATCAGCGCGCTGGCTGACGGCTCGGAGGTCGCGGCCAGCCCGCTGGTCGGCGAGGCCTGAGTCAGCGGGTCGGGACCGCCGTCCCGGCCGCGGTCCACAGCTGCTCGACCGCCGCCACGACGGCGGGCAGGTCGGCGGTGGCGTCCACCTCGGCGTCGACGTCGCGCACCGCCGCGTTCTCGGCGTGCAGCGCGTCGAGCTCGGGACCGGTCAGTGGTCCACCGACGGCGCGGGCCCGGGCCACCTCCAGCGGGACCCGCAGCGCCACGACGAACGGCGCTGCGGTCGACGTCCGGTACACCTCGCCCACCGGCCCGCGGACGACGTCGCACAGCACCACCTCGACCCCGGCCGCGGTGAACGACGCCGCCAGCAGACAGGCCTGGACGGCGGCCAGCCGGTGCTGGTCCTCCCCGGCGCCGGGCCGCCACGGCTGCACCGCCCCCGACCGGACCATCGCCCGGACGTCGGCCACCTCCACCACCGCGCACAGCTCCCGGGCCGCGGCGAGCGCGCCGGCGACCGAGGACAGGCCCGCCGCCGGGGACCCGGTGAGCAGCAGCGGACGGCGGAGGGGGAGCGGGGACATGCCCGGCATCCTGCCGGGAGGGACGGCGCGGCGCCCGACCGCGCTGGGTAGCGTGACGGTCATGCCTGACCCCGCGCGCCCCTTCGGTCGTGTGCTCACGGCCATGGTCACCCCGTTCACCGAGGACGGGTCGGTCGACCTCGCCGGGGCGCAGGAGCTCGCCGCGCACCTGGTCGACCGCGGTCACCACGACGGCCTGGTCGTCAACGGCACGACCGGTGAGTCGCCCACGGTGTCCGACGCCGAGCAGACCACCCTCCTGGAGGCGGTGCTCGACGCGGTCGGGGACCGCGCCGTCGTCGTGGCCGGCGCCGGCACCAACGACACCGCGCACTCGATCGACAAGGCGCGCGCCGCCGAGCGGCTCGGCGCGCACGGGCTGCTCGTGGTGACGCCGTACTACAACCGGCCCACCCAGCGCGGCCTGCTGGCGCACTTCGGCGCGGTCGCCGACGCCACCGACCTGCCGGTGATGCTCTACGACATCCCGCCGCGCTCGCAGGTGCCGATCGCCGTGGACACCCTGGTCCGGCTGGCCGAGCACCCGCGGATCGTCGCGGTCAAGGACGCCAAGGGGAACCTCAACGACGTCTCCTGGACCCTCGCCCGCACCGACCTGGCCTACTACAGCGGCGACGACGTGCTGAACCTGGCGCTGCTGGCCGTGGGCGCCGTCGGCGTCGTCAGCGTGGTCGGCCACGTGGTCGGCCCGCAGCTGGCCGAGCTGGTCGCCGCCGTCGAGGCCGGTGACCTGGTCCGGGCCCGCGCGGTCAACGACGCGCTGCTGCCGGTGTACGCCGGGATCATGGGCGGCGGCCAGGGCGCGATGATGGTCAAGGCCGCCCTGCACCTGCTCGGCCTGCCCGCCGGCCCGACCCGGCCCCCGCTGGTGGACGCCACCGCCGAGGAGGTCGCCCAGCTGCGGCGGGACCTCGCCGCCGGCGGGCTCCTGCGGTGACCACCCCGCGGACCGCCCCGCCGCCCCTGGCCGACGGCGGGCTGCGGGTGATCGCCCTGGGCGGGCTGGGCGAGATCGGCCGCAACATGGCCGTGATGGAGTTCGCCGGGCGGCTGCTGGTCATCGACTGCGGCGTGCTCTTCCCGGAGGCCGAGCAGCCCGGCGTGGACTTGATCCTCCCGGACTTCTCGGTGATCGAGGACCGGCTGGACGACGTGGAGGCCGTCGTCCTCACCCACGGGCACGAGGACCACATCGGCGCCGTCCCCTACCTGCTCCGGCTGCGCCCGGACATCCCGCTGGTCGGCTCCCGGTTCACCCTGGCGCTGGTGGCCGCCAAGCTGCGCGAGCACCGGATCGTGCCGCAGCTGGTCGAGGTGGCCGCCGGCGACCACCACCGCGCCGGCCCCTTCGACACCGAGTACGTCTGCGTCAACCACTCGATCCCCGACGCCCTCGCCGTCGCCGTGCACACCCCGGCCGGCACGCTGGTGCACACCGGGGACTTCAAGATGGACCAGCTCCCCCTGGACGGGCGGCTGACCGACCTCGGCGCGTTCGCCCGGCTGGGGGCCGCCGGCATCGACCTGCTGCTCAGCGACTCCACCAACGCCGAGGTGCCCGGGTTCGTCACCAGCGAGCGCTCCATCGGGCCGGTGCTGGACACCGTGTTCGCCGGTGCGCGGCAGCGCCTGGTGGTGTCCAGCTTCGCCAGCCACGTGCACCGCATCCAGCAGGTGCTCGACAGCGCGGCGCGGCACGGCCGGAAGGTGGCGCTGGTCGGCCGGTCGATGGTCCGCAACATGGGCGTGGCCCAGGAGCTGGGCCTGCTGCACGTCCCCGACGGCCTGCTGGTCCCGCTCGAGGAGGCCACCGCGCTGCCGGCCCACCAGGTGGTGCTGGTCAGCACCGGGTCGCAGGGCGAGCCGCTGAGCGCGCTGGGCCGGATGGCGGCCGGCACGCACGCGCACGTGACGATCCAGCCCGGCGACACCGTCGTGCTGGCCAGCTCGCTGGTGCCGGGCAACGAGACCGCGGTCTACAAGGTGATCAACGGGCTGGCCCGGCTGGGCGCGACCGTGGTGCACAAGGAGACCGCCCGGGTGCACGTGTCGGGGCACGCCCCGGCCGGGGAGCTGCGGCTGCTGCTGCAGGTCGCGCGACCCCGGCACCTGCTGCCGGTGCACGGGGAGTGGCGGCACCTGCGCGCGCACGCCGCGATCGCCGCCGAGGCCGGCATGCGGCCCGACCAGGTGCTGCTCGCCGAGGACGGCGTCGTGGTCGACCTGGTGGACGGCGTCGCCTCGGTCGTCGGCGCCGTGCCGGTGGGCAACGTCTACGTCGACGGCCTGGCCGTGGGCGACGTGGGGGAGGAGTCGCTGCAGGCCCGCCGGATCCTCGGCGACGAGGGCTTCGTGGCGCTGACCGTCGTCGTCGAGCCCGCCACCGGGACCGTCGTCGCCCCGGTCCACCTGTCCACCCGCGGGTTCTCCGACGACCCCGCGGTGTTCGCCCCGGTGCTGGAGCTGGTCGAGGAGGCGCTGCGCCGCACGCTGGCCGACGGCCCGGTCGACAGCCACCGGCTGGCCCAGGTGGTCCGGCGGACGGTGGGCGCCTGGGTGTCCCAGACCCACCGCCGCCGCCCGATGATCATCCCGACGGTCCTCGAGGTCTGAGCACCGCGGCCTACGGGCGGACGACCTCGATCGGCTCGATGCCCTCCTCGGCGGGCAGCTCGAACCCGAGCACCTGGGCGTAGAAGGACAGCTCGCCGTCCAGCGCGGCCCGGATGTTGGCCGCCTGCCGGAAGCCGTGCTGCTCGCCGGGGAAGAGCAGGTAGGCGTGCGGCACGCCCTTGTCGCGCAGCGCGGCGACCATCATCTCGGCCTGCTCCGGGGGCACCACCCGGTCCTCGGACCCCTGGAAGACCGCCAGCGGGGTGGCCAGGGAGTCGACGTGGTGGATCGGCGAGCGCTCCGTGTACACCTCCTCGCCGGCCGGCCAGGGCGCGATGAGGCCGTCGAGGTAGCGGGACTCGAACGAGTGCGTGTCGGCGGCCAGCGCGGCCAGGTCGGCGACGCCGTAGTGGCTGGCCCCGGCGGCGAACACCCCCGGCCGGAACGTCAGCGCGGCCAGCGTGGTGTACCCGCCGGCCGAGCCGCCGCGGATCACCGCCCGGGCCGGGTCCACCCGCAGCCGGTCCGGGGCGGCGTCGGAGGTCAGGTACCCGACGACGGCGACCACGTCGTCCAGGTCGGCGATGCCCCACCGGCCCTGCAGGGCGTCCCGGTAGGCCCGGCCGTAGCCGGTGGACCCGCGGTAGTCCACGTCGGCGACGGCGAACCCGCGGGAGGTCCAGTACTGCACGCCCAGGGTCAGCACCGGGGACGCCGCGGCGGTCGGACCGCCGTGCACGACGACCACCAGGGGCGGCAGCTCCCCGGCCGGTCCGGTGACCTCGGGGTTGGTGGGCGGGTAGACCAGCGCGTGCGCCTCGGTGACGCCGTCCAGGTCGGTGCTGGGGAACACCACGTGCTCGGGCCGGGAGAACCGGGCCTCGTCCAGGTCCTGGGGGGCCGGCCGGAGCACCTCGACGTCCCCGCCGTCCACGGGCACCCGGACCACCTCCGGCTTGGAGGTCGGGCCGCCGGCAACGCAGACCACCGCGGTGCCGTCGGCGCGGAGCTGGCCGAAGGAGGCGTAGCGGGTGGGCAACTCGCGCGGGCCGCCGGGCTCGAGCACGGCCAGCCGGTCGGCGCCGTCCCGCCCGTAGGCGACGACGAGCCGGCCGTCGGCGAGCTCGGCGTACCGGCTGGCGCCGAACACCCACTGCGGCCCGGCCATGTCGCCGCCGGGGTCCAGCAGCAGCTCGGGCTCCCCGCCCGGCCGCCACCGGTACAGCGCCCAGACCCCGGTGCGGTCGGCGAAGAACAGCAGGGACCCGTCGGCGGCCCACGACGGCTGGACGACGGACTCCCCGTGACCCCCCGCCACCACGGTCTCGGTGCCGTCGGCGGCGCGGACCACCAGCTGGGCGGCGTCCCAGGGCATGTCCGGGTGCTGCCACTGCAACCAGCTGAGCGCGCCGTCGGGTCCGGTGCGCGGGTCGGACACGAAGTCCGGGCCGCTGACCAGGACGGCGACCGTGCCGTCGGGGGCCACGGCGACCACCTCGTGGACCACCTCGGCCGAGGCGCCGGAGGCCGTGTGGGTCTCCCGCACGCAGAGCACCTGGCCGCCCGGGGTCACCGCGAGGTCGGCGAAGCGGACCCCGGAGGGGATGTCCGGCGCCGCGCTCAGGGGCTCGGGGTCGGCCCCGGGGACCACCCGGTACAGCCGCTGGTCGGCGAAGTCGGTGAAGAACACCGTGCCGCCGTCCACCGTCCACGAACCGCCGCCGTACTCGTGCACCCGGGTCCGGGCGTTCCACGGCTCGGGCAGCAGGTCGGTGGTGGTGCCGTCGGCCGCGCGGTGCACCAGCACCGTCCGCCCGCCCTCGGCGGCCCGGGACTCGGCCCACCACACGCCGTCCGACGTCACCGCCACCTCGCCCAGCCGCGCCGCCGCCCGGACGACGAGCTCGGACGTGATGGGGGTGGGCCAGGAACCGTAGGGGAGGGTCTGCATGCCCTGTGACGCTAGTGCGGTGGTGCAGACACGCACTCCCGCCTGCCACACGGGCACCACGCACGCGATTACCGTCGGCGACATGCCTGCGCGCTCGACGACCTCGAACCGACGGCCGGCGGCCGGCGGTACGTCGCGCAGCCGTCCGGCCACCACAGCCGCCAAGAAGAAGGCGCCTGCCAAGCGGGCGCCGGCCAAGCGCGGCGCGACCACCGCCGCCCGCCGTCCCGCCCCCAAGCGCCGGTCGGTCGGCGCCGGTCTCTGGGGTGCGGCCAGCGGCACCTGGTCGCTGCTGGCCCGCGGCGCCGGCGGGCTCGCCCGCTCGGTCGCCCGGCCCGACGAGACCGAGCCCCTGGCCCCCGAGCACCGCCGCGACGGGGTCGGCCTCGCCGTCCTCGGCCTGGCGATCGTGCTGGGCGTGACCGCCTACGTCGGCGACGTCGGCCCGGTCGGGTCGGGCATCGTCGGCGCCTTCCGCTGGGCGTTCGGCGCCCTGACCTACCTGCTGCCGGTCGTCCTGCTGCTGGCCGCGCTGCGGTTGCTGCGGCACGGCCCCCGCCCCGAGGCGCGCGGCCGGCTGATCATCGGCTGGATCTGCGTCGTCCTCCCGGTCCTGGGCATCGCCCACCTGGTCACCGGCTCGCCCACCGGCGAGGACCGCGACGGCGGCGGCGGCACGGTCGGCTGGGCCATCGGCAACCCGGTCGGCGCGGGAGTCGGCACGGCCGTCGGGGTGGCCTTGTTCCTGCTCGTGGTGTTCTTCGGCGTCCTGGTCGTCACCGCCACCCCGGTGCACCAGGTGCCCGAGCGGCTGCGCGGGTTCCTCGACCGGGTCACCGGCCGCGGCGAGGACGAGTACGACGACGAGGAGTACGAGGACGACGAGTTCGTCCCCGACCTCGGCCTGGACGCCGACCCGCCGGCGCCGCGCAGCACCCGGCGCAGCCGCGCGCAGGCGGCCATGGCGGCCCTGCAGTCCGGCGCCGACAGCGCCGAGACCGGGATCATCGACACCGGGGACGTCGACGGCGCCGGCGACGCGGTGGCCGTCGAGCCGACCCCCGGCACCGAGCTGCGGCGCATGCCCGTGGTCGACCGCACCATGCGCCAGCCCGAGCCGGAGCTGCCGCCGATCACCGAGCCCGAGCAGATGGTCATCCAGCCGGTGGAGGGCGACTACGTCCTGCCGTCGCTGAACTCGCTGCGTGCGGGTGACCCGCCGAAGGCCCGCTCGAAGTCCAACGACATCGCCATCGAGGCGATCACCGGCGTCCTCGAGCAGTTCAACGTCGACGCCGCGGTCACCGGGTTCACCCGCGGCCCGACGGTCACCCGGTACGAGGTGGAGCTGGGCCCGGCGGTCAAGGTCGAGAAGATCACCGCGCTGGCCCGCAACCTGGCCTACGCCGTGGCCAACGACAACATCCGCATCCTGGCCCCGATCCCCGGCAAGTCCGCGGTCGGCATCGAGGTGCCCAACCTGGACCGCGAGAAGGTCAGCCTCGGCGACGTGCTGCGCTCCGGGGCGGCCAAGCAGGACCCGCACCCGATGCTGGTCGGGCTGGGCAAGGACATCGAGGGCGGGTTCGTCTGCGCGAACCTGGCGAAGATGCCGCACCTGCTGGTCGCCGGCGCCACCGGCGCCGGCAAGTCCTCGTGCGTGAACTCGCTGCTGACCTCGCTGCTGCTGCGGGCCACCCCGGACCAGCTCCGGATGATCCTGATCGACCCCAAGATGGTCGAGCTCACGCCCTACGACGGCATCCCGCACCTGATCACGCCGATCATCACCGACCCCAAGAAGGCCGCCACCGCGCTGGCCTGGCTGGTCGAGGAGATGGAGCAGCGCTACCAGGACATGAAGTCCACCGGCGTCCGGCACATCGACGACTTCAACCGCAAGGTCGAGCGCGGCGAGGTCACCGTGCCCCCCGGCAGCGAGCGGGTCTACCGCCACTACCCCTACATCCTGGCGATCGTCGACGAGCTGGCCGACCTGATGATGGTCGCCGCCCGCGACGTCGAGGAGTCGATCGTCCGGATCACCCAGAAGGCCCGTGCGGCCGGCATCCACCTGGTGCTGGCGACCCAGCGGCCGTCGGTGGACGTCGTCACCGGGCTGATCAAGGCCAACGTGCCCTCGCGGCTGGCCTTCTCCACCTCCAGCCTCACCGACAGCCGGGTCATCCTCGACCAGCCGGGTGCGGAGAAGCTGATCGGCATGGGTGACGCCCTGTTCCTGCCGATCGGTGCGGGCAAGCCGCTGCGCGT
This sequence comes from Klenkia terrae, assembly GCF_037083865.1. Taxonomy (NCBI): domain Bacteria; kingdom Bacillati; phylum Actinomycetota; class Actinomycetes; order Geodermatophilales; family Geodermatophilaceae; genus Klenkia; species Klenkia terrae. The sequence continues at coordinate 10,858 of NZ_JBAPLV010000042.1, read as the reverse complement.
GCAGGGCGCCTTCGTCTCCGACGCCGAGATCGAGGCGGTCGTCGAGTTCACCAAGCGGCAGGCCGAGCCCGAGTACCGGGAAGAGGTCTTCACCGCCGCGGCCGGCGAGAAGAAGGAGATCGACGAGGACATCGGCGGGGACCTGGAGCTGCTGGTCCAGGCCGTCGAGCTCGTCGTCACCAGCCAGTTCGGCTCGACGTCGATGCTGCAGCGCAAGCTGCGGGTCGGCTTCGCCAAGGCCGGCCGGCTGATGGACCTGATGGAGAGCCGGGGGATCGTCGGGCCGTCGGAGGGATCCAAGGCCCGCGACGTGCTGCTCAAGCCCGACGAGCTGGAGAGCACACTCTTCCTCCTGCGCGGCGGCAGCGACGCCTGACCGGGCGCCTAAGCTGATCCGGTGACTGCTGTGCCCGCTCTGCCCCTCGCCGACCTCCCCTCCGGTGCCACCAAGGTGGCCATGGTGACCCTGGGCTGCGCCCGGAACGAGGTCGACTCCGAGGAGCTGGCCGGTCGGCTGGCCGCCGACGGCTACGAGCTGGTGGCCGACGCCGCCGACGCCGACGCCGTCCTGGTCAACACCTGCGGGTTCATCGAGACCGCCAAGAAGGACTCCGTCGACGCCATCCTCGAGGCCGGGGACGGCGGGGCGCACGTCGTCGCCGTGGGCTGCATGGCCGAGCGGTACGGCAGCGAGCTGGCCACCGCCCTGCCCGAGGCGACCGTGCTGGGCTTCGACGACTACTCGGCGATCGGGGACCGGCTGGACGACGTCCTGGCCGGGCGCCCCCTCGCGCCGCACACCCCGCGCGACCGGCGCACCCTGCTGCCGATCAGCCCGGCCGACCGCACGCGCGCAGCGGTGGCCCCGACCGCCCCGGCCATCCCGGGCCACGACTGGCTCAAGCGCACCCGGCTGACCAGCGGCCCGGTCGCCTCGCTGAAGCTGGCCTCGGGCTGCGACCGGCGGTGCGCGTTCTGCGCCATCCCGTCCTTCCGCGGCGCCTTCGTGTCCCGCCCGGTGGGCGAGGTGCTGGGCGAGGCCCAGTGGCTGGCCGGGCAGGGCGTCACCGAGCTGGTGCTGGTCAGCGAGAACTCCACCTCCTACGGCAAGGACCTCGGCGACCTGCGGACGCTGGAGAAGCTGCTGCCGCAGCTGGCCGCGATCCCGGGGCTGTCGCGGGTCCGGGTGGCCTACCTGCAGCCGGCCGAGCTGCGACCGGGGCTGCTGGAGGTCATCGCCGCCACCCCCGGGGTGGCGCCGTACTTCGACCTGTCCTTCCAGCACAGCTCGCCGACCCTGCTGCGCCGGATGCGCCGGTTCGGCGGCACCGAGGACTTCCTGGGCCTGGTCGACCGGGCCCGGGCACTGGCCCCGGACGCCGGGTTCCGCACCAACGTCATCCTCGGGTTCCCGGGGGAGACGCCAGCCGACGTGGACGAGCTCGAGCGGTTCCTCGTAGCCGCCCGGCTGGACGCCGTCGGGGTGTTCGGCTACTCCGACGAGGAGGGCACCGAGGGCGCCCGCCTGGACGGCCACCTGCCGCAGACCGAGGTCGACGCCCGGGTCGCCCGGATCACCGACCTGGTCGAGGAGCTCACCGCGCAGCGGGCCGAGGAGCGGGTCGGGTCGACGGTGCAGGTGCTCGTCACCGAGCGCCAGGACGACGGCAGCTGGGCCGGCCACGCCGAGCACCAGGACCCCGACGCCGACGGCACGACCACCGTCACCGGCGTCCCGCTGGACGCGGTGCCGGGCCAGGTCGTGGCCGCCCGGGTCACCGGCACCGAGGGCATCGACCTGGTGGCGGCGTGCCTGGTCGAGGCCGGCGCGGGCACGGGAGCCGGTCCGGGGGTCGCATGAGCAGCACCCTGCCCGACCCGGCCGCCACCCCGCCCCAGTCGGTGCGGCTGGTGAACCTGCCCAACGCCCTGACCGTGCTGCGGCTGGCCGTGGTGCCGCTGTTCGCCTGGCTGCTGCTCGCCGACGGCGGCATGGACACCAGCCGGCGCTGGTGGGCGACGCTGTTCTTCGCCGGCGCGATCATCACCGACCGGTACGACGGCATGATCGCCCGGCGCACCAACCAGGTCACCGAGTTCGGCAAGCTCGCCGACCCGATCGCCGACAAGGCCCTCACCGGCGCCGCGCTGGTCGGGCTCTCGGCCTTGGGCCTGCTGCCCTGGTGGGTGACGCTGGCGATCCTGGTCCGCGAGCTGGGGGTCACCCTGCTGCGGTTCTGGGTGATCCGGCACGGGGTGATCGCGGCCAGCCGCGGGGGCAAGGCCAAGACCGTCGTCCAGGCGCTGGCGATCGGGCTGTACCTGATGCCGCTGACCGGGGTGCTCGCCTCGGTCCGCTGGTGGTCCATGGGCGTGGCGCTGGTGCTCACCCTGGCCACCGGGCTGGACTACGTCGTGCGCGCACTGCGGCTGCGGCGCACGAGCGCCCGGGCGATGCGCAACGCCGCCGCCCGCCGCGCCGCCGCGGCCGACCACGGGTCCGACGGGACCGGTCACCGCACCGACACCGCGGCCTGAGGCGCCCCCCGGAACGTGCGGGGGAGCGGCGACGTTGTGCCGTGAGCGGACGCGCCCCGTCCGGACAGGTCGCGACCGGCCCGCGGGCGTACCGTGGGAGCAGGACCACAGATCGGGACAGGAGACGGCGATGACGCTGCTGCGCACCCAGCTCGGCACCACCCTGCGCGGCCACCGGCTGCAGCAGCGACGGACGCTGCGCGACGTCTCCGGCGCGGCCCGGGTCAGCCTCGGGTACCTCTCCGAGGTCGAGCGCGGGCAGAAGGAGGCCTCCTCCGAGCTGCTGGCCTCCATCTGCGACGCCCTCGACGTGGAGCTGGCCGACCTGCTCGCGCAGGTCAGCGACGACCTCCGGTCCGGGTCCCCCCGCCGCGAGGTCACCCCGCTGGTGCCCGCCACCCCGGCCGAGCAGCCCGCGCCGGCCGCCGAGCCGGCCCTGGCCCTCGTGGGTGCGCCCCGCCGCCGTCGCGACCCGGTCTCCCTCGCCGCCTGATCCTCAGCCCGCGAGGGCGGCCGCCAGGTCCGGGTCGAACTGGCCGGCGACCGTGCCCGAGCCTGTCCCGCAGTCGCCGTCGGACTCACCCGGCGGCTTGATCCACAGCAGCGCGTCCACGTCGTCCCCGAGGTCCGGGTCGGTGGTCGGGTGGTCGCCGACCCGCTGGTCCGCCGCGTTGCACCACTGCGTCGTCCCGGTGCCGTTGCGGCTGGTGTCGACCACCAGCCCCAGCTGCTGACCGGTCCGCCCGGCGACCACCTCGGCGGTGGCCCGGCCGAAGGCGAGCGCGTCGTCGGTCGGCGTGTGGGCGGAGACGCCGAGGGCCAGCCCGCGGGCGTCGGCCAGGCCGGAGGCCAGCAGCCGGTCGGCCAGCTCCTCGGGGGTCACCGCCCCGTTCGCCGGGGAGCCGTCCAGGTAGACCTCGGCCTGCGGGGCCAGCGCGGCGAGGGTCGCGGTGGCGTCGGCCAGCAGGTCCTGCCGCTCGAGCGCCGCGGCCGCGGTGAGGCAGTCCAGGTGCACCAGGGAGTCCGGCTCCAGCACCACCACGACCTTGCGCGGTCCGATGCCGGCGGCGACCGCCGCGATCCAGGCCCGGTAGGTCGCCGCGTCCGGGGCGCCGCCGGCCGAGAACTGCCCGCAGTCCCGACCCGGGACGGCGTAGGCCACCAGCACCGGGGTGGCCCCCGCGGCCGCGGCGGCGTCGACGAACCCGGCGACCTCGCCGCGGGTGGCCGGGCCGGTCTCGGTGAACCAGCGCGCGACCGGCTGCGCGGCCAGGTCGGCCACCGCCGCCCGCCGCGGGTCCTGCGGGTGCGCGGCCACCCAGAGCGCGGCGAGCGCGTCCGGGTTGCCGAACAGCGGGCGCCCCGGGGCCAGGGCCGGGTCGGCGGCGTCCGCCGGTGCTGTGGTGCCCGGCTGGGCCCGGGTGGGCAGCCCCACCGCGCTGCCGGCCAGCAGGCCGGCGAGCAGGGTCAGGACGAGGACGGCGCGGTGCACCCGACCTCCCGACCCCGACCGGCGGGCGGTCCGCCGAGCCTGTCCACGGTAGGGGCCCGGCGGGCCGACCGGGGCTGTGCGGCGGGCGGGACGACTCGGACGGGTGGGGCGACACGAGCGGTGCTCCGGCCCCACGTCCTTGACCCTCGGTGATCGGGATGGGACACAGTGTGGGTGAATCCGCTCCCGCTGCCCGACCGGTACTCACCGCGCACCATCGAGGACACCGGCACCGTGCTCACCGCCGCACCCCCGACCGGCTCGCGCGCCGAGGAGACCGGCCGGCACGCCACCGTCGTGCTGGGCGAGCTCCCGCTGCTGCGGCCGCCGGCCGGGACGACGACGAGCGGGCACACCCGGGCCGGGGCCACCCTCGCCCGCACCCGGCGCGGGCTGCTGGCCGGCGCGGCCGTCGCGTTCGCCGAGCACGGGCTCAAGCGCGCCACCATGCAGCACGTGGCCGCAGCCGCCGGGGTCGCCAAGGCCACGCTGTACAACCACTTCCGCACCAAGGACGACGTCGCCGCCGCCCTCGTCGAGGCCGAGCTGGCCCGGCTGGCCGGCCTGGCCGCCGGGCTGCCCCGGGAGCGGGCCCTGCTCGCCCTGGCCGAGGAGGTCGGCGGCCACCCGGTGCTGCGCCGCCTGGCCCAGACCGAGCCCGAGGTGCTGTCCCGGCTGCTGCAGCGGGCCGACGACGGCCGTTGCGCCGCCCGCCTCGGCTCGGCCCTGTTCGTCGACGACGACACCGCGGCCGTCGTCCTGTCCTGGCTGGTCGGGCTGGTCCTGCGCCCGGGCAGCGCCGAGCAGCGCGCGCGCCAGGCGGCGACCGTCGCCCGCGTGGCTGCCGCCGGCTGACCCGACGGGGTAGCTTCCCGCGCGTGCGGTACCTGTTCCGGCCACCGGCAGACGAGGCGGCGTCCCTGCTCGCCCTGCCGTGGGAGCAGCCGCTGGCCGAGTGGGACGAGGCGCTGCTGCTGTCGGTGCCCCAGCGCGGCATCTCCCGGCACGTGGTGCGGTTCGTCGCCGCGGAGGGCAGCGTCTTCGCGCTGAAGGAGATCGCCGAGCCGCTGGCCCGCAAGGAGTACGCCCTGCTCGGTGAGTTCGTCGCGGAGGGCCTGCCCTCGGTGTCGGCGCTGGGCATCTGCGTGGAGCGCCCGGCCGACCAGGAGGCGATCCTGGTGACCCGCTACCTCGAGTACTCGATGTCCTACCGGCACCTGTTCTCCAGCGCGCGGACCCAGTACTCCACCTCCCAGCTGCTGGACACGATGGTCGTGCTGCTGGTGCGGCTGCACCTGGCCGGCGTCTTCTGGGGCGACTGCTCGCTGTCCAACACGCTCTTCCGGCCCGACGCCGACGGGCTGACCGCCTACCTCGTCGACGCCGAGACGGTGGAGCGCCGTCCCGAGCTCAGCCCCGGCATGCGCCGCTACGACGTCGACCTGGCCCGCGAGCGGGTCGGCGCCGAGCTCATGGACCTGCAGTTCGGCGACCTGCTGCCGGCCGGCATCGACCCGGTGCTGGTGGCCGAGTCGCTGCCCCAGCGGTACGAGGCGCTCTGGGACGCCGTCACCCGCACCGAGGTGTTCCGGACCGACGAGCAGCGCTACCGGGTCGCCGAGCGGCTGCAGTGGATCAACGACCTCGGGTTCGACGCCGGCGAGCTCGAGCTGGTGCACACCCCCGACGGCGTCCGGATGCGGGTGCAGACCCGGGTCTCCGAGCCCGGGCAGCACCGCCGGGAGCTGCTGCGGCTGACCGGTCTGGAGGCGCAGGAGAACCAGGCCCGCCGGATGCTCAACGACCTGCGCAGCTACCGGGCGTGGCTGGAGCAGGAGAGCGGCCGCCCGGTGCCGGAGGCCGTGGCCGGGCACCGCTGGATGGCCGAGGTCTACCTGCCCGTGGTGGAGGCCGTGCCGCGCCACCTGGCCGGGCGGGTGGCCCCGGCGCAGATGTTCCACGAGGTGCTCGAGCACCGCTGGTTCCTGTCCGAGCAGGCCGGCCGGGACGTCGGGACGACGGCCGCGCTGGCCTCCTACCTGGACTCCGAGCTGCCCCGCACCCCGGTCGAGATGACCACCCCCGCGGTGCTCGCGGCGGGCGACGAACCTGGGTCGCCCACCCCCTCCTGAGCGGCTCGGGTAACGGGGCTGCAACGGTCCTGATCTCGGTTTGACACCCCACGTGGCCTGGGCCACAGTCGCCACATAGCTGGTGATCATGCATCGCCGGACCGTCCGCGGCCGCCGTGCCGCCCGACCCATCGGAGGCGCTGCCGCGTGCCGAGGACGACGAGAACCAGGGTCCGGTCCAGGGCCAAACTGCTCGGGGCGGGTGCGGCCGCGGTCGTCGCCGCCTCCGGGCTGGCCGCGTGCGGCAGCAGCGATTCCGGTGTGCCGGAACTCGTCTGGTACACCAACCCGGACTCCGGCGGGCAGGCCGAGCTCGCCTCCCGCTGCACCGATGCAGCCGAGGGTCGCTACACGATCACCACGTCGGTGCTGCCCCGCGAGGCCTCGGCCCAGCGGGAGCAGCTGGTGCGCCGGCTGGCGGCCAACGACTCCTCGATCGACATCATGAGCCTGGACCCGCCGTTCATCCCGGAGTTCGCCCAGGCCGGCTTCCTGGCCCCGGTGCCCGAGGACGTCGCCGGCCGGGTCACCGAGGACGTCGTGCAGTCCGCGATCGAGGGCTCCACCTGGGACGACGAGCTCGTCGCCGTCCCGTGGTGGGCCAACACCCAGCTGCTCTGGTACCGCACGTCGGTCGCCGAGGCCGCCGGGCTGGACATGAGCCAGCCAGTCACCTGGGACCAGCTCATCGCCGCCGCGCAGGACCAGGACGTGCTGCTGGGCGTGCAGGGCATCCGCGCGGAGGCGCTGACCGTGTGGTTCAACGCGCTCATCGAGAGCGCCGGCGGCTCGATCATCGCCGAGAACTCCACCGACCCGGAGCAGATCCAGCTCGGCCTGACATCGGAGGCCGGCATCCGGGCCGCCGAGGTCATGCGGGACATCTCGAACTCCGGCCAGGTGGGCCCGGCGCTGTCCACGGCCAACGAGGACTCCACGGCCACCGGCTTCGAGTCCGACCAGGGCGGGTTCATGGTCAACTACCCGTTCGTCTACCCCCGCGGCCTGGCCGCGGTCGAGGCGGGCACGCTGGACCAGTCCGTGGTCGACGACTACGCCGCCGCCGTCTACCCCCGGGTCGACGAGGACACCGAGGCCGCCCCGCCCTACGGCGGGATCAACCTGGGCATCGGCGCCTACAGCGAGCACACCGACCTGGCCTACGAGGCCACGGAGTGCATCACGTCCACGGAGAACCAGGCCTACTACTTCGTCAGCAACGGCAACCCGGCCTCGGACACCGCGGTGTACGACGACCCCGCCGTGCTCGAGGAGTTCCCGCAGGCGCCGGTGATCCTGGAGTCCCTGGAGCTGGCCGCGCCCCGGCCGCAGACCCCGTACTACTCGGAGGTCTCCGGCGGGCTCCAGCGCGAGTACCACCCCACCGCCTCGATCGACCCGCAGCAGACGCCGCAGGACGCGACCGAGCTCATCGAAGCCGTCCTGCGGAAGGAGCAGCTGCTGTGAGTACGACGACGCTGCCACCGGCCCCGAAGACCGAGCCGGTCTCCAAGCCGAAGGCCCTGATCAGCGACCGCGCGAAGGCCGAGCGCAAGCTCGGCTGGATGCTGGCCGGACCGGCGCTGGCGGTGATGCTGCTGGTCACCGCGTACCCGATCGCCCAGGCGTTCTACGACTCGCTGTTCGACTACCGGCTCACCGACCCGGACAACCGGTCGTTCACCGGGTTGAGCAACTACGTGGTCATCCTCACCGACTCGCTGTGGTGGACCGCGATCGGCGTCACCGCCCTCATCACCGTGGTCACCGTCGCCGTCGAGCTGGTGCTCGGCTTCGCCCTGGCGATGGTGATGAACAAGGCGCTGCAGGCGATCCGGCCGTTCCTGCGGGCGGTCATCCTCATCCCCTACGCCGTCATCACGGTGGTGTCGGCCTTCGCCTGGCAGTTCGCCTTCGACATCGACACCGGGTTCATCAACAGCTGGTTCACCTGGCTGCCGGGTGTCTCGGCCGACACCGACTGGTTCGGCGACACCGGGACGTCGCTGTTCGTCATCTGCCTGGCCGAGATCTGGAAGACCACCCCGTTCATCTCGCTGCTCCTGCTGGCCGGTCTGGCCCAGGTGCCCGAGGTGCTGCAGGAGGCCGCCCAGGTCGACGGGGCCACCTGGTGGCAGCGGATGCGCCGGGTGACCCTGCCCAACATGAAGGCCGCGATCATGGTCGCGCTGCTGTTCCGCACGCTGGACGCCTTCCGGGTCTTCGACTCGATCTTCGTCATGACCGCAGGGGCCAACAACACCGAGTCGGTGTCGTTCCTGGCCTACCGGCAGACCATCTCCCGGCTGGAGATCGGGCTGGGCTCGGCGGTCTCGGTGCTGCTGTTCCTGGTCGTGGTGCTGATCGCGTTCATCTTCATCAAGGGCTTCAAGGTCGACCTGGCCCAGGCACGAGGGGACGGCTGATGTCGACGAAGGAGAAGAGCTGGTGGATCGTCGCCGGCGTCGCGATCGCCCTGTACGCGCTCGCGCCGATCGCCTGGATCGTGTCGCTGTCGTTCAAGGCGCCCAGTGACCTGGCCAACGGGTCGTTCCTGCCGACGGTGTTCTCCACGGAGAACTACGGGCTGATCCTGGACGGCGAGGCCAGCGACCTCTTCCTGCCGGCGCTGCGCAACTCGTTCGGCATCTGCCTGATCGCCACGTTCATCAGCTGCGTGCTGTCGATGTTCGCCGCCTACGCGATCGCGCGGCTGGACTTCCCGGGGAAGAAGTTCATCCTCGGGACGGCGCTGGCGGTGGCGATCTTCCCGGTCATCTCGATCGTGACGCCGCTGTTCAACCTGTGGCGGCAGATCGGGCTCTACGACACCTGGCCCGGGCTGATCATCCCGTACCTGTCGCTGACCCTGCCGCTGTCGATCTGGACCATGTCGGCGTTCTTCCGCGAGATCCCCTGGGAGATGGAGCAGGCCGCGCAGGTCGACGGCGCGACCACCTGGCAGGCCTTCCGCAAGGTGATCGTCCCGCTGGCGGCACCGGGGGTGTTCACCACCGCGATCATCGCCTTCTTCATCGCCTGGAACGACTTCGTGTACGGCATCTCGCTGACCTCGACCGGCGCCTCCCGCCCGGTCCCGGCGGCGCTGGGCCTGTTCTCCGGGGCCTCGCAGTTCGAGGACCCGACCGGTGCGATCGCCGCGGCCGCCGTGATCGTCACGATCCCCGTCGTCGTCCTGGTGCTGATCTTCCAGCGCCGGATCGTCGCGGGGCTGACCAACGGCGCCGTCAAGGGCTGACCGGCCCACCACCCAGCCCGACCCCCGACATCGCAAGGAGTCCACGATGGCCTCGATCGAGATGAAGAACATCGTCAAGAAGTACGGCGACGGGTTCCCCGCCGTGAACGACATCAGCCTGGACATCGCCGACGGCGAGTTCATGATCCTGGTGGGCCCGTCCGGCTGCGGGAAGTCGACCCTGCTGCGGATGATCGTCGGCCTGGAGGACATCACCTCCGGGGACATGATCATCGGGGGCGAGCGGGTCAACGACAAGGCGCCGCGCGACCGCAACCTGTCGATGGTCTTCCAGAACTACGCCCTCTACCCGCACATGAGCGTGTACGAGAACATCGCCTTCCCGCTGCGGCTGGCCAAGACCCCCGACGACAAGGTCGACCGCCTGGTCAAGGAGGCCGCCGACGTCCTCGAGCTGCACGAGCACCTCGAGCGCAAGCCGGCCAACCTCTCCGGTGGGCAGCGCCAGCGGGTGGCCATGGGCCGCGCGATCGTCCGGCAGGCCGAGGCCTTCCTCTTCGACGAGCCGCTGTCCAACCTGGACGCCAAGCTGCGCGGCCAGATGCGCACCGAGATCGCGCGCCTGCAGCGCCGGCTGGGCATCACCACGGTCTACGTCACCCACGACCAGACCGAGGCCATGACCCTCGGCGACCGGGTCTGCGTGCTGCGCAAGGGCTCCATCCAGCAGGTGGCCTCGCCGCGCGAGCTCTACGAGCAGCCGGTCAACCTGTTCGTGGCCGGGTTCATCGGCTCCCCGCCGATGAACTTCCTGCCCGCGACCGTCGACGGCGCCACGCTGACGACGCCCTTCGGCACCATCGAGCTCGACGAGAAGCGGGCCGCCGCGGTCGCCGGGCACGAGCTCCTGCTGGTGGGCATCCGGCCGGAGTACTTCGAGGATGCGTCGCTGGTCGACGAGGCCAAGAAGCACGTGGGGACGACGTTCACCGCCAAGGTCGACGTCACCGAGTGGCTGGGGGACCAGCAGTACGCCTACATCCCCTACGACGCCCCGGACGCCATCCGCACCCAGCTGCGGGACCTGTCCCGGGAGCTGGACAGCGAGGAGCTGCGCACCCAGGCGATCGTGTCCATCGACTCGACCAGCCGGATCCGCGAGGGCCGCGACGCCGAGTTCTGGTTGGACACCCGCAAGGTGCACGTCTTCGACCCGGAGACCGGCGACAACCTGACCCGGGACGCCGAGGCCGGCGCCGAGCTGACCCGGATGGCCACCGAGGACCGCGAGGAGCAGGTGGCCGAGGCCGCCGGCGGCCTGACCGGCGAGCGCTCGGGCTCCGGCGCGGGCACGGGCAGCACCGCCGCCTGACCGGCACCGCACCGCACGACACCGCACGCACGAGGGCCCCGCACCGGACGGGCGGGTTCTAACGGTCGCTGCAACACCCGAGCACTTCGGGAGTTGCAGCGACC
>NZ_JBAPLV010000041.1:0-23963 GCF_037083865.1 Klenkia terrae | reverse complement strand
ACCGTGCATCCTCCGCACCCGACGTCGGTGGCGGAGGACGCACGGTCGTCGTCGGACCTGATCCACGCCGCGGCGGAGGGGCGGGATCAGGCGGCACCCAGCAGCAGCGACGCCGCCAGCGCAGCCATGACCACGGCGATGACCCCGTCGAGCACCCGCCAGGCCGCGGGCCGGGCGAACACCGGGCGCAGCGCGCGGGCGCCGTACCCCAGCCCGGTGAACCAGAGCAGGCTGGCCGCGCAGGCCCCGACGGCGAACCACCAGCGGTCCGCACCGTGCGTGCCGGCCACCGAGCCCAGCAGCAGCACCGTGTCCAGGTAGACGTGCGGGTTCAGCCAGGTCAGCGCCAGCGCCGTGCCGAGGACGGCGCCGCGGGAGGCCCGGGCGCCACCGGCCTCGGCGGCCAGCGCCGTGGGCCGCAGCGCCCGACGGGCGGCCAGCACCGCGTAGCCGGCCAGGAACAGCGCCCCGGCCACCCGGACGACGGTGACCAGCCACGGCACCCGCTCCAGCACCGCCCCGGTGCCGGCCACCCCGGCCAGGATCAGCACGACGTCGGACACCGCGCAGACCGCGACGACGGCGGCCACGTGCTCCCGGCGCAGGCCCTGGCGCAGCACGAAGGCGTTCTGCGCCCCGATGGCGACGATCAACGACAGACCCAGGCCGACCCCGGCCAGCACGGCAGCTCCCACACCCGCGACGCTAGGGCTCACACCACGACAGCAGCACGACGGGAACTGCTGCACCGTAAGCTGCGCTGTCGATGGACCTCCCGCAGCTGCGCGCCCTGGTGGCCGCCGTCGAGACCGGCACCCTGGACGCCGCGGCCGGGGTGCTGCACGTGACGCCGTCGGCGGTCAGCCAGCGGATCCGGGCGCTGGAGTCGGCGACCGGCCAGGTGCTGCTGGTGCGCAGCCGGCCCGTCGTCCCCACCGAGGCCGGCACCGCCGTGCTGCGGCTGGCCCGGCAGGTCGAGCTGCTGGTCGCCGACACGACCGCCCAGCTGACCGGGGCACCCGGGGCCGGCCCGCCGGTGCTGCCGCTGGCGGTGAACGCCGACTCGCTGGCCACCTGGTTCCTGCCGGGGGTGGCCCCGCTGGCCGCCGACGTGCAGCTCGACGTCCGGGTGGCCGACCAGACGATGACCTCGGGGCTGCTGCGCGAGGGCACGGTGATGGCCGCGGTGACCGCCGACCCCGAGCCGGTGCCGGGGTGCTCGGTCGAGCGGCTGGGGGCGATGACCTACCGCCCGCGGGCCACCCGGGCCTTCGTCGAGCGGTGGTTCCCCGCCGGGGCCACCCCGGCCGAGCTGCGGCGCGCCCCGACGGTGGCCTTCGACCGCACCGACGACCTGCAGGACGCCTACCTGCGCCGGCGCACCCACGACCGCCCCGCGCCGCCGGTGCACCACGTGCCCTCCAGTGCCGACTACCTGGCCGCCGTCCGGCTCGGCATGGGCTGGGGGATGCTGCCCGACCTGCAGACCGGGCCGGACGACGGCCTGGTGGTCCTCGACCCGGCCGGTGCCGTCGACGTCGTGCTGTGCTGGCAGCAGTGGAAGCTGCGCTCGCCCGGCCTCGACCGGGTCGCCGACGCCGTGCGCCGCACCGCCCGGGCGGCCCTGGGCGGGACGCCGTGAGCCGGACCGGCCTGGCGCCGACCGGCGGGGACCTGATTCGCTGTGGACGACGGAGGACCCAGGACGACCGCGAGCCGGACCCGGCGAGGCAGGGGGGCGCATGACCGACAAGGCCGAGACGCTGGTCATCCGGGACGTCGCCCAGCTGCGGGTGCTCTCCTCCTCCGTCCGCTTCATCGCCTTCGAGGAGCTGTTCGCCCTGCAGCGGCCGATGACGCCCACCCAGCTCGCCGTCTTCACCCGGGTGAGCCCGAGCTCGATGAGCTACCACCTGCGCGAGCTGGAACGGGTGGGCCTGGTCCGGCGCGCGGAGCCCGGCCCCGACGCCCGCGAGCGCCGCTGGGAGGCCCCGGCGCACGTCTACGACATCGTGCTCAGCGCCTTCGACGACCCGGCCGGCCGGGTGGCCCTGGTCGACACCTATCTCTCGCCGCTGCGCTCGCGGGTGCTGGGCACGCTCGAGCGCCGGGCCGAGGAGGGCAGGGCCGGGGACGACACCGAGATGGCCCTGGGCATGGGCCGGCTGCGGCTCACCCGGGACGAGCAGCGCGCGCTGCGGGCCGAGGTCGCCGCGGTCTGGCAGCGGTTCGAGCAGGTGTCCCGCGAGCACGAGGGACCCGGGACCGACCTGCGGACGGTGCACTACGTCTGGTCGCTGCTGGGCGATCCCTGACCCCGGTCCCCGGTCCGGTGTCGAGAACCGCGCACCGGTTCCGTCCCCCGGGTGGAGCGGCCAGGATGGGCCGCCCGACGACGAGGAGACCGAGATGGCCAAGTACCTGCTGCTCAAGCACTACCGCGGCGCGCCGAGCCCGGTGAACGACGTGTCGATGGACCGCTGGACGCCCGAGGAGGTCTCGGCGCACATGCAGTTCATGGACGACTTCGCGACCCGGTTGCAGGCCGACGGGGAGTTCGTCGACGGCCAGGCGCTGGCCCCCACCGGGGCCTGGGTCCGCCACGACGGCGAGGGCCGGCCGCCGGTCGTCGACGGCCCCTTCGCCGAGACCAAGGACCTGATCGCCGGCTGGATGGTCATCGACGTGGACACCTGGGAGCGGGCGGTGGAGCTGGCCGGCGAGCTGTCGGCCGCCCCGGGTGCCGGCGGCCGGCCGATCCACGAGTGGCTGGAGGTCCGGCCTTTCTACGGCGTCCCGGCCACGATCACCGAGTGATCGACGACGTCCGGGCGCTCGTGCCGCAGGTGATCGGCGTCCTCGTCCGCCGCGGGGCCGACTTCGCGATGGCCGAGGACGCCGTGCAGGAGGCGCTGGTCGAGGCGCTGCGCGTCTGGCCGGCCGACCCGCCGCGCGAGCCCCGGGCGTGGCTGGTGACCGTGGCGTGGCGCCGGTTCCTCGACGCCACCCGGTCCGACGTGGCCCGGCGGCGCCGGGAGGAGGCCGTGGCGGAGCAGGAGCCGGAGCCCGGGCCGGTGCCGGGCACCGACGACACGCTGCAGCTGTACGCCCTGTGCGCGCACCCGTCGCTGTCGCCGTCGGCGGCGGTCGCGCTCACCCTGCGGGCGGTCGGCGGGTTGACCACCCGGCAGATCGCCGCGGCCTACCTGGTGCCCGAGGCGACGATGGCCCAGCGGATCAGCCGGGCCAAGCGCACCGTCGCCGGCGTCCGCCTGGACCGCCCCGGTGACGTCGGCGTCGTCCTGCGGGTGCTCTACCTGGTCTTCAACGAGGGGTACTCGGGCGACGTCGACCTGGCGGCGGAGGCCATCCGGCTGACCCGGCAGCTGCGTGCGGCCGTCGACCACCCGGAGGTGGCCGGGCTGCTCGCGCTGATGCTGCTGCACCACGCCCGCCGGGGTGCCCGGACCGCCCCCGACGGCAGCCTGGTGCCGCTGGCCCGGCAGGACCGCAGCCGCTGGGACCGGGACATGGTCACCGAGGGCACCGGCATCCTGCAGGCCGCGCTGGCCCGGGACCGGCTGGGCGAGTACCAGGCGCAGGCCGCGGTGGCCGCCCTGCACGCCGACGCCCCGACGGCCGAGGAGACCGACTGGGTGCAGGTGGTCGAGTGGTACGACGAGCTGCTGCGGCTCACCGCGGGGAGCCCGGTCGTCGCGCTGAACCGGGCGGTCGCGGTCGGCGAGGCCGACGGCCCCCGGGCCGGCCTCGCCGCGCTGGCCGCCGTCCCGGCGACCGTGCCGCGGTGGACCGCCGTCGAGGCCTACCTGGTCGAGCAGGACGGCGACCTGCCGCGTGCGACGGAGCTCTACGTGCAGGCCGCGGCCCTGGCCGTGGACGCCGCGGAGCGGGACCACCTGACCCGGCAGGCGGCCCGGCTCCGCGCCGGCTGACCCGCCCGGTCAGTCCTCGCCGGTGTGCCGGCCGCGCAGCCGCGCCTGCACCCGACCGGCCTCGACCCGGACGGCGAGCTTCTCCTGCGGCACCGCGGCCGGCCCGCGCCGGGGCTGGCCGAGGTCGAGGTCGAACGCGGAGTCGTGCCACGGGCAGACCAGGCAGTCGCGGCTCCCCACCCGGGTCACCTCGCCCTGGGAGAGCGGGCCACCCAGGTGCGAGCAGGCGTCGAGGAACACGTCGACCCGGGTGCCGCGGCGCACGACGGCCAGCGGCACGGGCTCGCCCTGGCCCTCCCCGGCGCGCTGCACCGGCCGGCCGTCGGGCAGGTCGTCCAGCGGACCGAGGTCGACCCACTCGTGGGTCAGCGAGCGGGCGGCCGCGGCGGAGTGGGAGGCCCCGGAGCTCTGCGCGTAGCTCATGTGGCCGCCGACCGCGGCCGACCCGCTCGCCAGCGCCAGTCCGGCGTAGGCGAGCACCCGGCCGGCCGTGCCGGCGCCGCGCCCGCGGGCCACCAGCGACCCGACGTAGAGCCCGAGGGCGGCGCTGTTGAGCACCGCGTGCAGCACGCCGACGCGGCGGACGCCCACCTCCTGCTCCGACCAGTCGGCGGCCCCGGCCAGCGCGGTCGGGACGGCGGCGGCCACCCCGGTGCCGATCAGCACCGCGGCGGCCGGCCGCAACCGGGGGACGGCGTCCAGCACGCCGGCGGAGATCCAGCTGCCGACGGGCACCTGGGCGAGGACCGGGTGCAGCGGATGCCCCAGCCAGGTGCCGTGCAGTGCGTCCTTGACGGCGGTGGGCCGCAGGACCTTCGCGACGGCGGTGCGGGCAGGGCGGTCGACGCCGTCCAGGGCGGGGCTGTCGGCGACGCGGTCGAGGAATCCGAGCAGGCTCATGCACCGCCACCTACCCGGGTGACCCCCAGGCGGAACCGGTCGGTGCGGAACTCGTGGCGCCGGCTCAGATGCCGGTCTGGGGCAGGTCGACGTCGACCTGGGGGTCGGCGGTGACCGGGGGCAGGTGGTGGGCGCCGGTGTCGAGCATCGTCTGCAGCCGGTCGAGCAGGCTCTCCAGGGACTCCTCGAACTCGGTCAGCGTCTCGTCCAGCGACAGCAGCGGCTGCAGCTCGGAGATCAGCGGGAACTCCACGAGGTCCATGGGGTTCGCGGTGGGGGAGCCGTCCGGGTCGTCGATGGCGTTGATCGCCACCCCGCGCTGGGCGACCTCGAGGAGCAGGTGGCCCAGCAGGAAGCTGGTGTAGGCCCGGTAGGCCACCACCGCCTGCACGCTGGAGAACCCGTTGGTGTGCAGCGCCCGCAGCAGCGACTCCACCCACTTCAGGCTGCGCAGCGGGGGGCGCACCCAGGGCGCCGACGGCGGCCGGGTGGCGACCAGCGGGAACAGCGCCGGGTGGGTGAGGGCGATCCGCCGCACCCCGTGCGCCAGGCGCTGCAGGTAGTCCTGCCAGCCGTGCTCGGGCTCGAGGAGCACGTCCGGGTCGGCGAACAGCTCGTCGACGACGGTGTCCACCACCCCGTCGAGCAGGTCCTCGCGACCGGGGACGTAGCGGTAGAGGCTCATGGCCTCGACGCCCAGCGCGGCCCCGAGCCGGCGCATGGTGAGCATCGGCAGGCCGTGCGCGTCGACGAACGCGATCGCGCCGTCGATGATCCGGGCCCGGTCCAGCGGTACCCGGGTGCCCAGGTCCGGCGGTCCCACCGCGTCCTCGGCGGCCCGCAGCCCGCGGTTCTCGGGCAGGTCGGGGTCGTCCGGGTGGTCGGGGGGCTCGATCCCGCCCGCGACGACCGCGCCCTCCCGCAGCGGTTCCTCGTCGGTGGGGCCGGGTGGGCGCGGTGGCACGGTCCTCCTGTCGATCACGGGTCGTCGTCCATCTGAGCTTGGCACCGCGTGTCGGCCCCGGCATGTCGGCCCCCGATCGGGTGACGGAACGAAGTAGTCCGCGTGCACCAGGTTTGCCAGGGCGTCTTACGGCGTAATGACGGGATGTCCGGTTCGACTTACGCCGTAGGAACGGTGGTGGTCGACCGGATGGCGGGCGATCCATCGTCCGTGACCCCCGCGGCGCTCCGGCGCCCGACGACGAGGAGTTCAGACATGAGCGCCATGGACAAGATCAAGAACAAGGCCGAGGAGCTCGTCGGCGACGCCAAGGAGGCCGTGGGCAAGGCCACCGGCAACGAGGAGCTGCAGGCCGAGGGCCAGCGCGACCAGGCCGCCGGCAACACCAAGCAGGCCGGCGAGAAGGTCAAGGACGTCTTCAAGTAATCGAAGGACCCCGTCCTCCTCATCCCGAGCACGCTCGGGACGAGCCTCGGGACGGGGCCGGTAGGGCCGGGGGGCTGATCAGCCCCCCGGTCCGGCCTCGCACAGCTCGCCCTCGCCGTGAGGTGCGGCACCCACCACCCCCGCACCCGCGGACGAACCCACCAGGAGACCTCGTGTCGCTCGACCCCGAGACCCGCCCCGCCGCGGCGCACGCCGCCGGTGAGCCCACCGTCGTGACCCCCAGCCGGCACGACGTCGTCGCCGCCGAGAAGAGCCGCGCCGGCGGTGTGAAGATCGGCTCCGCCTTCTTCGGCTGGCTGACCGCCACCGGCATGTCGGTGCTGCTCGTGGCCCTCGTGGCCGCCGCCGGCACCGCCGTCGGCCTGGCCACCGACACCTCCCTCGCCGAGGCGGCCGACCAGGCCAGCGCCGACCCGTCGTCGGTCGGGCTGGGCGGCGGCATCGCGCTGCTGGTGATCCTCTTCCTGGCCTACTACAGCGGTGGCTACGTCGCCGGCCGCATGGCCCGCTTCCACGGCATCCGCCAGGGCATCGCCGTCTTCGGCTGGGCCGTCGTCATCGCCGTCGTGGTGGCCGTGCTGGCCGCCGTCGCCGGTGACCAGTACGACGTCCTGGGCCAGCTCAACGCCTTCCCCCGGCTGCCCGTCAACGAGGGCGACCTGACCACCACGGCGATCGTCGTCGCGCTGCTCGTCGCCGCCGTCGCGCTGGTCGGCTCGATGCTCGGTGGCCTGGCCGGCATGCGCTTCCACCGCAAGGTCGACCGCGCCGGTCTGGGCGACTGACCCACAGCACGGCACGGCACCGCACGGCCCGGCTCCCCGACAGGGGCGCCGGGCCGTCCGGCGTCCGGGGTCAGCCGGGCAGCAGGCCGGCCAGCACCTGGAGGCCGGCCGCCGCGACCCAGGCCGCGGGCACCAGCAGCACCAGCGCCACCGCCCGGGTCCGGCCGTGCCGCGGCAGCGCGCCGGCCACGACCAGCGCGACGAGCACCCCGGCGACGGCCTGCACCGGGTGCAGCGGGGTCCCGGCCGGCAGCTCACCGACCGCGGCCAGCCACAGCTGCGCGACGGTGCCGTCGGCCACCGCGAGCGCCCCGGCCCCGGCGAGCAGGACCGCGGGCAGCGCTCCCCGTCGGGTCGCCGCCCAGCGCACGGCCACCGCGAACAGCGGCACCGCGGTCACCGACAGCACCAGCCAGGCCGCCAGCAGCACGGCGTTGGCGCGCAGCCCGAACCCCAGGACGACGACCGCCCACGCGTAGTAGGCCACGCTCATCACCGCGAAGAACGCCGCCGCACCGACCCCGGCGGCCCGGGTGGACGGCGCGCGGACGCCGAGCAGCGCGACCGCCAGCACCCAGGCGGCCGGGTAGGACCCGAGGTCGGCCAGCCAGCCCGGCCCGACGGCGTCGGCGACCTTGGCCGCCACCCCGACCACCGCGCCGAGAGCGGCTGCCCCCGCCGTCCAGCGGCCCGTGGTCCGGGTCGGCCGCCGGACCGCCGTCGAGGGGTGCACCCCGCGATCGTCGCAGCCGGACCGGGACGGGCCCGGCTGCGACCGGCGGTCAGGCCCGGAAGTTGGCCCGGATCCGCTGCAGCAGGAACTCCCCGGCGGTGATCGGCTCGTGGCTGCCGGCCGGCGGCTCGATCACCGCGTCCTTGTCCGCCTGGGCGAAGAAGGCGATCGAGTAGCGCGGGTCGGTGGACTCGCCCCGGGCCGGCGCGGAGACCCGGTGGAAGTTCGAGGGCAGCCGGTCGTCGCTCCAGCGCATGAGCATGTCCCCGACGTTGCAGGTGATCGCGTCGTCGGTGGCGGGGACCGGCGTCCACGCGTAGCCCTCGGCCGACGGTGCCACCGCCTCGGTGCCGGGCAGCACCTGCAGCCCGGCCTGGCCCTCCCGCTGGAAGAGCAGGGTCAGGCAGTCGAAGTCGGTGTGCGCACCGGCCCGCCAGGTCCCCGGGACGTCGAGCAGCTCGTCGGGGAAGGCCATGTAGTGGATCAGCCGCAGCGTGGACTGGTACTGCGGGTTGGCCGGGTCGTGCCGGGCGGCGAAGAAGTCCCTCGGCAGGCCGAGCACGTCGGCGAAGCAGGACAGCACCGCCATCGCCACCTCGCGGCAGTGCGCCTCGAAGGCCAGCAGGGTCTCCCGGAAGCCCTCGACCTGGTCGTCGGTCGGCCACAGACCGGCCATGTGCGGCCGGGTGAGCTGGAAGGACTCCTTCTGGTCGGCGGTGCCCACCGACGGGCGCACCTGCGACTTGAACTCGTAGCCGGAGTTGAGGCCCTTCTGCAGCGGGTACTTCGCCTTGACCTCCGCGGGCAGGGCGAAGAACGCCTGCGAGGCGGCGAAGGCGGCATCCACCTCGGTGGGGGAGATGCCGTGGTCGACCACCTGGAAGAAGCCGATGTCGGTGGCGGCGGCCCACAGCTGGGCGGTGATCTCCGCGCGGCGGGCCCCGAAGTCGGCCAGGGAGATCTGCCGGACCTCGCGGTCGGTGGTGAGCGTGCCGGGTGCACCCATGCGGGCCTCGCGGTCGAGCTCGGTCAGGGTGGTCATGGTGTCCCCCGGGAGGGAGGGCCGCACGGCAGCTGCCGCGGCTCTGACCTGATGCAAACCTGCCGGCCGGCGGCGGGCAAGGAGGGTGCGGCAGACGTAACGCAGCGTTCACCGGAGGACCCCGGGGGTCGTCGCTGCCCCCGACGACCCCCGGGTGGTCGAGCCGCCCGGGCCGGGATCAGCACGGCCCGGGCGGCGGTCATGGGGTGCCCAGCACCGTCGCCCGGACGTCGGTCTTGAGCACCTTGCCGACCGTGGAGCGCGGCAGGTCGGCCCACACCAGCACCTCCTTGGGTGCCTTCACGCTGCCGATCCGCTCCTTGACCGAGGCGATCACCGCGGCCGGGTCGAGCACGGCCCCGGGCCGGGCCAGGACGACGGCGACCACCCGCTCGCCCCACTTCTCGTCCGGGACGCCGATCACCGCGCAGTCGGCGACGTCCGGGTGGGCCATGAGGGCGTTCTCGACCTCGGCGGAGTACACGTTGAAGCCGCCGGTGATGATCATGTCCTTGGCCCGGTCGACGACGTACAGCCAGTTCTCGGCGTCCAGGTAGCCGATGTCGCCGGTGTGGTGCCAGCCGTGCGCGCCGGCCGCCGCGGTGGCCGCGGGGTCGCCCAGGTAGCCGGCCATCACCAGCGAGCTGCGGACGACGACCTCCCCGCGCTCGCCGGTCGGCAGCAGCGTGCCGTCCTCGGCCATGATCGCCACGGTGACCAGCGGCGAGGGGCGCCCGGCGGAGGTGAGCCGCTCGACCGCCACGCCGCCGTCGGGCCGGAAGTGGTCGGCCGGGGCCATCGTGGAGATCATCATCGGCGCCTCGGACTGGCCGAACAGCTGCGCCATCGGCCCGATCCGCTGCAGCGCCTCGGCCAGCCGGGCCGCCGAGATCGGCGCCGCGCCGTACCAGAAGCACTGCAGCGACGACAGGTCCGTGGCGTCCAGCCGGGCGTGGTCCAGCAGCAGGTAGACCAGCGTCGGCGGCAGGAACGTGTGGGTCACCCGGTGCCGGGGGACGGCGTCCAGGAAGTCGTCCAGCACGGGCTTGGGCAGGACGACGACGTGCCCGCCCAGCGCCATCACCGGGAAGCAGAGCACCCCGGCGGCGTGGGTCAGCGGGGCCAGCGCCAGGTAGACCGGTCGCCCGGCGAACGGATAGCTCATCAGCGTGATCGCCGACATCGTCTCGATGGACCGCGAGGTCAGCAGCACGCCCTTGGGGCGCCCCGTCGTCCCGCCGGTGCCGACCACCATCACCACGTCGTCCACCGGCTCGACCTCGACCGGCTCGGCCGGGACGTCGGCCAGCCACAGCGCCAGCGAGGGCACGTCGCCGTCGGGGGCGTCCAGGCAGACCAGCGTGGTCAGCGCGGGCAGCTGGTGGCGGATCTGCGCCACCAGCGGGGCGAACGCGGCCTGGTACAGCAGCGCCGTGCAGCCGAAGAGGTCCAGCAGCTCCTGGTTCTCCGCGGCCTGGTTGCGCGGGTTGACCGGTGCCCAGACCGCCGCGGCTCGGGCGATGCCGAACACGCAGGAGAACGCCACCGGGTCGTTGGCGGACAGCACCGCCACGCTCTGGCCGGGCAGGACGCCCGAGCGCGCGAGCGCCCGGGCGACCTGCCAGCTGACCTCCTGGACGTCGCCGTAGCTGTAGGTGGTGTCCCCGGCGGTCAGGCACGGGGCGTCCCGACCGAGGGAGGCGCCCTTGTCCAGCCACGACGTCAGGCCCGCAGAGGTCAGCGACATCAGCGGTGCTCGGTGACGACCGGGTCCAGCACCAGGCCGAACTGGCGCAGCACCCCGAGCAGCTGTCGGTGGCCGAACGCCTGGCAGCCCGAGGCGAACCCGGCCCGCAGCGGCTTCTGCTGCAGCAGCGACATCGCGGCCCAGGCCTGGAGCAGCCCGGTCTGCTTGTAGTTGCTGTTGCCGTGGATGACCACGTGCTTGCGACCCAGCGGACCCGAGGCGTGGACCGAGTCGATCGAGGTGTTCAGCCGCGGGTTCTCCCGCGGCGGCATCCCGGCGCTCCACGCCTTGGCGATCTCGGCGAGCTTCTCGTCCCACTGGTCGCGGGGCAGGGTCTTGATCTCGCTCTCGACCATCGCGGTGGTGGCCACGACGGCCTCCATGACCGGCTTGTTCATGACACCGCCGGCGACCTTGACCGTCGACACCCGCGGGTCGTCCTTGAACCAGACCGGGTGCGAGGTGCCGCCCCACGGCACGGCCAGCGCCAGCTCGTGGCTGCCGGGCACGACGACGTCGAACGTGGTGGTCGGCTCGAACTGCACGTACTGGTTCTCCTGCAGGTGGAACCAGTCCGCCTTGAGGATGGTGAAGATGGTCTCGGTGGAGGCGGTGGTCGGGAAGCCCTTCCACAGCACCAGGACGTCGAGGGTGTCCAGGCCCGGGGTCTCCAGCGCGATGTTGATCGCGATCTCGCCGGTCGTGTACATCTGCGCGATGCCGGGGGAGAGCAGCAGCCCGGCCTCGGCGAACTCGGTGCCCCAGCGCTGCTGGCACTCCAGCACCCAGTCCTGCTCGCCGGTGGTGTCCAGGTAGTGCGCGCCGGCGGCCAGGCAGGCGTCGACCACCTGCGGGCCCAGGTTGATGAACGGCCCGACCATGTTGCAGACCACCTGCGCGCCGCGGAACAGCTCGGTGAGCGCCTCGACGGTGTGCTCGACCTCGACCACCTCGTAGGAGGCGGTCTCGATGCCGGGGATCTTCTCGACCACCTCGCGGACCCGGGCGGCGTCGCGGCCGGCGGCGACGAAGGGGACGCCGAGCTCGCGCAGGTACTCGCAGACCAGCCGGCCGGTGTACCCCGAGGCGCCGTAGACGACGACGGGCTTGGGCTTGGGGGTGCTGTCGGTCGCGGCGGTCACGAGCCCATCCCGCCGTCCACGGGCAGGCCCGCGCCGTTGACGAACCGGGCGGCGTCCGAGGCCAGGAAGACCACGGCGTCGGCCATGTCGGCGACCTCGCCCAGCCGGCCGGACGGCGTCAGGGCGATCACGGTGCCCACGGCCTCCTCGACCGAGGGGAACAGGCCGAGCTCGGCCATGTCCACGGCGAGCTGGTTGCCCATCGTGGTGGGGACCAGGCCGGGGTACACGCAGTTGACCCGCACCCCGTAGCCGAGCTTGCCCGACTCGGCGGCCGCGACCCGGGTGAGCCGGTCGACGGCGGACTTGGTGGCCGAGTACCCGGAGATGCCGGGGAAGGCGATGGTCGCCGCGACCGAGGAGATGTTGACGATCGAGCCGCCGGACCCGGCGACGCCGCCGGGGCGCATCGCGCGCAGGCCGTGCTTGATGCCCAGCGCGGTGCCCAGCACGTTGACCTCGAGCATGGTGCGCAGGTCCTCGGGGCGGAACTCGCTGATCAGCGCGGAGATCTCGACGCCGGCGTTGTTGACCAGCACGTCCAGCCCGCCGAGCAGCGCGGCGGCCTCGGCGGTGCCGGCCTCCCAGCTGGCCTCGTCGGTGACGTCCAGGTGCACGAACCCGGTGGTGACGCCGTGGGCCTCGGCGATCTGCTCGGCGACGGCCTTGCCGTCGGAGTCCAGCAGGTCGGCGATGACCACCGACGCGCCGTGCCGGGCGAGCGCCTCGGCCATGCCCTGCCCCAGACCGCGCGCACCCCCCGTGACGAGTGCCTTGCCTCCTGCGAGGTCGAAGACGGACATCGACCAACCTCCGTGTCGTCGCGCCACCCACGCCCCGGCCCACGCTGGCCGGCGGTCGTGCTGTGACGTGGGCCATGCTCGCCAGGTGTCTTGACGACTGTCAAGAGTTTCTTGGACGATCGTCAAGGAATCGGTCGTCGGGCTACCCTCGGCCGGACCACGGAGGGAGGCGGGATGACCGAGCGGGTGGACAAGTTCGCGGCGCGGCGGGCCGAGCTGGCCGCGGCGACGCTGCGGACGCTGGCCGAGCTGGGCTACGCCCGCACGAGCCTGCGCGAGATCGCCCAGAACTCCGAGTTCAGCCACGGCGTCCTGCACTACTACTTCCGGGACAAGGTCGACCTGATCACGCACTGCGTGCGCGAGTACAAGGCGATCTGCGTGACCCGCTACGACCAGGTCGTGGCGACCGCGACCACCCCGGCGCAGCTGCAGGAGGGGTTCCTGGACAAGCTGGCGCAGACCCTGGTCGAGGAGCCGCAGATGCACCGGCTCTGGTACGACCTGCGCAACCAGTCGATGTTCGAGGAGACCTTCCGGGCCGACGTCGCGGCCATCGACGCCAGCCTCGAGCGCATGGTCTGGCGGGTGGTGACCCGGTTCGCCGAGCTCGTGGGCACCACGCCGCTGGTCACCCCGTCGGTCATGTACGCCCTGTTCGACGGCCTGTTCCAGCAGGCGCTGGTGCGCCAGCTCGCCGGGGAGGCCGGTGCCGCCGCCGACCTGCGCGCCGCCGTCACCGCCGTCGTCGCCCAGGTGGTACCGCTCGACCGCGAGCCCGCGCTGCGCTGAGCGGTCTGGTTGGGTGGTCGGCGAACGCCGGGACCCGCCCGGCTCCGTGCACGAGGAGGCCCCCGTGGCCGAGCTGACCCGCCCCGACGTCGAGCCGCCGACCGGTCCGGCCCCCGCCGACCTGGTGATCGAGGACATCACCGTCGGCGACGGCGCCGAGGCCACCTCCGGCAGCCTGGTCTCCGCGCACTACGTCGGGGTGACCCACGAGGGCGGCGAGCAGTTCGACGCCTCCTGGGACCGCGGCGACCCGCTGGAGTTCCGGCTGGGCGTCGGCATGGTCATCGCCGGCTGGGACGAGGGCATCGCCGGCATGAAGGTCGGCGGCCGCCGCCGGCTGACCATCCCCGCGCACAAGGCCTACGGCGACCGCGGCGCGGGCGGGGTCATCAAGCCCGGCGCGACCCTGGTCTTCGTCGTCGACCTGGTCGGCGTCCGCTGACCGGTCCGACCCCGGGCTCGGCCGGCTGGGCGTTCGCCTCGCGCGTGCACCAGCTGGCCGGGTCCAGCCCGTACACCGTCGTCCCGGCCGAGGGCGGTTTCGACGTCGTCCTGGACGCCGTCGACGCGCAGTGGACGACGCTGGCCTTCCGCAACGGGCTGCGCAAGACCGTCACCCACCAGGTCCGCCTGGACGAGGCGGCGAAGCGGTTCACGGTGAACGACCGGACCTTCGACCTGGACTGGCAGGCCGGGGTGGAGCTCGGCGGCGGGCAGCCGCGGTTCGTGCTGCGCGGCACGGCCGAGATGACCTCCGGCCGGGCCATCGGCTTCCAGAAGGGCCGCGAGTACGGCCTGCGCGACGACGGCACCCTCGGGGTCGCCGCCGGGTGGGACTTCCGCCTCGGCGAGGGCCGGGAGCTGGTCCGCTGGGCCGCCCGCGAGCAGGGCTGGGACGAGTCGCTCCCGCGGGACGCGAAGATCGGCCTCTGGGTCGCCGGGGTCACCGTCGCCCTGCTGGTGGTCGCCGGTCTGGTGGTCGGCCTGCTGGCGCTGCTGGGCCGGCTCTAGCCGACCGTGTGGTGCACGGCCTCGGCGTTGTTGCCGTCGGGGTCGCGCAGGAACGTGCCGTAGTAGCCGGGGTGGTACTCCGGGAAGACCCGCGGTGCGTGCAGCACCTCGAACCCGGCGGCCACCGCGGCGGCGTGCACGGCGTCCACCGCGGCCCGGTCCGGGGCGGCGAAGGCCAGGTGGACCTCCCCGGCGGTGGCGCCGCCGTGCGGGGAGAGCCAGAAGTGCGGTGGGCCGTCGCCGTCCGCGAGGCCGATGACCGGGCCGGCCGGGGTCGGGAAGCGCATCGCCTCCCGGAACCCCAGCGGCGCGAACGCGGTCAGGTAGAAGGCCAGCGCGGCCTCGGGGTCGGCGCAGGGGATGCCCAGGTGGTCGAACACCCTCCCGATCCTGGCCCGGGAACACCGCGCGGGGAAGAGCTGTTGGCGCGCACGTGAAGGTGGAGATCTGGTCCGACGTCGTCTGCCCGTGGTGCTACATCGGCAAGCGCCGGTTCGAGACCGCGCTGGCCCGGTTCGAGCACGCCGACGCCGTCGAGGTGACCTGGCGCAGCTTCCAGCTCGACCCGTCCGTCGCCGAGGGCGACGTGCACCCGACGCTGCCCGCGCTCGCCCGCAAGTACGGCCGCACCGAGGAGCAGATGCGCGAGCAGATGACCTCGATGGACGCCCTCGCCCTCCGCGAGGGGCTGCACTACGACCTGGCCAACGGGGTCGCCGGCAACACCCTGCTGGCCCACCAGCTGCTGCACCTGGCCGCCGAGCGCGGGCTGCAGGGCGAGCTCAAGGAGCGGCTGCTGCACGCGCACTTCGAGCAGTCCACGTCGGTGTTCGACGTCGACTCGCTGGTGCAGCTGGGCACCGAGGTCGGCCTGGACGCCGAGGAGGCCCGGGCCGCGCTGACCGACCGCCGGTACCTCCCCGCCGTCGAGGAGGACATCGCCACCGCCCGCGCGCTAGGTGCCACCGGGGTGCCGTTCTTCGTCGTCGACCGCACCTACGGCGCCTCCGGTGCCCAGGACCCCGACGTGCTGCTGCAGCTGCTGGACCGCGCCTGGGCCGACAGCCACCCGCTGGCCACCGTGCCCCCGGCCGCCGGCTGCGAGGGCGACAGCTGCAGCGTGTGACCTGACGCCCCGGTGACCTAGGGTCGGGGCATGGAGGAGCCGCGCCGGTACCGGATCTCCGACGCCGACCGGGAGCACGCCGCCCAGCGCCTGCACACCGCCATGGCCGAGGGCCGGATCACCTTCGCCGAGCTCGACGAGCGGTTGGGCCAGGTCTACGCGGCGCTCTACGCCGACGACCTCGAGCCCCCGCTGGCCGACCTGCCCCCGGAGCACCCGACCGGCCTCGCCGCCCGGCCCGGCGCCCCGGCGGTGTGGCAGCCGGCGCCGCCGGAGGGCCCGGCGCCGGTGGTGCTCAAGTCCACCGTCGGCGACGTCAAACGCACCGGTGGGTGGCAGGTGCCCCCGGTGTTCGAGGTGCAGAGCACCATGGGCGACGCGGTCCTGGACTTCTCCCGCGCGGTGGTGCCGCAGCAGGTGGTCGAGGTGCGGCTGAAGCTGGGCGCCGGCACGGCCCGGCTGCTCCTGCCCGACGGCGCGACCGCCGACGTGGACGGCGTGGTGGTCGGGTTGGGCAGCGTGAAGAGCAAGGTGCCGGGCGGTCCGCAGCCGGGCCGGTTGCACCTGGTCGTGCGCGGCAAGGTCTCCATGGGCGACGTCGTGGTGCGCTACCCCTACGAGGTCGGCCGCTTCCGGTTCTGAAGCCGGGGTAGGGGAGGGCGATGACCCAGTCCCCGGCTCCCGGCCCCGCCCTCCGGCACGCCGACCCGTTCCCCGACCGCACCGGCCCGGCCGTCGTCCTGCTGCCGGCGTTCCCGCTGGACCACCGGCTGTGGGACGACGTCGCCGCGTCGCTGCCGGCCCCGCTGCGGCCGATCGCGGTGGACCTGCCCGGCCTGGGCTCGCCGACCGCCGGGGATCCGTCGCTGGAGCTCGCCGTCGACGGCGTGCTGGCGCTGCTCGACGAGCTGGGCCTGGACCGGGCCGTGGTCGCCGGGCTGTCGACCGGCGGCTACGTCGCGGCGATGCTCGCCGGCCGGGCGCCGGGGCGGGTCGCCGCGCTGGCGCTGTGCGACACCACCACCGAGGTCGGTCCGCCCGACGTGCCCGCCGACCGCCGCCGCGCCGCCGACGACCTGGAGCAGCGCGGCATCGAGGTGGTGCTCGACTCGGTCGCCGAGGGCCTGGGTCCGCACGCGGGGCCGGAGCTGGCCGGCCGGGTGGAGTCGGTCATCCGCTCGATGGACCCCGCCGGGGTCGCCTGGGTGTGCCGCGCGCTGGCCGCCCGCCCGGACACCTCCGTCGCGGTCCGCGACTTCCCGGGTCCGGTGCTGCTGCTGTTCGGCGAGCTGGACGGGCCCACCCCGCCGGCGGAGCGGCTGACCGCGCTGCGGGCACTGCGCCCGGACGCCGAGGCCGTCGTCGTCCCGGGGTCGGGCCACCTCACCGCGCTGGAGGCACCGGCCGAGGTCGCCGCCGCCCTGGCGGCACTCGCCGCCCGCGCCCGACCCTGAGGGCCGGTGCGCGGGACGGCCGGGTCAGGGCTGCTGCTCGGTGAGCTGCTCGTCGGGTGCGCCGGCGGGGTCGTCGGCGACGTCGGGCTCGTCGGTGCCGGCGGCCTCGGGGTCGTCCTCGGTGGAGGCCAGGTCGGCGCCCTGACCGGCTGCGCCGGGGTCGGCCTGCAGGGTGCGGGGGTCGTTCGCGGGGTCCGGGACGTCGGGATCGGTGACGGTCATGGGCGTGTCCTGCCCGGCCCGGGGAGCTCCGAACCGACCCGTGCCGACCCGTAGACGTCCCAGACGTATTACCAACGGGTAGACGTCAGATACGTCTCACCCGTTTCGGCTGTCGGAGCCCCCGTCGCGGCGCTAGCCTCCACAGATCGCATCCGCCGAGCGGCTGCGACGCACCACCGCCGGCGCGAGCTCCGCGCCGACGGGAACAGAGGATGGAGACGCCCTGTGACGTCCGTGGCCACCCCCGGTCTGGAGAACGCCCCCACCACCCACACCCGGCTGCTGGCCTGGGTGGCCGAGATGGCGGAGCTGACGACCCCGGACCGCGTGGTGTGGGTGGACGGCAGCGACGCCGAGTACGCCCGGCTCACCGACCAGCTGGTCGACGCGGGCACCTTCACCCGGCTGGCCGCCAAGCCGAACAGCTTCCTGGCCCAGTCCGACCCCAGCGACGTCGCCCGGGTCGAGGACCGCACCTACATCTGCTCGGTCGACGAGGCCGACGCCGGTCCCACCAACAACTGGATGGAACCGGCCGAGATGAAGGCCGTCATGACCGAGCTGTACCGCGGGTGCATGCGCGGCCGGACGATGTACGTCATCCCCTTCTGCATGGGCCCGATCGAGGCCGAGGCGCCGATGTTCGGCGTCGAGCTCACCGACTCCGAGTACGTGGTCGTCTCCATGCGGGTCATGGCCCGCATCGGCACCGCGGCGCTCGAGGCCATGGGCACCGACCGCCCCTTCGTGCCGGCCATGCACTCCCTCGGTGCCCCGCTGGACGAGGGCCAGGCCGACGTCCCGTGGCCCTGCAGCGAGACCAAGTACATCGTCCAGTTCCCCGAGGAGCGGATGATCTGGTCCTACGGCTCGGGCTACGGCGGCAACGCCCTGCTGGGCAAGAAGTGCTACTCGCTGCGCATCGCCTCGGCCATGGCCCGCGACGAGGGCTGGCTGGCCGAGCACATGCTGATCCTCAAGCTGACCAACCCCGAGGGGAAGGTCCACTACATCGCCGCCGCGTTCCCCAGCGCCTGCGGCAAGACCAACCTGGCCATGCTCGAGCCGACCATCCCCGGGTGGAAGGTCGAGACCCTCGGCGACGACATCGCCTGGATGCGGTTCGGCGAGGACGGCCGCCTCTACGCGCTGAACCCGGAGTTCGGCCTGTTCGGGGTCGCCCCGGGCACCGGCTGGGACACCAACCCCAACGCGATGCGGGCGATCGACCAGGGCAACTCGGTGTTCACCAACGTCGCGCTCACCGACGACGGCGACGTCTGGTGGGAGGGCATGACCGACGAGCCGCCGGCCCACCTGACCGACTGGAAGGGCCGCGACTGGACGCCGGACTCCGACGAGCCCAGCAGCCACCCCAACAGCCGGTTCTGCACCCCGATCACCCAGTGCCCGATCCTGGCCACCGAGTACGACGACCCCAAGGGCGTGCCGATCTCGGCCATCCTGTTCGGCGGTCGTCGCAAGACCACCATCCCGCTGGTCAGCCAGGCCCGGGACTGGAACCACGGCGTGTTCATGGGCGCCACGCTGTCCTCGGAGACCACCGCGGCCGCGACCGGTGCCGTCGGCGTCGTCCGCCGCGACCCGTTCGCGATGCTGCCGTTCATCGGCTACAACGCCGCCGACTACTTCAACCACTGGGTCGAGACCGGCAAGTCCGCCGACGCCGCCAAGCTGCCGTCGATCTTCTACGTCAACTGGTTCCGCCGGGACGACGAGGGCGGCTTCCTGTGGCCGGGCTTCGGGGAGAACTCCCGGGTGCTCAAGTGGGTCGTCGAGCGGCTGGAGGGCACCGCGGCCGCTGTCGAGACCCCGGTCGGCCACGTGCCCACCCCGGACTCCCTCGACGTCGCGGGCCTGGACATGTCCCGCGACCAGGTCGAGGCCGCCCTCGCGGTGAAGACCGACGAGTGGCGTGCGGAGATCCCGCAGATCACCGAGTGGTTCCAGAAGTTCGGCGACAAGCTCCCCACGACGATGTGGGACGAGCTGTCGATCCTCGAGAGCCGCCTCTCCTGAACGCCGCGCCGGGGCCCGCCGTCAGCGTCGACGGCGGGCCCCGACGCGGCTAGCTTGTGGCCATGAGGCACCTGTTCGGTTTCTTCCTCGGTGTCGTGCTGGTCGCCGTGGCCTCGGTCGTGCTGGTCTTCGGCCTGGGCGAGGTCGTCGCGCGCGAGGGCCGGGTCAGCACCACCGGGTTCACGCTGCTGTGCGTGGCCGGCGTCCTGTTCGGCCTGCTCGTCGTGCTGCGCCGGATGTCCCCGCTCGCCCCGCTGGTCGGTGGCCTGCTGCTGCTGGCCGCCGGCATCGCGGCCTGGGTGCGGCCGGCGTTCTACGCCGACGTGCGCACCGGGGTGGACCAGCTGCAGGCCGGCCTGCCGGTCGTGCTGCAGCTGGGGATCGCGCTGCTGCTGGGCTCGCTGCTGGTGGTCGTCGGTCTGCTGCCGGGTGGCCGGCGCCGGGTCCGCGAGACCCGCGACGAGCGCGACGACCGCGAGGACCGGGACGACGACTACACCGTCCTGCCGCGCTCGGAGCCCGAGGCCTGGCGGTCGCCGTCGGGCCCCGGCACCAACGCCTACCCCACGGCCACCCCGTACCAGCGGCCGCCCCTGGAGCGCCCGCCGTCCTGACCCTCGCCCGGGCGTGGGGTGCGGTCGCCGGTTAGCGTCGTACCGGAACCCCCAGTCCCCGGAGGCCCTCCCCCCGTGCCCAACCCGTACCTGCACGTGCTGCGCACGCCGCACGCGCTGCCGATGGTGTCGGCGGCCTTCGTCGGCCGGCTGCCGCTGTCGATGATCGGGCTGGGCAGCGTGCTGCTGGTGCAGGACTACACCGGGTCCTACGCCCTCGGCGGCGGGGTCGCCGCTGCCGGTGCCGTGGCCACCGCGATCAGCGGTCCGGTCCTCGGCCGGCTGGCCGACACCCTGGGCCAGCGCCGGGTGCTGCTGCCCCTGCTGGTGGTCTTCGTCCTCGCCGGGTTCGGGTTCCTGTTCTCCGTCCGGGAGGGCTGGCCGCTGTGGATCGTGTTCGCCACCGGCGCGCTGGCCGGGGCGTGCATCCCGCCGGTGGGCTCGATGATCCGGGTGCGCTGGACCCACCTGCTGCGCGGGACGCCCCGGCTGCCGACCGCCCTGGCGATGGAGTCGGTGGTCGACGAGTTCGTCTTCATCGTCGGCCCGGTGCTGGTCACCTTCCTGTCCACGACGGGCCACACCACCTCGGGCGTCGTCACCGCCTTCGGCCTGGCCGTGGTGGGCAGCCTCGCCTTCGCCGCGCAGGCCCGCACCGAACCGCCCGCGCACGGCCACGCCAGCCGGCAGGGGCCCTCGGCCATGCGGACGGCGGGGCTGCGGGTGCTGTTCGTCGTCGGGCTGGCCGTGGGCACCATCCTCGGCACCCTGGAGATCGCGCTGGTCGCCTTCGCCGACGAGGTCGGCGCCAAGTCGTACTCGGGCCTGCTGATCGCCGCGCTGGCCATCGGCTCGATGGTCTCGGGCATCGGGTGGGGCACCGTGCACTTCCGCGCCCCGGTCCGGCTGCGGCTGCTCGTCGTCCTGCCGGTGTTCGTGGTGCTCAGCCTGCCGTTGCTGCTGGTCGACGACCTGTGGGTGATGATCCCGTTCGTCGTCCTGGCTGGGGTGGCCGTCTCGCCGTCGCTGATCAGCGCGTTCACCCTCGCCGAGGTGCTGGTGCCGCGGGTGGCGGTCACCGAGGCGTTCACCTGGATCGGCACCGCGCTGGCCATCGGGGTCGCGCTGGGTGCGTCGGTGGCCGGCCAGGTGGTCGACGAGGCCGGTGCGAACCGGGCGTTCCTGGTGGCCACGGTCGCCGCGGCGATGGCTGGGGTGGTGGTCGCGGCGTTCCAGCGGCTGCTCGTCGTCCCCGCCGAGCACGCCGGCACGCCCGCCCTCGCCCGCTGACCCTGCGGGGCACGCGAAAAGTGCACCAGATCGGTGTGGTTGGTTGCCACGGACGGCGCCGTGTGGTTGCCTCCAGGGCGTGACGTACTCGCTCGAGCTGCACCGGAGGTCCGCCGTGGACCTGCTGCGTGTCGCCAGCGCGCTCTGTCCGGGCTGCTGACCCGCCTCAGGCCCCGACCACCGTCACCCCGCGCGCCGACCGTCGAGCTCGGCCGCGCCCTGCCATCCGAGGACATCTCGTGACCACCGTGCTGCCCCCTTCGCCTACCCCTGCCTCCACCACCGCCGCGGCCACCGCCCCGGCCGGTGCCGCCGCGCTCGCCGTCGCCCTCGCCGTCCGGACGGACCTCTGGGCCGACCGGGTCGAGTACCGCGAGGAGTCCCGCTGGACCTCGCTGCTGGACCCGGCCGACGTCGCCGCCGCCCTCGACCCGTCGCTGCACGCCGAGCTGCACAGCGCCCAGATCTGGCTGCTGTCCTGGCTGCCGGGCCAGGGCACCCCGCTGCACGACCACGGCAGCTCCGCCGGCGCCTTCGCGGTCGCCCGCGGCACGCTGACCGAGCGCGTGGTGTCCCGCGGCACGGGCCGCACCCCGCACCAGAGCACGGCCGACCTGGCCGCCGGCCGGGTCCGCTTCTTCGGCCCGCACTACGTGCACCAGGTGGTCAACACGCTGCACGAGCCGGCGGTGAGCGTGCACGTCTACGCACCCCGGCTGAGCCTGATGAACACCTACAAGGTCGACGAGACCGGCCTGGTCCGCATCGGCACCGAGCGCGCGGGGGTGGACTGGTGACCGCGGTCCTGCCCCGTCCCGCGGCCGACGCCGCTGCCGCCGCCGACCCGGTCGTCGCCCGCCGTCCGGCCCCGGTCCGCCCGGCCGGCGCGGTGTCGGTGGACGACCTGCTGGCCGCCGCGCGTTCCCGGATCGAGCGGGTGGACCCGCTGCAGGCCGCCGCCCGGATGGCCGCCGGCGGGCTGCTGGTCGACATCCGGCCCGCGGCGCAGCGGCACCGGGAGGGCTGGGTCGCCGGCGCCCTGGTCGTCGAGCGCAACGTGCTGGAGTGGCGGTTCGACCCGCACTCCGACGCCCGGCTGCCCGAGGCGACCGGCTACGACGTCGACGTCCTGGTGCTGTGCTCGGAGGGGTACACCTCCAGCCTGGCCGCGGACGCGCTGCGCTCCATCGGGCTGGCCACGGCCACCGACGTCGTCGGCGGGTTCCACGCCTGGGTGGCCGCGGGGCTGCCGCACGTGCGGGGGCACGGCGCCGCCACGGCGTGACAGGCCGTGCAGTACGCGCACCTGACGGAGGGGTGTGCGTACCGTGCGTCACCCCCTGCGGGGGAAACCTGGTTGCTGGGCTGCAGTTCCGGACGGATTCGTCCGACAATGCGTGGGTGACGACAACGGGGACGCCGCTCGCGCGCAGCCTGCGCGCCGTGCTGGACGGCGGATCCGGGCACGGCTCGCTGGAGGTGCACTACCAACCGGTGGTCGCCGTCGCCGACGGGGCGCCGCTGGGCGCCGAGGCGCTGGTCCGCTGGTGCCACCCCCGGTTCGGCCTGGTGCCCCCGGACTCGTTCGTCGGGGTCGCCGAGTCCGTGGGCCTCGGTGCCTGCCTGGACACCCACGTGCTGCTCACCGCGCTCCGCCAGCTGGCCGCCTGGGACGCCACCGGGCTCCGGGTGCACCGGGTGGGGGTCAACCTGGGCCGGTCCAGCCTGCACGCGCCGGGGCTGGTCGGCACCGTCGAGCAGGCCTGCGCGCTGTCGGGCACCGCGGCCGACCGGCTGATGCTCGAGGTGGTCGAGCACGACGAGCTGGACCTCACCGCGCCACGGCTGGCCGCCGTGCAGGCCCTCGCCGACGCCGACGTGACCTTGGCCCTCGACGACTTCGGCGCCGGGCACGCCGGGGTCGGGCTGCTGGGCCGGCTGCCCTTCGGGGTGCTCAAGCTCGACCGGTCCCTGCTGCCCGGTCGGCACCGGACGGTGGCCACCACGGCGCCCGACGCCCGGGCCCTGCTGTGCGGCGTGGTCGGGCTGGCCGCCGCGGTCGGGGCCGAGGTGACCGCCGAGGGCATCGAGACCCCGGCGCAGCGCGAGCTGGTCGCCGAGATCGGCGTCCCGCACGCGCAGGGCTGGCTCTACGCGCCGGCGATGCCGGCCGACGCGTTCGAGGCCTGGTGGCGGGCCCGGGTCGACGCGGTGGCCGCCACGACCGCCTGACCCACCTGGCAGGGTGGGCCCGGTGACCCGATCCCGACCTGCCGCCGGGGGTGGCCGGCTCGTGCTGGTGCCGCCGGAGCGGCTGGAGCGGTGGCTGGACAACGCGGCCGGCCGGCACGGTGCGTTCGCCGACGTGGTCGCCGATGCCGACGGCGTGACGGTGACCTGCGTGGACGACGCCGTCCTCCGGCTGGACCCGCCGCTGGGCTGGGACGGCCCCGGCCCGACGCCGCTGGCCCGGCTCGGCGCCGCCGCGCGGTCGCGGCACCGGGTGGCCGTGCTGCTGGTCCGCCGCGGCCGGTGGGCGGTGGGTGTCTTCGAGGGCGGCGACCTGGTGGTCTCCAAGGTCGACGCCCGGCTCGTGCAGGGCCGGACGGCGGCCGGCGGGTGGTCCCAGCAGCGCTTCGCCCGCCGGCGCGGCAACCAGACCGACGCGGTCGTCGACCACGCGGTGGAGACCGCCGTCCGGGTGCTCGGGCCGCACGTCGCGACCTGCGTCGGGCTGGCCACCGGGGGCGACCGCGGTCTCGTGGACGAGGTGCTGGCCGACCGGCGGCTGACCGGCCTGGCCGCGCTGCGCCGGCTGGAGCCGGTGGAGGTGGGCGAGCCGACCAAGGCCGTGCTGCTGTCCACCCCGGGGTCGTTCCGGGCCGTGGGGGGGGGCCG
>NZ_JBAPLV010000040.1:0-24233 GCF_037083865.1 Klenkia terrae | reverse complement strand
CAAGATCACTGATCGCCTACGACCACTGATCCAATCGGACTTACTCATCTAGGGGGTGGGCAGGTCCTCGTCCTCCTCCACGTCCACGACGACGCCGGCGCCGGCCAGCGCGGTGCGCGGCTGGTCGGCCGCGGCCAGCACGTGCAGGCTCCAGCCGTTGGCCCGCCCGATGGCCGCCACCTCGGCGACCACGCCGACCACCACCGCACCCACCCGGTCCGCGGCGGCCAGGTCGAGCACCGCGGGGACGACGCCACCGCGGGACGCCTCGAGCAACCGCAGCCGGACGCCGGCCGCGACGTCGTCGGGCAGCGGGCCGGTGGCCACGACGCGGGGCACCGGTCCGGCCCGGTCCACATGCAGCAGGGACAGCTCGTCGGCCGAGGCCGTGGCCCGCTCCGGGAGCTCGCGGGCGGGCACGCGCAGGGTGACCGTCGTCCCGCCGGGGCCGCGGGCGACCTCCACGTCCTCGAGCAGCTGCTGCATGATCAGCAGCCCGCGCCCGCGGTCGCCGGGGTCGACGTCCGGGGTCCGCCACCCGCCGTGGTCGGCGACCACGGCGGTGACCCGGCCGTCGTCGTCCCGGGTGACCCGGACCTGCATCGGGCCCTCGGCGCCGGGCGGGTAGGCGTGGTCCACCGCGTTCGCGCACGCCTCGCCCAGGGCGACCTGCAGCGCGCCGCCCACGTCGGCCGACACCTGGGCGTCGGCCAGCCACCGTCCCAGCGCTCGTCGGACGGTGACCAGGGAGGCGGGCACCGCGGGGAGGTCCAGGACGAGGGGGACGGCGCGTGGACGGGGGTCGCCCGGGACTGCGCTCATCACCGGCCATCCCACCCCACCGCACCGGACCCGGCAACTGCGGGGGCCACCCGCCCGGGGCAGGGGTCGCGCACGACGGGCGCGCGTGCGGGAGACTGGTCCGGGCGCCCGTGGCGGGCGCCCCGACGACGAACGAGGAGCGAACCAGCCGATGGTCGACACGACCGGTGGCGCGAGCGCGCGCCGCACCGAACGCCTGGAGCTCCGGGTGCCGACGTCCCGCACCCAGCTGCCCGCCGTCCGCGCGATGACCGGTGACCTGGCGATGCGCATGGACTTCGACCTCGACGCCGTGGAGGACCTCCGCCTGGCCGTCGACGAGGCCAGCGCCACCCTCGCCGCCATCGCGCAGCCGGGCACCCCGCTGGTGACGGTGTTCGAGGCCGGCCCCGAGGGCCTCGAGATCCACGCCTGGGTGTCCACCGCCGCCGGCACCGACGTGCCGCGCGACGGGTTCGGCTGGGCCGTCATCGCGGCCCTGGTCGACTCCGTCGAGGCGGGGCCGTCCACCCAGGCCGACGTGCCCGCCGGCGACGGCAGCGACGGCCCGGTGGCCAGCATCACCCTGACCAAGGAGCTCCCGCCGGCCCTGCGGACCGCACCCGGGGGCGGCGGCGCCGACCTCTCGGTGGCGCGGTGACCCGGACGGCCGACCTGGCCACGACCACCTCTGTGCCCAACTCCGACGTGCCCAGCTCCGACGTACCCAGCTCCGACGTGGATGCCGTGACGACACCCGAGAACCCGCCCGCCCCCGACGGGGACGCCGTCCCCGCACCCGCGGCCTCCCCGGAGGCCGCGGTCGCCG
Source organism: Klenkia terrae (assembly GCF_037083865.1). Lineage (NCBI taxonomy): Bacteria > Bacillati > Actinomycetota > Actinomycetes > Geodermatophilales > Geodermatophilaceae > Klenkia > Klenkia terrae. The sequence continues at coordinate 22,603 of NZ_JBAPLV010000040.1, read as the reverse complement.
AGGAGGAGGTCGCGGAGGCGGAGGTCGCCGAGGTGGTCGCGGAGGTGGTCGCCCCGGTGTCGGAGAACCGCCGCCGGGCCGAGCGCACCGCGCCGCTGTTCGTCGAGCTCGCCGGCCTGGACCCCGACGACCCGCGCCGCGAGCGGCTGCGGGAGACCCTCGTCCAGGAGCACCTGCCCCTGGTCCGGCACTTCGCCCGCCGGTTCAGCAACCGCGGCGAGCCCTTCGACGACCTGCTGCAGGTCGGCACGCTGGGCCTGATCGCGGCGATCGACCGGTTCGACCCCACCCGCGGCGTGGAGTTCCTGTCCTTCGCCGTCCCCACCATCACCGGGGAGATCAAGCGGCACTTCCGCGACCAGGGCTGGTCGGTGCGGGTGCCGCGCCGGCTGCAGGAGCTGCACCTGTCGCTGAACGCCGCGGTCGGCGAGCTGGCCCAGAAGAACGGGCGGGCGCCCAACCCGTCCGAGCTGGCCGAGTACCTGGGCATCCCGCGGGCCGAGGTGCTCGAGGGCCTGCAGGTGGCCAACGCCTACCGGTCCTCGTCGCTGGACGAGCGCCTGTCCGGCGAGGAGGACTCCCCCACGCTGGCCGCGACGCTGGGCCAGGAGGACGCCGCGCTGGAGGGCGTGGAGTACCGGGAGTCGCTGCAGCCGCTGCTGGCCACCATCCCGGCCCGCGAGCGCCGGATCCTCATCCTGCGGTTCTTCGGCAACATGACGCAGTCGCAGATCGCCGCCGACATCGGCATCTCCCAGATGCACGTGTCCCGGCTGCTCGCCCAGACCCTGGCGAAGCTCCGCGAGGGCCTGCTCAAGGACGACTGAGCCCCACCACGACGAACCCCCCGTGCCGGTCGGCACGGGGGGTTCGGTGTCTCAGCGGCCCTGGTAACCCGGGGGCGGGCCCTGCTGCCAGCCGGGCGGCGGGCCCTGCTGCTGCTGCCACTGCGGCGGCGGGCCGTCGTACTGCCCGCCCTGCGACCCCTGCTGACCCTGCTGCGGGCCCTGCTGACCGTAGGGCGAGGGCGGCATCGGGGTCCCGTCGTCCCCACCGTCCTCGGGCTCGTCGGCCGGCTGGTTGCGCGGGTCGGCCGCGGCCCCGGACTCCTGGACGTCGGCGGTCAGCTCGGCGATCGAGGGCGTGCTGGGCATCGACGGGTGCGGGGCCTCCGGCGCGACGTCGTCCAGCGTGCTCATCTCCAGCTTGGCCTCGGGCTGGTCGGCGGCCCGGGGCACCCGGGACTCGAACCAGTCGGAGGTGTCCAGCCGCTGGGCCGGCGCCGAGGCGGGCGCGGACTCCTGGGCGTCGACGTCCAGCCAGGACCGGCGGGGCTCGCCGTCCGCGGCCGGGCCCTTGCCGGCGCCGCCGAGGTTGGCCAGCCCCTCCAGCGCGGAGGAGAACTCGCTGGGCACGATCCACATCTTGTTCGCGTCGCCCTGGGCGATCTTGGGCAGCGTCTGCAGGTACTGGTAGGCCAGCAGGCCCTGGTCGGGCTTGCCGTCGTGGATGGCCTGGAAGACGGTCTCGATCGACTTGGCCTGGCCCTGCGCCTGCAGGAAGAGCGCCGCGCGCTCACCCTCGGCGCGCAGGATGCGGGACTGCCGCTCGGCCTCGGCCTCCAGGATCGCCGCGGTCTTGTGGCCCTCGGCGGCGAGGATCTGGCTGGCCTTCTGGCCCTCGGCGGTCATGATCGCCGACTGCCGCTGGCCCTCGGCGGTGAGGATCGTCGCCCGCTTGTCGCGGTCGGCACGCATCTGCTTCTCCATCGAGTCCTGGATGGACAGCGGCGGGTCGATGGCCTTGATCTCCACCCGGGCCACGCGCAGGCCCCATGGGCCGGTCGTGCCGTCGAGCACCGAGCGCAGCTGGGAGTTGATCCCGTCGCGGCCGGTCAGGGCGCCCTCGAGGTTCAGCCCGCCGACGACGTTGCGCAGCGTCGTGGTGGTCAGCTGCTCCATGCCGGTGATGTAGTTCGCGATGCCGTAGACGGCCAGCCGCGGGTCGGTCACCTGGAAGTACACGACGGTGTCGATCCCGACCTGCAGGTTGTCGGCGGTGATCACCGGCTGCGGCGGGAAGCTGATGACCTGCTCGCGCAGGTCGATGGTGGCGCGCACCCGGTCGGCGAAGGGGACCAGGATCGCCAGGCCGGGCGACAGCGTGCGGCTGTAGCGGCCGAAGCGCTCGACCACCTTGGCCTGGGCCTGCGGGACGATCGTGACGCTCTTGGCGAGCACGATGATCACCAGGACGGCGATCACGAGCAGTGCGATGAGGGCTTCCACGGGGGGTGGGCTCCTGACGTCGGGGCGGTGATCACCACCGATCCTGCCCCTTGCGGTTCCGCGGGGCCAGCGGCGGTCCGCTCAGGCGTGCGACACGTAGGCGATCGGGCCCTCGATCTGCACGATGCGGACCACCGTGCCGACCTCGTAGGTCTCGCCCTCGATCTGGGTGCGCGCCGACCACTCGTCGTGGCCCATCCGGACCTGGCCGGACTGCCCGGTCACCCGCTCGCTGACCTCGGCGGTGCGCCCCACGTAGACCTCGACGCCGTCGATCTGCTCGGGGGTGCGCTCGGTCAGGTGCCGCTTGGCCACCGGCCGCACCACCAGCAGCAGGCCCAGGGAGACGACGACGAAGGCCAGGATCTGGAACACCACGGCCCCGCCCAGCAGGGCGACGCCCATGCCGCCCAGGGCGCCCCCGGCGAACATGAGCAGGACGAGGTCCAGGCTGGCGACCTCGCCGGCGGTGAAGAGCCCCGCAGCGATCAACCAGAGCAACCAGGCGGCCATGCCCCGAGTCTGGCAGAACCGGTCGCGGCCGCCAGGTCGCCGCCCGCCTACCCTCGACCGGGTGCCCGATCTCCGCACCCGCCGCGCCGCGGGTGACCCCGCCGGTCGCCTGGCCGCCTGGTCGACCGCCTGGCTGGGTGGCCGGGTGCCCTACGACGACGCGCTGACCGAGGTGACCGGCGACCGCGCGCACCTGGTGCAGGACGCCGCCGGCGCCGCCGCCCCGCTGGGCACGGTGCTGGCCGGTCTGCGCGGCCGGGGCGAGCGGCGGATGCGGCTGGTGCTGCCGGTGCCCGGCGACGTGCACGGGCTGCCCCCGGTGCCCGGACTGCCCGCGGCCGCCGTGGAGGCCGGCCAGGTCGTGGTCGGCGACACCCTGGTGCTGCTGCCGTCGGCGGCGACCTCGGAGACCGTGCTGTGGACGGCGGTCGAGGTGCCCCCCGGCGTCCTGGCACCCCCGCCGGTCGAGGGCACGCTGCGGTCGCTGTCGGGCCGGCTGGACCAGGCGGTGGGCGACGCCGCCCGCACCCTGGCCGGGCTGGACCTGGCCCGCTGGCACCCCGAGGTCCCCGCCCTGCTCGCCGGGTTGTCCGCGCGGGCCGAGGACCCCGGGCTGCCGCCGGACACCGACCCGGTCGCGGTCTCCGTGCTCACCCGGGCCCGCCGGCTGGCCACCGTGCTGGACCTGGCGCTGGCCGACTCCCCCGGCGCCGCGGTCACCGCCGGCCAGATGGCCGCGCGCGAGCAGGCCCTGCGCCCGCTGTCCGACGCGGTGAGGGAAGCCACGACCGCCGTCTGGAACTGGCTCCCCCGCTAGCCCGTCCGTCGATCATCGCCTCGTGCAGCCGGGGCACGCCGGTCGACGGCGCGCCCCACCTGCAGCTGACGATGATCAACCGGGCGGGCGGGCGAACCCCTCGTCCGCGGACCCCAGGCCGAAGCCTGCGGCCGCGGCGGCCGACAGCACGAACAGCTCGACCGGGAACCCGTCCGGCCCGTGCAGGTTCAGGTGGTGGCCGGCGTCGGTCGGGGTGATCCCCGAGTTGTCCACCCCGAGCTCGTCCAGGCGCGCGGCCCATCCCTCCAGCTCGACCAGCCCGGGCACCGCCAGGGCCAGGTGGTCCAGGCCCGGCCGGGTCGGGGTGACCGGGCCCTCGACCTGGCCACCGTGGTCGGTCAGCCCGACCGCGATGCGGGCCGCGCGGTGCACCACGAACACCAGGCCGGGCATCCGGGTGGTCACCTCGAAGCCGAGGACGTCGACCCAGAAGGCGGCGGCCGCCTCCAGGTCGGGGACGCTGAACCCGAGATGGCTGATCCCGGCCAGCGGTGGTGGGGTGGTCACGGTCATGGTGGGCCTCCGTCGGCGCTCCCCCCGCGCCACGCAGTCTGGCCACCCCGCCCATGCGCCGGCAACCACGATCCCGCCCGTGCTCCCGGCCGGGAGTTGATCATCGCCTCGTGCAGGCGGGACGCGCCGGTGGACGGCGCGTCCCACCTGCAGCTGACGATGATCAACTGGTGGGCGCGGCCTCCGGGCGGGGACGGCGGGGCTCGACGAAGCAGCAGCTGGCCGGGCAGTTGGTGCCCAGCCGGGGCTCGCCGCCGGCGCGGCGCTCGGCGAGCAGGCCGACCAGCGACTCCACGAAGGCCGGGTGGGTGCCGGCGGTGCCCGCGCGGGCGAAGGCCAGACCCAGCTCGCCGGCGGTCTCCCGCGCCTCGTTGTCCAGGTCCCAGATCACCTCGAGGTGGTCGGAGATGAAGCCCACCGGGAACAGCACGACGGCCTGCTCGCCGGCCTCGGACAGCGCCCGCAGGTGGTCGTTGACGTCGGGCTCCAGCCACGGCACGGACGGCGGCCCCGACCGGGACTGCCAGACCAGGTCGAAGGACCGGCCCGGCGCGACGGCGTCCACCACGAGCCGCCCGGCGGCCTGTAGCTCGCGCTCATAGGTGTGCCCCTCCGGTCCGGCGACGGCGGCCATCGCGTCGGGGATGCTGTGCGCGGTGGCGACCAGCCGGGCGCCGTCCCGCAGGTCCTCGGGCAGCTCGGCCAGCGCGGCGGCCAGGGCGTCGGCGTTGGCCCGCACGAAGCCCTCGGCGTCGAAGTAGTGCGGCAGCTTCTCCGCCGTCGGGCCGGTCGGGCCGTCGGGGTCGGACTCCAGCGCGACCCGGGCCCGGGCGACGTCCTCGTGGTACTGCCGGCAGCCGGAGAACGAGGCGTAGGCCGAGGTGGCCAGCACGTAGGCGTGCTCGATGCCGTCGGCGGCCATCTCGCGCCAGACGTCCTCGACGTAGGGCGCCCAGTTGCGGTTGCCCCAGTAGACCGGCAGGTCGACCCCGGCCCCGCGCAGCGCGGCGACCAGCGCGCGGTTCTGGTCGTTGATCGGGCTGACGCCGTCGAAGTGGTGGTAGTGCTCGGCGACCGACGTCAGCCGCTCGGGCGGGATGCCGCGGCCGCGGGTCACGTTCTCCAGGAACGGCATCACCTGCTCGTGCCCCTCCGGGCCGCCGAACCCGAGCACCAGCAGGGCCTCGCGGCGACCGGCCGGGGCCGGCGCGGACCCGGGGACGACGCCGCCGTTGTTGCGGGCGGCGAGCGAGGGCTCCTGGTCCGGGCGCTGGCCCTCGGGGGTGATCGAGACCCCGTCGGGCAGCGGGTGCGCGGGTCGGGAATGCAGCAGGGAGTCGGTCACCACCCAGTCATACCCCGACTGCGTGGAACCCACCGTCGACGTGCACGATCTCACCCGTCGTCGCCGGGAACCACTCGCTGAGCAGCGCCACGATGGCCTTGCCCGAGGGCTCGGTGTCGGTGACCGACCAGCCCAGCGGGGCCCGGCCCTCCCAGGCCTCCTCGAACTGCGCGCTGCCCGGGATGGACTTCATGGCCATGGTGCGCAGCGGGCCGGCGGCGACCAGGTTCACCCGGACGCCCTCGGGACCCAGCTCGCGGGCCAGGTAGCGGGAGGTGGACTCCAGCGCCGCCTTGGCCGCACCCATCCAGCCGTAGACCGGCCAGGCGACCGTGGCGTCGAAGGTCAGCCCGACGACCGAGGCCTTCTCGGCGAACAGCGGCCGGCAGGCCTGGGTGAGCGAGGCCAGCGACCAGGTCGACACCTGGAAGGCGGTGGCCGCGTGCTCCCACGCCACCTCCGGGAAGCCGTCGCCCATGGCCTCCTGCGGCGCGAAGCCGATCGAGTGCACGACGCCGTCGAGCTTCGCGCCCTCGGGCAGCACCTCGCGCAGCCGGTCCGCCAGGGTGGCCAGGTGCTCGGTGTTCGTCACGTCGAGCTCGACGACGGCGGCCTCCTGCGGCAGCCGCTTGGCGATCCGCTGGCACAGGCTCAGCGCCCGCCCGAAGTTCGACAGGACGACGGTGGCGCCCTGCTCCTGGGCGATGCGCGCCGCCGAGAAGGCGATCGACGCCTCGGTCAGCACCCCGGCGATCAGGACCGTCTTGCCCTCGAGGATTCCCATGCTCAGTGCCCCATTCCCAGTCCGCCGTCCACCGGGACGACGGCCCCGGTGATGTAACCCGCCTGCTCGGACGCCAGGAAGCGCACGACGCTCGCGATCTCGTCGGCCTCGGCCAACCGACCCAGCGGGACCTGCCCGAGGATCTCCTGCTGCCGCTTCTCCGGGAGCTCCGCGGTCATGTCGGTGCGCACGAAGCCCGGCGCCACCACGTTCGCGGTGATCCCGCGGCCGCCCAGCTCGCGGGCGATCGAGCGGGACAGCCCGACCAGCCCGGACTTGGACGCCGCGTAGTTGACCTGGCCGGCCGACCCGAGGAGCCCGACGACCGAGGACACGAAGATCATCCGCCCGCTGCGGGCGCGCACCATCTTGGCGCTGGCCCGCTTGGCCACCCGGTAGGCCGCCGTCAGGTTGGCGTCGATGACGTCGGTGAAGGCGTCCTCGCCCATCCGCATGAGCAGCCCGTCCCGGGTGATGCCGGCATTGCTGACCAGCACCTCGACCGGGCCCTGGTGCTCCTCGACGGCGGTGAAGGCGGCGTCGACGTCCGCGCCGGAGGTCACGTCGCACTGCACGCCGAAGAGCCCCTCGGGTGCACCGCTGCCGCGGTGGGTCACCGCGACGGAGTCACCCTGCTCGGCGAAGGACCGCGCAATCGCCAACCCGATCCCCCGGTTGCCCCCGGTCACCAGCACCGATCTGCTCACTGTCGCTCCTGTGCTCGTCCGGCGTCCGTCGCGAGCAACCTATCGGGGGCCCGGGGGGCCCGCCGGGCCGGGCGGGCTACCGGCGGGTAGCGGCGGAGCGCTCGTCGTACCGCAACGCGGCCAGGCACAGGGCGCCCCAGGCAGCTGCGAAGCCGAGGACCTTGGCCTGGGTGGGGCGACCCTTCAGCGCGGCCCCGAGGACGGCGGCGTCGCCCCAGTCGCTGGCCACCCGGGCACCGACCGCGGCCCGCCGGGCGGCACCGGCCGGGGCCAGCACCATGGCCAGCCCGATGGCGGTGTCGCGGGCGCCGACCAGCCGGGTCAGCGCCCGGCTGTCGTGGGTGCTGGCCAGGCCGCACGGCTTGAGCAGCAGGTCCGGCGAGACCAGGAGGGCGGCGGAGTAGGCCGCGGTGGCGGCGCCGGTGAGCGTGGTGAGAGCGGGCACGGGTGGTCCTCCGGGGAGCGGGTGTCGGCCCCGGTCGGGGCCCAGCGCTCCCTACCCTGCCCGCCCGTGCCGACACCGGCCCCCCAGGGCCTCGACCAGGGCCACCCGCTGGTCCTCGGTCGACCGGGCGACGACGTCCCACGCGGGCAGCACCGGGCGCCCCGGCCACAGGCAGCGGTCCAGCGCGGCGTCCAGCGCATCGGCGTCCACGTCGTCTGCGCCCAGCAGCACCGGCCAGCCCAGCGCCTGCGCCTGGGCGGTGACCTTGGCCCCGCCGCGGACCGGGTCGAGGGCGACCACCGGCCGCCCGCACCCCAGGCCGAGGACCAGGCCGTGCAGCCGCGAGCTGACCACCACGTCGGCCCGGGCCAGCGCGGCCTGCACCTGGCCCACCCGGCGGGGCCGCCCGCTCGGGGTGAGCAGGTCGGTGGCCACGTCGAAGGAGCCCAGAGCCCGGTCGGCGATCCACTGCTCCACGGCGGCCTGCACCTGCTCCTGCCGACCCCGGTCGCCGTACTCCGGCTGCACCGGCGCGAAGACCGTGGCGACCACCGCGGGGCCCTCCCGCGCCGGCACGATGGCCAGGTCGGGCCGGGGTGCCGAGCCGGGGTGGTCGCGCGGCCAGACCGCGTCGAACCGGTCGGCCACGGCCGCGTCGACCACCGACACCCCCACCGCGAACCGGGTCGCCGCGGCGAACCGGTCGAGCAGGCCGGCGAGGAGGTCGGCGTGCAGCAGCGGACCGCAGACCCAGACCAGGTGGGTGTAGCGGGCCGGGTCGACGTCGGCCAGGTCCACGCCCCGGTGCAGGTAGTCCGCCCACGCCACGTCGTGGTCGACCCCGGCGTCGCCCAGCCAGTCGGCCACCACCTCGGCGGCCCGCTCGTCCCCGACGGTGGCGATGACCTCGGTGAAGCTGAACCAGCCGGCGACCAGGACCCGGGTCACGACGCGGCCACCGGGTACTTCGGGGCGGACCCGGCGGGCAGACCGGCCAGGCGGGCGGCGTCCCGGGCGGCGAACCGGCGCTCCTCCAGCACCCGCAGCCCGGCGTCGACGTCGGCCGGCAGCGGACGGCGGCGGGCCAGCACCCACGGCACCCCCCGCAGCGCCAGCAGCACCGCGCGGACCAGCTCGACGTCCCGCGGGGAGGACCGCAGCACGAAGGCGGTCCAGCGCAGCGCGCTGCGCCGGGGGCGGTGCAGCCAGGCGTTCCACAGGGTGTTGCGGATGCCCAGGTGCCGGATCCGTCCGAAGTTGGCCAGGCTCGGGTGGTGGTGCATGACCACGTCGTCCACGTACCGCATCAGCCAGCCCTCCCGCAGCAGCGGGTGCGCCAGCGTCTCCTCCTCGCCGCCGATGAAGAAGGCCGGGGCGTAACCGCCGACCTGCTCGTAGGCCGCGACCCGGACCACCGAGGCGCCGCCCATGAAGCTGTACAGGACCGTGCCCGGGACGCCGTCGGTCTCCGGCAGCGGGCTGTCGGCCATCTCCGCGGAGATCGGGTCCGGCGCGCACTCCTCCCCCACCACGATCCGGGCGTTGACCAGCGCGAGCCTGGGGTGGGCGTCCAGCAGCGCGACGGCGAGCTCCAGCCCGGCCCGCTCCCACCAGCCGTCGTCGTCGCAGAACACGACGTAGGGGGTCAGCGCGGCGCGCACGCCCTCGTTGCGGCCGGCCGCGCCGGTGTTGGTCGGCAGCGCGCGCAGCTGGACGAACGGGCGGGCGGCGAGCAGCTCGCGGGTGCCGTCGGCCGACGCGTTGTCCACCGCGACCACCGGCAGGCCGAGGTCGGCCAGCCGGTCCAGGGTGTGCGGCAGCCACGGCGCGCAGTCGTGGGTCAGCAGGACGACGGTCAACCGCTCGGCCAGGTCGGTCACGCCGCCACCTCCCGGGCGCAGGCCAGCACGTCGGCGACGGTGGTGCGCGCCAGCACCGGGTCGAGCGCGGCGCCGTGCGGGTCGCCGCGGTACCTTGGGTCGTCGGCCGGCCACAGCACCCGGTGCCGGTCCCGGGACGGCGGGCCCCACCGGGCCGGGGAGACCGGCCCGCACAGCACCACCGACGGCGTCCCGAACGCCGACGCCACGTGGGCGGTGCCGGTGTCCCCGGACAGCACCAGCCGGGCCCCGGCCACCAACCCGAACAGCCCCTCGACGGACAGGTCGGTGGCCGCCACGGCCCGCGCCGCCCCGGCCACCGCGTCGACCAGGTCCTGCTCCCCCGGCGTCCCGGTCACCACGACCCGGTGCCCGTCGTCGGCCAGCGCCCGGGCGACCGCGGCCCACCGGTCCACCGGCCAGCGGCGGGAGCCCGACGCCGCACCGGGGTGCACCACCGTCGACCTGGGGCGCACCGGCCGCGGGTCGGGCAGCAGGCCCCAGACCGGCGGGGCCGCGCCGGCCCCGGGCAGGTGCTCGGCCAGCAGCCGGCACCAGCGGGCCACCTCGTGCTCGTCGTCGTCCCACACCGAGCGGTCGGGGGTGGGCACCTCGCCGGGCCGGACGTACCCGATCAGCCGACCGGGGTCCAGGGCCAGCAGGGGTGCGCGGGAGGCGGGGCCGTTGCCGTGCAGGTCGACGGCGAGCTCGGGCTCGGCGGGCAGCCCTCGGACGTCGTCCAGCCCCTCGGTGGGGACGACGACGTCGGCCAGCCCCGCACCGGTGAGCACCCCGGCGAACCGGCCGGGCACGGCGGCCACGACCTGCCACCCGGGCAGCGCCCGGCGCAGCACGGCCATCGCCGGCAGCCCGGCCAGCAGGTCACCCAGCCCGATCGCGCGCAGCACGACGCAGGTGCTCACGCCCGGGCCAGCTCGGTCAACCGGGTCGTGGACCGACCGGCCAGGAACGGCACGGTCACCACCCGGCCGCCCCAGCCGGCGAGCACCTCGGCCTCGGGCACGGTCACCCCGGCGTAGTCGCCGCCCTTCACCCACAGCGCCGGCCGCACGGTGCGCAGCACCTGCTCGGGGGTGTCCTCGTCGAAGACCACGACGTCGTCCACGCAGGCCAGCGCCCGCAGGATGCGGACCCGGTCGGCCTGCGGCTGCAGCGGCCGGCCGGGTCCCTTGAGCCGGGCGACCGAGGCGTCGGAGTTCACGCAGACCACCAGCCGGTCGCCCAGCGCCCGGGCGGCCTCCAGGGTGGCGACGTGGCCGGCGTGCAGCAGGTCGAAGCAGCCACCGGTGGCCACCAGCACCCCCGACGTCGGCGGCACCGGGGCCGGTGCGGCGACGAAGTCCGAGGCCGCCGCGACCGCCACGGCCACCGCCTCCGACGGCAGGGCCCCCGCCGCGAGCGCCCAGCCGGCGGCGGAGGCGAACCGGTCCCCGGCGCCGCAGGTGTCCCCGGCGACCACCGGCGGGGCCGGGACGGCGAGCACGCCGTCCTCCCCCGCGGTGGCCAGCGCGCCCCCGGGCCCGAGGGTGACCGCGACGGCGCCGGCGGCCCACTCCCGGCGCAGCGCCAGCGCCCGGTCGGCCACCGCCGCGAGGTCCGGGCGCGGGCCGGGGTCGACGCCCAGCGCCTCGACCGCGTTGGGCGTGACCAGCCGGCACCCCGGGACCGGGGCGGCCCCGCGCGGGTGCGGGTCCCAGACCACCGGACGGCGTCGGGCGGTGGCCGCCAGCAGCTCGCGCAGCTCCCGGCAGGACGTGGCGCCATAGCCGTAGTCGGCGACGACCACCGCGTCGGCCTGCGCCAGCACGGTGGCGACCTCCGGCGGCAGCGGACCCACCGCACCGCGGTCGCCGCCGCGGTCGACCCGGGCCACGGTCTGCCCGCCGGCCCGGATCCGGTGCTTGACCGGGGTGGAGCCGGCCCACGGGACGGCGACCAGCTCCACGCCGTCCGGGAGCACCGACCGCAGGGTCCGACCGTCCGCGTCGTCGGCGAGCGGGGCGACCAGCACGACCCGGCCGCCGTCGGCCGCGGCCAGCGCCGCCGTCAGCCCCGCGCCGCCGGCCCGGGTCTGCTCGGTGGTCGTCTGCACCACCGGCACCGGGCCGTCCGGCGACAGCTTCGCCGCCCGGCCCTCGGTGTCCACGTCGAGCAGGCAGTCGCCGACCACCACCAGGACGCTCACGACGACCGGGCCAGCAGCTGGGCGTCGAGCTCGGCGTCCAGGCCCGCGCACAGCACGTGCAGCAGCACCAGGTGCAGCTCCTGCACGGTGGCGGTGAACGGCGACTCCACGGTGAGGGAGTCGTCGGCGAGCTCGGTGAGCGCGTTGGGGCCCCGGCCGGTCATCGCCCAGCAGGTGACCCCGCACTCGCGGGCCCGGTGGGCCGCCCGCACCACGTTCGGGCTGCCGCCCGAGGTGGACAGCAGGACGGCGACGTCCCCGGGCCGGGCGTGCGCCTCCAGCTGGCGGGCGAACCCCTCCTCCTGGCCGTAGTCGTTGGTGATCGCGGTCAGCGCCGACACCTCCGCGTGCAGGGCGACCGCGGAGAACGGCCGCCGGTCGTCGCGGTAGCGGCCGACCAGCTCGGCGGTGAGGTGCGCGGCCTGGGCGGCGCTGCCCCCGTTGCCGGCGGCGAACAGCCGCGCGCCGGCGCCCAGCGCCCCGGCGAGCTGCCGGCCCCACCCGGTGGCGGTGGCCACGGCGGGCCCGGCGACGGCGAGCGCCGCGGACAGGTGCTGCACGTGCTCGATCCCCACCGGGGTCGGCGGCCGGGTCACCGGGCACCGGCCCGGGGACGGGCGGCCCGGTGGGCACCGGCGAAGCGCCGGTAGGCGGACTCGGTCATGCGGGCGACCTCCTGCCAGTCGTAGGAGCGGGTCGTGCGGCTGCGGCCGGCGGCGCCCATCGCGGCCCGGCGCTGCGGGTCGGCGAGCAGCTCCCGCAGCGCCCCGGCCAGCTGGTCGGGGTCGCGCGGCGGCACCAGGAGCCCGGTGCCGCCGTCGACGACGGTGTCGGTGAGGCCGCCGACGGCGGTCGCCACCACCGGGACGCCGCAGGCCATCGCCTCCAGCGGGACGATGCCGAAGGGCTCGTACCAGGGGGCGCAGACCACCAGGTCCGCCGAGCGGATCCACCCGGCGACGGCGTCCCGGTCGGCCCGGCCGACCAGCTGCACCCGGTCGGCCACGCCCAGCGCCGCGGCGCGGGCGCGCAGCTCGGCCGCCGCGGGGTCGGCCACCAGCTCGTCCGCGGCCGGGCCGCCGAGCACCACCAGCTCGGCGTCGGGCACCGAGACCAGGGCGGTGAGGACGTCGGCCAGCCCCTTGCGCGGGACCAGCCGGCCGATCACCAGCAGCCGCGGCCGGTCCCCCCGCGGCGCGGTCGGGCCGGTGGGGTGGAAGACGGTGGTGTCCACCCCGCTGGGCACCACCGCGACGCGCTCCGGGTCCACCCCCAGCGCCACCAGCTCGGTGACCTCGTCGCGGCAGGTGGCGACCACCCCGGCGGCGGCGCAGGCCACCGCGGTCTCCACCCGGACGCGGACCGACGGGCTGGTGTCGGCGGCGCCCTGCCAGCGGCGCTTGACCGACCCGAGGGCGTGGAAGGTCTGCACCACGGGGACGCCGAGCCCGCGGGCGGCGTCGACGGCGGCCCGGCCGCTCATCCAGAAGTGGGCGTGCAGCACGTCGGGCCGGTCGGCCTGCAACTGCGTGCGCAGCGCGGCGGCCAGCTCGGGCACGTGCGGCCAGAGGTCGTCCTTGGCGACCTCCTTCGGGGGGCCGGCGTCCAGGTGGACGACCTCCACCCCGGGGACGAACGCGACCCGGTCGGGCAGGTCGACGTCGTCCCGGCGGGTGTGCACGGTGACGGCGTGCCCACGGTCGGCCAGCGCCCGGGCGAGCATCGCGACGTGCACGTTCTGCCCGCCGGCGTCGACCCCGCCCAGGGTGGCCAGCGGGCTGGCGTGCTCGGACAGCATGGCGATCCTCACCGGGCCACCCCCTCGAGCAGGGCGTCGGCGTCGGCCAGGAAGCGGGCCAGCCCGAACCGGTCCAGCGCCGCGGCGCGGGCCACCTCGCCGGCGGCGCGGGCGGCGTCGGGGTCGGCCAGCAGCCGGCGCGCGCCCTCGACCAGCGCGTCCACGTCGGCGGCCACCACCCCCGCGCCGGGGGGCACCGCCGTCGGCACCTCGGTCGCGGCCAGGGCCACCACGGGCATGCCCATCGTCATCGCCTCCACCAGGGACAGCCCGAGCGAGGTCCACCGCGGGAGGTGCAGGTGGACCCGTCGTCGGGCGAGCTCGTCGTGCATGTCGTCCTGCGGGAGGTCCTCGTGCTCCCCCAGCTCGGTGCCCAGCGCGGCCGACATGCCGGTGACCCGCATGCCGAAGACGTCCACGCCCAGGTGCGCGAACCGCGGCAGCAGGTCGGTGCCGACCGTGCGGCCGCGGGTGACCGGGTCGTTGCTGACCACGCCGAGCCGCGGGACCTCACCGGTCCAGCGCTGCCCCGGGTCGACCACGCCGTGCTCGAGCACCCGGGTGGGCGCGCGGCCGGCGTCCCAGGCGACCCGGTTGAAGTGGGTGACGTGCACCAGCGGGATGTCCGTGCGGTCGGCCAGCAGGTGCCGGCTGGCGGCCGGGGTGGGCGGGGTGTCGTGCTCCACGTAGACCGCGGGCACGTCGACACCGGGCTCCCAGCCGGCCCACTCCCGCAGCAGCTCCAGGTCGCGCGGGCGCTGCAGGACGACGACGTCGACCTCGGTGTCGCGCAGCTCCTCCGGGGTCACCTCGACCACCGACCCCGGCCAGACCCAGGTCCGGGCCCGGCCCAGCCCGTCGCCGGTGCGGCCGGGGACGACCGGCACCAGGTAGCGGTGCGGCCCCTGCACGAGGGCGGTCAGCCACGAGCCGTGCACGTGCCAGACCAGGACCTTCACGCCGCCACCCCCACCAGCTGCTGCACCGCGGCGGCGACCGCCGCGGGCTCGACGCCGGCCAGGCACGGGTGCCCGGGGACCGGGCAGGTCCGCGCCCGGCTGCCGGCGCAGGCGGCGGACTGGTCCCCCAGGACGACGCGGTGCGGTGTGTGCGGGGCCCAGCGGACCAGCGGCACCACCGGGGAGAACAGGCTGACCACCGGCGTGCCGACGGCGGACGCCAGGTGCGCGGGGCCGGTGTTGCCGACGGCCAGGACGTCGGCGGCCCGGAGCACCGCGGCGAGCTCGGCGACCGTCAGCCGCCCGCCGAGGTCCAGCGCCCGTCCCCCGGCCACGGCGGCGGTCAGCGCCCGCTCGTCCGGGCCGCCGGTGACGACGACGTCGACGCCCTCGTCGGCGAGCAGCTCGACGACCTCGGCCCACCGCGGGTAGGCGCGCGCCGCCGCGTCCGCGCCCGGGTGGACGACGACGGGGTGCGCGGGCAGGTCGCCGACGGCGGGGAGGTCCTCGACCAGGCGGAGGGCGCCGTCGTCCCCGGACGGGAGGGCGAAGCCGGCACCCGCGGCCACCGCGAGCATCCGGACCGGCTCCGGGTCGTCGGGGGGCTCGGGCAGCCGGACGTCGAGCAGGCTGCCCGGGTGGTCGGTGCTGACCGCGGCGGTGCGCGGCACCCCGGCCAGCCGGAGCAGCAGCGCGGTGGGCAGCGCGCTCTGGTGGAACGAGGTGAGCACCAGGGCGGTGTCGAACCGGCCGCGCAGCTCGTCGACGAGGCGGTCGACGGCCGCGGGGTCGACCGGTGCGGCGTCGGCGGTGATCCAGGGCGCGTCGAAGACCAGCACCTCGTCCACCCCGGGCAGCAGCCGGGCCGCCTCCGCGCCGCGCGGTCCGGCGAGCACGGTCACCGACCCGGCCGAGGCGGCCACGGCCCGCACCGCCGGGCCGCAGACCACGACGTCGCCGAGGCTGTCCAGCCGCACCACCAGGGCCCGGGTCACCGCCGGGACCCCAGGACGGCGGCCACCGCGTCGCCGAGGTCCCGCGCGACGACCGGCGCCTGTGCGACCTCCGCGGTCCGGGTGACCGCGCTGGGCACCAGCACCGACCGGGCGCCGGCGGCCCGGGCGGCCTCCACGTCGGCGCCGATGTCGCCGACCAGCACGCAGTCCTCCGGCTCGACGCCCAGCGTCGCCGCGGCGGCGAGCACCGACCCCGGCGCGGGCTTGCGGCAGGCGCAGCCGTCCTCGGGTCCGTGCGGGCAGACCGCCCAGGTGTCGAACGCGCCGAACAGCTCGTCGACCCGGGCGTGCACCGCGGCCATGTCCTCGGCGGTGAACGCACCGCGGGCCAGCCCGGACTGGTTGGTGACCACGCCGACCGGCAGCCCGGCCGCCCGCGCCGCCTGCACAGCCTGCACCGCACCGGGCAGCGGGCGGACCCGCGCGGGGTCGCCGTTGTAGGGCACGTCGACGACCAGGGTGTCGTCCCGGTCCACCAGCAGCGCCTTGGCCTGCGGCTCGGCGGCCACCGGTCGCGGCGGGGTGCGGCGCAGCAGCGCGCGCAGCCACCACCAGGTGGCGGCCGGCGGGATCGCGACGCTGGTCGCGAGCATGGTGAGCACCTCGGTGCGGTCCCGCGGTCCGGGGGCGATCCGGGCCCGGGCGAACTCGGCGGTGCCCGCGGCCCAGACCGCGGCGGCGACCCGGCTGCGGGTGGCCAGCGCGAGCAGCCCGGCGGCGGTGATGACCAGGTGCCGGGGACGGCAGCCGGTCGCGGCACCGGCCCGGTCGTGCCACAGCCGCCCGTGCACCCGGGCCATCAGCACGTCGTCGGCGTTGCCGCGCTGCTGGCGCAGGCTGGTCCACCGGCCGGGGGGCCGGACCGGGTGGGTGGTGCGCCGCCGTCCGACCACCAGCCGCCGCCCGGTGTCCTGCACCCGGAGGGCCAGGTCGGCGTCCTCCCGGAACGCCCGCGGGAACCGCTCGTCGAAGCCGTCGACGGCCACGAGGGCGTCACGCCGGTAGGCCATGTCCGCGGTGATCCACCACGCGCCGGACAGCCCGGCGGTGCCGCGCTCCCAGTCGGTGGGCCGGCGGTCGGCCGGCAGCGGGACGTCGATCTCGGCCTGGCTGGCGGCCAGCCCGTGCCGGTCGGCGGCGGCCAGGTCCGCGACGAGGTCGGCGCACCAGGCCGGGCCGACCAGCACGTCGTCGTCGAGGAAGGCGATCCAGTCCACGTCGGCCGGCACTGCCCGCCAGCCGGTGTTGCGGGCCGCCGCCGGGCCACGGCCACCGCTGCGCAGCACCAGCACGTGCTCGGCGACGTCGGCCGGCAGGTCGCGCACGTCCACGGCCGGGGTCCCGCCCGGCACCGCCCGGTCGTCCACGACCACCAGCCACTCCGGTCGGGGACCGGTCGCGGCGGCGAGCGCGTCGAGCAGCACCCGCAGGGAGGGCCGCCCCACGGAGGGCACGACGACGGCGTACCGGGGCCCGCTCACGAACGGGCCAGCCCTTCGTGCGCCCACCGTCGGTGGACGACGAACGGCCCGATCGCCAGCAGGTCGACCGGTCCGGACCCGAAGCACTCCAGGGCGTCCCGCGGGCTGTCGACCATCGGCCGGCCGGCGGTGTTCAGGCTGGTGTTGACCACGACCGGCAGCCCGGTGCGCCGCTCGAAGCCGGTGAGCATGCGGGCGACCAGCGGCTCGGTCGCCGGGTCCACGGACTGGATCCGCGCGGTGCCGTCGACGTGCACCACGGCCGGGATGCGGTCCCGCCAGTCCGCGGCGACGTCGTGCACGAAGAGCATGTAGGGGCTGGGCACCGGGCCCTGCGGGAACACCTCGCGGGCGCGGTCCAGCCGCACCATCGGGGCCACCGGGCGGAACTGCTCCCGGCCCTTGACGTCGTTGAGCCGCTCCAGGTTCGCCGCGCGCCCGGGGTGCGCGAGCAGCGAGCGGTGGCCCAGTGCGCGCGGGCCGAACTCGCTGCGCCCCTGGTACCAGGCGACGACGCCGTCGTCGGCCAGGCACTGCGCGACCTCCTCGGCGACGTCGTCGCTGCGCCGGTAGGCGACCTGCGCCGTCCGCAGCACGGCCTCGATCTCGGCGTCGGACCAGCCGCGGCCCAGGTCCGCGCCGGGGAACGGCGCGGTGGGCTCGCCGCCGCGCCAGGACAGCTCCAGCGCCCCGCCCAGGGCGGTGCCGGCGTCCCCGGCGGCGGGCTGCACCCACAGCTCGGCGAACCCGGACCCGGCGGCCAGCCGGCTGTTGGCCACGCAGTTCAGCGCCACCCCGCCGGCCATCGCCAGCCGGGTCTCCCCCGTCGTCTCCCGCAGCCAGCGGGCCAGGTCCAGCAACACCTCCTCGACGACCAGCTGGACGCTGGCCGCGAGGTCGGCGTGCTCCGCCGTCCACTCCTCGTCGGGGTGCCGCGGCTTGGTCAGCGCGCCCAGGTCGACGCCGGCGGTGACGAACCCGCCGTCCCCGGTGGCGTGCACGAGCGGGCGCAATGCCTCGGCGTGCCGGGGCGTGCCGTAGGAGGCCAGCGCCATGACCTTGAACTCGTCGGAGCTGCGCAGGAAGCCCAGGTGCGCGGTGACGTCCTCGTACAGCAGGCCGAGGGAGTGCGGCAGCTGCTGGGAGGCCAGCACCTCCAGGACGCCGTCCCGGTAGACCCCGGCCAGGTGGCTGTGCCGCTCGCCGCGGCCATCGAGCACGAGGACGGCGCAGCTGCCGCCCCAGGGCGCGGCCAGCGCGGCGGAGGCCGCGTGCGCGACGTGGTGCGGGACGAACCGGACCTTGTCCGGGTCCAGCCCCGGGATGCCCTCGGCGAGGAAGCCCGGGGCCTGCTCGGCGTAGGTCAGCCGGAGGTGGTCCCACGGGTCGTGCACGCCGGCCTGCTCGGGGCCCAGGTGCAGCGCCGGGTCGTAGGAGTAGGCGACGGCGTCCAGGTCCTCGGGCCGGACGCCGGCGTGGCGCAGGCACCAGGCCGCGGCCAGGTCGGGGGTCTCCCAGGCGGAGAACGGGACGGGGCGCTTGCCGTGCTTGCGACGGCTGAAGCGCTCCTCCTCGGCCGCGGCGACGACGGCGCCGTCCACGACCAGCGCGGCCGCGGGGTCGTGGAAGAGGGCGTTGATGCCGAGCACGCGCACAGGCCACCTCGCAGGCGTCCGGGGGCGCGGGGCGCCCCGGGTCGTCACGCAGCGGCGGGTTCGGCTGGCGGGGACGATCACAGCACGACCGCGACCGGTCCCGCACGTCGGGGCACCGGATGGCCGCCCACCGCGGGGGTCGCTACGGTCGGTCCGGCTCGAACCCGCGGCCGCCGCCCTCGTCCGAGGAGCTGCCATGCCCGCCGCCGACTCGCCCGCCTCCGCCCGCCCGGGTCCGGCCCACCGGCACGCCCTCGTCACCGGGGGCGCCGGCTTCCTCGGGTCGCACCTGTGCGAGCAGCTGCTCGTCGCCGGCACCCGGGTGACCTGCATGGACGACCTGTGCACCAGCGACGGCGGCAACGTCGACCACCTGCGCGACGACCCACGGTTCAGCTTCGTGCACCACGACGTGAGCGAGCCGTTCACCACCGCCGACGACGTCGACCTGGTGCTGCACTTCGCCTCCCCGGCCTCCCCCGCGGACTACCTCCGGCTGCCGGTGGAGACGCTGCGGGTGGGCAGCGTGGGCACCTGGCACGCGCTGGAGGCCGCCCGCCGCACCGGGGCGCGGATGGTGCTGGCGTCGACGTCGGAGACCTACGGCGACCCCCAGGTGCACCCGCAGCCGGAGAGCTACTGGGGGCACGTCAACCCGGTCGGCCCGCGCGGGGTCTACGACGAGGCCAAGCGGTTCGGCGAGGCGATCACCACGGCGTACCGGACGGCGCACGGGGTGGACACCGCGATCGTGCGGATCTTCAACACCTACGGGCCGCGGATGCGCCGGGAGGACGGTCGGGCGATCCCGACCTTCGTCGCGCAGGCGCTCAGCGGCCAGCCGATGACGGTGGCCGGGGACGGGTCGCAGACCCGGTCGGTCTGCTACGTCGACGACACGGTGCGCGGGGTGCTGGCCGTCGCGGCGTCCGGGCTGCCGGGGCCGTTCAACGTGGGCTACCCGGAGGAGCGCTCGGTGCTGGCCATCGCGCAGGCCGTGGGCGAGGCGGTCGGCACGGACCCGGGGGTGGAGTTCGTCGGCCGACCGGTGGACGACCCGACGGTGCGCTGCCCGGACATCTCCGCGATCCGGTCCGCGGTGGGCTGGGAGCCGCAGGTGCCCTTCGCCGACGGCCTGGCCCGCACGGTCGACTGGTTCCGCGCCACCGCCCCGCGCCTGCCCGAACGGGGTGCGGCGCGGCTGGTCGGGTGAGCCCCGGGCACCCTTGCCCGCCGTCCCCGGACGGCGGTAGCGTCGGCGCCGCCGGTCGAGACCCAGGCCGGAGACGCGCCGAGTGCGCGCCACCACCGCCACCCGCGGTGAGCAGTACGTCTCGAGGTCCTGCCGTGCCTGCCTCTTCCCCCTCGCTCTCCCCGTCCGCGGCGCCCGCCCCGGTCCGGTTCCTGCACGCCGTCCCGCACCCGCCGCTCCCCGACGAGGCGTTCGGGGCAGCCGTCGTCCGGCCGGCCGGGTCCGGCACCACCACCGTCCTCGTCCGCGGCGAGGTCGACCGCGAGACCAGCCCCACGTTGCAGGCCTGCCTGCTGGGCCAGCTGCAGCAGCCCGGTGCCCGTCCGCTCCTGGTCGACCTGAGCGCGGTCACCTTCCTCGACGCCGCCGGCCTGCACGCGCTGGTGGCGGCCCGGCAGACCGCCCGGGGCCTGGACGTGCCGTTCCGGATCCACTGCGGCGAGCGCCGCGCCGTCCGCCGCCCGTTGGAGATCACCGGGCTGCTGCAGGAGGTCTGCACGGACTGCTGAGGCCTGGCCGCCGGGGTCCGGCCGGGAGCAGACTCGGGTGCGTGGACCTGGGCCGAGCGAGCGGGATCGTGCGACTGATCAACACCTCCGGCGGCGGGGTGCTGTGCCTGGCCGGCGACGTGTCGGGCGAGGTGGTCGCCGACTTCCGGCGCCGGCACGGCCGCGAGCCGCACGTCGTGGCCGCCGTCGACGCCGGTTCGGTGACCGCGCTGTCGCCGGACGCGGTGGACCTGGTGCTCGACCACCTGGACGCGGCGGCCCTGCGCGGCCGGGAGATCCGGGTCCGCCGGTCCCCCGTGGTCGAGCGCGCGATGGCGGGGAGCACCCACGCGGGTTGAGTAGTCCTGCGGTCGGCCGGGTGCTCCGGCTCGCGCATCGTCGTCGGCAGCGGACGCACCCGGCGTCCCGAGCCCGCAGGAGCCCGCCGTGACCAAGGACAACCCGCTCAAGAACAAGAACACCTCCGCGTTCTTCGCCCAGGCCGCGATCGCGTTCGGCATCAGCGCGGTGGGCCTGCTGGTGGGGGTGGCCTACCTGCCGCTGGACATCTGGCAGCGGCTGTTCCTGGGCATGACGGCGCTGTTCACCATCACCTCGTCGTTCACCCTGGCCAAGGTCATCCGCGATGCGCAGGAGGGCTCGACCGTGATCTCCCGGCTGGACGAGGCCCGCCTGGAGCGCCTGCTCGCCGAGCACGACCCCTACCGCGCCCAGCAGCTCTGACGGCCCGGCCCCGTCCCCGCGGCTCAAGCCTCGTCGAGTGCGGAAGCAGAGCGGTCATCCGTGCCGGTTGACCGCTCTCATCCAGCACTCGGCGGCTCGGGCAGGTCCCAGACCCGGCCGAACTCGTCGGCCACCAGACCCCAGAGCACCTGTACGCCCTCATCGACGGAGTAGATGCCGTCGACCAGCGGCGGGAGGACGACGAACTCGTGCGGGATGACCCGACCCGACCGGTCACGTCGCCCGAGTGGGTCCGGGAACCGCAGCGCTGCTGGCGAGTCCGGGTGAGCAGGCCGGTGCCAGACCTCTGGCTCGTCACCTGCCCCTGTGAACGCGCGGTCGTAGACGGGCAGCGGATCGTCGAATCCACCGTTGCGCAGGAAGCGGAACCCCCAGGTCTGTCCGCGAGTGGCCCAGAGGAAGGTCATCGCAGACTCCTCATCAGCACGCGGTCCCGCTCGGCGTCGTCGAGGTCGATCCCGAACCTGGACAGCACGGCCCTGAGGTGGTCGCCCTTGGCCGAGGCTTCGGCATTCGCCTCCCGCAGGCGCTCTGTTGCCCAGTCGGTGAGCAGGTTGACGTTGGGTCCGACCAGCTTCCAGAGCTTGCCGAACGGCCCGGGCAGGCCGCTCAGGACCCCGCTGAGGACCTCTTGGATAGGACCTACTCCTTGGAGCAAGTTTTCCGCGACCTTGGATTGCACGTTCTGCCTCGCCACCCATCGGGCGTGCCGTTCCAGGGGCAGCATGGCCGCCAGCGGCAGGACCAGATCCAGGCCGACCCGCTCGCCGACCTCGATCCGGCCGGCCTCGAACCTCGCGGAGGACAGCAGAAGAATGTCCTCGCCGACGGAGAGTGCGTCGCTGTCCTCGACCAGGCCCGCGATGACCGACCGCAGGTGGTCGATCTCCCCCGCAGCCTTTTCCACCACCAGGTCGCGGAACCCGATGACGTCGAGATCGGGCAGGAGGTCGGCTTTCGACAGCGCGAGCAGCCAGATGCGGGGGAACTCGACGAGCGGCTTGCCGTCGTCGAGCAATTCGTCCTTGAGGCTCAGCAGGTTGTTGCCAACGTTGGTGAGCAGTGCCTTCAAGTAGCGCTCTTCCTCGCCAACATTGTCCAGTAGACGTTGGCCGTCGACCAAGAGGAGTGCCACATCGGATCCCAGCAGCTCGCGGAAGGTATCGACCCGCCGTCGAGCCTCTTCGGGTCCGCTGACGTCCCCGTCGAACCACTCACCTGGGTAGTCGTGCCACACCAGACGGAGTGCCTGGAAGGGCTGCGCAGCGGCCGCCTTCGACGCAGCGCCGTGCATCAGCTTGATCGAGAACGAGTAGGACGTCGCTGCGAACCTCGTCGTGGCCGGGAGCCGGTCCGAATTCTTCATGCCGAGGTAGTTCTGGTGGAGCTTGTTGCCCTCACCCACCCGGTCTGCCAGCAGATGGAACTGCTTCTGGTTGGCCCAGCCAGGCTCCTGGGCGGCGCCGTAGAAGGCCGAGACCAGCACGGTCTTGCCGCTCCCGCTTTCCCCGAGAACCGCGATGTGCTGCTCCAGCGCTCTGCTCAGCTCCATGCCCGCAGCCTAGGTCCGGCCACGATGGCCTATCCGGTTCGCCAGACCGGCCACGGCTTCGTCGGAGCGAGGAACTGGGTTGGCGTTTCTCGCGCTGCAGACCCGCCAAAGACGCCCG
>NZ_JBAPLV010000039.1:0-25471 GCF_037083865.1 Klenkia terrae | reverse complement strand
ATGAAGGCCAGGACCGCGGCGGCGCCGGCGGCCTGGCCCAAGGGGCCGGGTCGACCGCAGCAGGCCGGCGCCGCCGCGGTCCTGGCCTTCATCGCCGGCGGCATCGGGATGCTCTGGGGCCTGGTCGGCATCGTGCTGCTGGCCGGGTCCGACGGCGGGACGGGCACCTGGCTCGGCGTGGTGGTCGGGCTGCCGGCCGGGGTGGCCGCGGTGGTCGGCGGCGTCCGGCTGCTGGCCGGGGCCGACCGCTGGTTCGTCGTCGGCGCCGGTGCGGCGCTGGGGCTGGCGGTCCTGCTGCAGGCCGTCGTCAGCGCCGCGAACTCCTACGGGTCGGCCTTCGGCCAGGCCCTGCTGGTCGTCTTCCTGCTCCCGCCCCCGGTCGTGGCCGCCGTCCTGGCCGGGCTGCCGGTCGTCGGCGGGTGGGTCGAGCACGTCCGCGGCACGACCGGCGCCCGGCTGGCCCAGCCGACGCCGCCGGCCCCGCCGACCTGGTGACGCTGCCGGTTCCACGTGGAACCGGCAGGGTGGGGTGATGGCAACCGACGCCCTCGACCCCGTGGAGCTCGTGCGCGAGCTGGTCCGCCGACCCACCGTCTCCGGTGACCCGCGCCCGCAGCGCGACGTCATGGGCGTGGTCACCGACGTCCTCACCGCGCACGCACCGCACCTGCAGCGGCGCGACGGCGAGGACGCCGACCGGCCCTGGACGCTGCTGAGCACGCCGACCGACCCGGGGCGGCCCCGGCTGGTCTTCGCCTGCCACGTGGACACCGTGCCGGCCGCGGATGCCGGGCACTGGCAGCGCGACCCCTTCGGCGCCGACCACGAGGGCGGCCGGGTCTGGGGCCGCGGCGGTTCGGACATGAAGGCCGGTCTGGTGGCCGCCGTCGCCGCGCTGGCCGGCGCCGACCCGGAGATCCCCGTGGCGCTGCTGCTCACCAGCGACGAGGAGATCGGCTCCAAGGGCGCCCAGGTGGCGGCCCGGGCGCTGGCCGGGACCCGCACCGGGGCCGTGGTCGTCCCGGAGGCGACCGGCAACGAGGTGGTGCTGGGCCACCGGGGCGCGCTGTGGCTCGCCGTCCGGGCGGCGGGGAGGGCCGCGCACGGCAGCACGCCGCACCTGGGGCACAACGCCGTGCTGGACCTGGTCGCGGTGCTGGCCCGGGCCGGGGCGGAGCTGCCGCTGGCGCACGACGACTTCCTGGGCACCGAGACCTGGAACCCCGGCGTGATCAGCGGCGGCACCGTGCCCAACGTGGTGCCCGATGCCGCCGAGGTCGTGGTGGACATGCGCACGGTCGGCGACGCCGCCGCGCTGCAGGCCTGGTGGCGGGCGCAGCCGGAGGTGGCCGAGGTCGACGTCCGGGTGGACCTGCCGCCGCTGCTGACCCCGGCCGACGACCCGTGGGTGCGCGGCCTGCCCGCCGTGGTGCGGCCGGAGCCGGCCACCTACTTCACCGACGGCTCGGTGCTCGGACCGGTCGCGGGCGGCGCCCCGATCGTGGTCTGGGGCCCGGGCACCCCTGCCGTCATGCACGCCCGGGACGAGTACGTCGAGGTGGCCGAGCTGGAGCAGGCTGCCCGGGTGTTCGGCGAGGTCGTCAGCCGCTGGCGGTGACGCCGTCCACGACCCGGGCGACCGACTCCGCCAGGCTGCCGGTGACCGGCAGCCGGGGCAGCAGCAGGGTCTGCGCCACGTGGTACGCGTCGGGCTGGCCGGTCCAGGTGGTGTGCCCGACCTGGCCCTCGGGGGTCAGCTCGTGGTGCCAGTTGCCGGTCCGGGTGTCCAGCACCAGCAGCTCGACCAGGTTCGACCAGTGCTCGTGGTCGGCCCGGTACCCCGCCTCGCCGGTGACCGCGCCCAGCACGGCCGCCGCGGCCAGCGCCTCGGCCATCACCCAGTGCATCCGGGCGTCGACGACCGGCCGGTCGGCCCAGTCCAGGGTGTAGACGAAGCCTGGGTGCCCGTCGGGTGACCCGCCGCGCTGCACCGCCACCCGGTACAGCTCCCCCGACGCCGCGGCCAGCTCCGGCGGCAGCTCGACCACGGTGCCCAGGTGGGCGACCAGCCGGGCCCACTCGAACTGGTGCCCGACGGTCACCCCGTAGGGCCGGAACGGGTCGGCGGGCCGGTCCCGGTTGAACTCCGGGAGCGCCGTCCAGTCCGCGTCGTGGTGCTCCGGGAGCCGCCAGTCCCGGGCCCGGGCTTCCCCCACCACCCGCTGCGCGATCCGGGTGCTGCGGTCCCGCAGCTGCGCGGCCCGGGCGTCGTCCCCGGTCGAGGCCAGGGCGTCCGCGGCGGCGAGCTGGGCCTCGACGGCGTGCATGTTGGCGTTGGCGCCGCGGTAGGCCGAGCACGCCGTCCACCCGGCGTCCCACTCCTCGACGGCGGCGCCCGCCTCGTCGTCCCAGAAGTGGTCGTCCCAGACCTGCAGCGCGTCGGCCAGCAGCTCGGGGCCGCCGGGCAGGCCGACCCGGGTGAGCGTCGCGCCGGCCAGCAGCACGAAGGCGTGCACGTAGGCCTGCTTCGGGTACTCCTCGACCGCCCCGTCGGCGGTGGACCACCAGCCGCCGTGCTCGGCGTCCCGCAGCACCCCGACCAGCGCCTGCCGGCCGTGCTCGGCGAGCTCGGCCGCGCCGGGCCGGCCCCACGCCGCGGCGAGGGCGAACACGTGGGTCATCCGCGCGACGATCCAGGTCTCGGGCACCTTCCCCGGCGTGCGCTGCCCGTGCTCGTCCAGCCAGCCGAACCCGCCGGCCGGGTCAGCCGCGGCCGCGGCGGTGGTCAGCAGCCGGTCCAGCTCGGGGGTCTCCAGGTGCTCGCGCGCGGTCACCGCCCGACCGTAGCCAGCCGCCCCCCGACCCCGGCAGGATGGCCGCGCCACGACCACCGATCGAGGAGAGACGCATGCGCAGCGAGTTGTTCGCCCCCGAGTTCGCGGAGAGCCAGGCGACCGGCATCCAGAAGCAGGGCAGCAAGATGTGCCGGGTCGGCCTGGACGGCGAGGTCTTCGCCCGGGCCGGGTCGATGGTGGCCTATCAGGGCCAGCTGTCCTTCGACGCCCTCGGCTCCGGCGGCATCGGCGGGTTCATCAAGCAGAAGCTCACCGGCGAGGGCGTACCGCTGATGAAGGTGCGCGGCCGGGGCGACCTCTTCCTCGCCGACGCCGCGCAGGACGTGCACGTCATCGATCTGGACGGCTCCGACGGCCTGACCATCAACGGGGCCAACGTGCTGGCCTTCGACTCCTCGCTGTCCTACGACATCCGGCGGGTCTCCGGGGCCGGGATGAGCAGCAGCGCCGGCCTGTTCAACTGCGTGTTCACCGGCGTGGGCCGGATCGCGATCACCACCAAGGGCCAGCCGGTGGTGCTGGTGGTCGACCAGCCGACCTACGCCGACCCGCAGGCGGCCGTGGCGTGGTCGTCGTCCCTGCAGACCGGGGTGCAGGTCAACGACTCCTTCGGGCTGGGCACGCTGATCGGCCGCACCACCGGCGAGCGGTTCACGCTGTCCTTCGCCGGCCAGGGCTTCGTCGTCGTCCAGGCGTCCGAGGAGCCGCCGGTCAGCGCGATCGGCGGCTCGGGCTCCGGCCAGCAGTCCGGCGAGGGCGGGTTCGGGGGTGCGCTCGGCGGGTTGCTGGGCGGCCGATGAGTTCTCCGCCGCCCGGGCGTCCTGAGGGCATGACTGCGAACCTGTGCCCCTACCTGAGCTTCGACGGCACCGCCCGCGAGGCGATGGAGACCTACCAGCGCGTGCTCGGCGGCACCCTCACGCTGAACACCTTCGCCGAGTTCGGCATGGACGGCCCGGACGCCGAGCGGATCATGCACGGCCAGGTGGACACCCCCGACGGCATCCTGCTCATGGGCTCGGACACCGGACCGGGCATGGGGTTCGAGAAGGCCGCCGGGACGACGGTGTGCATCAGCGGCACCGACACCGAGAAGCTCCGCGGGTGGTGGGCCGCGCTGGCCGAGGGCGCCCAGGTGCAGATGCCGCTGGCCGTGCAGATGTGGGGCGACGAGTACGGCGCGATGGTCGACCGGTTCGGCACGCCGTGGATGGTCAACATCACCGCGGCGCCCCGGGATTGACGGCGCGGGGCAGGATCGGGGTGTGAACGACTTCGACCTGGTCCTGCCCCCCGCCGTCGACGTCCGCGAGGTGGGCATGCGCGACGGCCTGCAGCTCGAGGACCCCGTGCCGCTGGCCGGAAAGCTCGCGATGCTCGAGGCGCTGGTCGCCACCGGGGTGCAGCGGATCGAGGTGACCTCGTTCGTCTCCCCGAAGGCGGTGCCGGCCCTCGCCGACGCCGACCAGGTCGCCGCCGAGCTGCACCGGTTCACCGACGTGCGGTTCTCCGCGCTGGTGGCCAACCTGCGCGGTGCCCAGCGGGCGGTGGACGCCGGGATCGCCGACCTGGAGTACGTGGTGAGCGCGGCCGACTCGCACTCCCGGGCCAACGCCGGCCGCTCGACGTCGGAGGCGGTGGCCGCGGTCGGGGACATCGCCGCGCTGGCCCACGGCGCCGGCGGCTCGCTGGAGGTGATCGTGGCGACGGCGTGGGACTGCCCGTTCGACGGCCGCACCCCGGTCGACCGCACCGTCGACGTCACCCGGGCCGCGGTCACCGCCGGCGCCGACGCGATGTGCCTGGGCGACACCATCGGCACCACCACCCCGCTGCGGGTGGTCCGGCTGGTCGACGAGGTGCGCCGGGTCTCCCCCGGCGTCCCGCTGGGCGTGCACTTCCACGACACCCGCGGCACCGGCCAGGCCAACGCGCTGGCCGCCGTCCAGGCCGGGGTCACCCAGCTCGACGCCTCGGTCGGCGGGCTGGGCGGCTGCCCGTTCGCCCCGGGCGCCAGCGGCAACATCGCCACCGAGGAGCTCGTCTACTGGCTGGAGGACTCGGGGGTGGCCACCGGCATGGACCTGGACGCCGTCCTGGTCGCCGCGGCGGTGACGGAGCGGTCCGTCGGCCGAGAGCTGCCGTCCTCGTTGCACCGGGCGGGTGGGAAGAACGCGCCGCGCGGGACGTTCGCACCGGCATGAGCGAGCAGCCGCAGGAGATCGTCGACCCCCGGGTGATGCGGGACGTGCTGGGCCACTTCGCCTCCGGCATCACCGTGGTCACCGCCACCGAGCCGGACGGGCCGATCGGGTTCACCTGCCAGTCCTTCAGCTCGCTGTCGCTGGACCCGCCGCTGGTCGCCTTCGCCCCCGCCCGCACCTCGACCACCTGGCCCCGGCTGCGCGCGATCGCCCGGTTCTGCGTGAACGTGCTGGCCGACGACCAGGACGGGCTGAGCTCCCAGTTCGCCCGCTCGGGCACCGACAAGTACGCCGGGGTGACCTGGTCGCCGTCCGCGCACGGGTCGCCGGTGCTCGACGGCGTGGTGGCCTGGATCGACTGCGAGCTGTACGCCGAGCACGACGGCGGCGACCACACGATCGTCGTCGGCCGGGTGCTGGACCTGGGCGCCACGGCGCAGAAGACCCCGCTGGTCTTCCACCGCGGCGCCTACGGCCTGCAGGCCGCCGTCGTCCCGCCGCCGGGTGCCTGACCTCCTCGGGCGTGGATCAGCTCAGCTGATCGGACTCCGTCCTGGCTCACCGGCGTCGGTGAGCCAGGACGCACGGTGATCAGCTGAGCTGATCCACGCCGCGTTGCCTTACCCGAAGCGGACGGCGATGAGGGCGATGTCGTCCCGGCGGTCCAGGGCGGTGTCCACCGCGCGGGCGCAGACGTCCACGGGCAGCGCGTCGGCCGGGGCGTCGACCAGCCGCTGCACGAGCGCGGCGATGCCCTCGTCCAGGTCGGCCCCGGGCTGCTCGATCAGGCCGTCGGTGTAGCCGACCAGCGTGGTGCCGGCCGGGACCTCCAGGTGCACGCTCGTGCGCCGGGTCGCGCCGTCCACGCCCACCAGCAGGCCGTGGGCCTGGGAGAGCACCTCGACCCGGCCGTCGGGGTAGCGCAGCAGCAGCGGCGGGTGCCCGGCGTCGGCCACGACCAGCTGCCACGGCTGGCCCTCCCCGGCCGGCGGGACGGCGCGGACGTAGGCCATGGTCGCCATCGACGCCACGTGCAGGCCCTGCACCAGGCGGTCCACCCGGCCGAGCACCGAGCCCGGGTCGGGGTCGGTGGCGTCCCACATGCAGGCGCGGAGCAACCCGCGCAGGTGGCCCATCGCGGCCGCGGCGGCGACGTCGTGGCCCACCACGTCGCCGATGGCCACGCCGATCGCGCCGTCGGGCAGCTCGAGCAGGTCGTAGAAGTCGCCGCCCACGTCGGCCGCCGTCGAGGCGCTGACGTAGTGCGCCGCGGCCTGCACCCCGGCGATCTCGGGCAGCTCGGGCAGCAGGGAGCGCTGCAGCGTCTCGGCCACCTCGTGCTCGGCCTGGTAGAGCCGCACGTTGTCCAGGGCCATCGCCGCCCGCCGGGCGAGGTCCTGCACCAGCTCGGTGTCCTCGGTGGTGAAGCCGCGCTCGTCGTCGGTCAGCACCAGGGCCAGCGACCCCAGCACGCGCCGCCGGGCGATCATCGGGACGGCGAGCACCGCGTGCCCGCCGAGCCGGTCGTAGGCCGCGCGGGTCACGGAGTGGGCGAACACGTCGTCGAGCCGGTCGGAGGTCATCTGCTCGATGAGCACCGGCTGCCGCCGCTCCATGGCCTGCCGGCTCGGCGAGCCCGGGGTCAGGTGCATGGCGTGCTGGGCGCTGATCGCCCGCAGCTCGTCGGCCAGCCCGTCCCGGTGCCGGCCGGCGGTCTCCTCGACGGTGCCGTACGCGTCGACGACGGTCACGAAGATCCAGTCGGCCAGCAGCGGCACGCACAGGTCGGCCAGCCGGTCCAGCAGCTCGGTCCGGTCGAGGGTGGCGGTCAGCGAGCTGGTGGCCTCGGCCATCAGCGCCAGCCGGTTCTGCGCCACCTCGGCGTCCTCGCGGGCGGTCTCGGCGTCGGCCCTGGCCTGCTCGGCCACGGCCTGGGCGACCTCGGCCTCGCGCCGGGCGGTCTGCTCGGCAGCGAAGGCGGCCGCGCGCTCGCCCTCGACCCGGACCCGCTCGGTGACGTCGGTCTGCACGCCGACGAAGCTGACCAGCTCGCCGGACCCGTCGAAGACGGGGCTGATCGACAGCTGGTTCCAGAACGCGGTGCCGTCCTTGCGGTAGTTCAGGAGCGTCTCGGTGACCACCTGCCGCTGGTCCAGCGCCCGGCCGATCTCGGCGACCTTCGCCCGGTCGGTGGCCGGGCCCTGCAGGAACCGGCAGTTGCGGCCGACCGACTCCTCGGCGGTGTAGCCGGTGACCCGCGTGAAGGAGGGGTTCACCCACACCAGGGGGTCGTCCTCGCGGCGGGGGTCGGTGATGGTGAAGCAGATGTCGGTGGCCAGCACGGCCCGGTCCCGCAGCGCCTGCATCCGGGCGTCGGGGTCGGCGTCGCCGCGGGCGCCGTCGATCTGCAGGAAGACGACCAGGGCCAGCTGCTCGTCCTCGGCGTCCTGGGACAGCGGGAAGCCGGTGACCCAGAGGGTCAGCTCCTCCCGCTGGCCGCGCGGCCCCAGCCGCACCGCCTCCCCGGCCACCGGGGTGCCCTCGGCCACCACCGACAGTGGGCTGCCGGTGCTCTCCAGCGGCTGGCCCGACAGGTCGGTGAGCCCGGCGGAGGTGCCCCACTCGTCGATGGCGACCGGCAGCGAGACGTTGCCGGCCAGCTCGACGGCGGCGGTGTTCGCGTAGACCACGGTGCCGGCCCGCTGGTCGATGACCAGGACGCCCACCGGGACGTCGACCAGCACCCCGGGCAGCGCCGACCGGGCGCTGGCGGCGGAGTCGGTGGCCGAGACCAGCGCGGTCGCCGCGCCCACGGCACCTGCCTGGTGGGCGCGGTCCTGGCTGTCGTCGGGGTTCGCGACTGCTCCGGACACGAGGGCGGCGGCCTCGGCGGGCACGTCGGACCCGGAGGGGTCGGGGACCTGCTGCACGGGGTGGACGATACCGGTGGCGCACGACGGATCTGCCCGGGAGACCGGACCGCCCCCCGCGTCAGGGGGAGGCGGGTCGGTCGCGCTCCAGCTCGCCGAGGTGGCGCAGCCACAGCAGGCCGAGCACCGGCAGCGCGAGCGGGATGAACCCGTAGCCCTGCCCGAAGCCCGACCAGACGGTCGCGTCCGGGAACGCGGCGGGGTCGACCAGCGACAGCGTGCCGACCACGAGGACGCCGACCAGCTCGACGCCGCAGGCCACCACGGCCGTGCGTCGGCCCGACCGGCCGCCGCGGGCCAGCCCGACGGTCGCGACCAGGTAGACGACGGCGCTGAAGGCGGACAGCAGGTAGGCCACCGGGGCCTCGTCGAACTGGGTGGCCAGCTGGACGGCGGCCCGCGCGCCCGCGGCCAGGGCGAACACGCCGTAGAGGGCGACCAGCACCCGGCCGGGCCCGCGCGAGGTGCTGCCGGCGTCGTCCCCGCCGGCGGCGGGTGCACCCAGGCGGTCAGCCACCGGTGGCCTCCCACAGCTGCAGCAGGCGCCAGACCATGACGGCCACCACGAGCGCCGCGACGGCCAGCACGGTGCCGGCCCAACGGGTGGGCTCGGTGCGCGACCACAGCACGCCGGCGACCGGCACCAGCACCACGCTGACCAGGTAGGCCAGGAACGTCGCGGTCTCCGGCGGTCGCTCCCCGCCGGCCAGCGCGACGACGACCACGGCCGACTGGACCAGGAGCACGGCCTCCAGGACGCCGGCGGCGACCAGGTGGGCCAGGCCGGTGCGGCGGCGCAGCACGGTGGACAGCCCGCCCAGCGCCGCGACCACCAGGGCTGCCACGGTGGCCAGGGCCACGAGGGGGGTGTTCACCGGGCGGTCACCGGCCCATCCTCCCAGCGCGACGGGACGGCGGCGGCGATCGGGTCGCGCCGACCCGCCGGGCCGCTCACCCACGGCACAGGACACCCACAACCGCTGCGCCGAGTGGCGCCGGTCCCGGGTCCGTGATCACCTGCGGGCGGTTCCACGTGGAACCGGCCGAACCACCTCGCCCGCTCGGCACGAAGGACAGTCATGAAGACCGGTGACGTCGCCCCCGATTTCGAGCTGCCCGACCAGGACGGCACGCCCCGCCGGCTGTCCACGATGCTGCAGAGCGGGCCGGTGGTGCTCTTCTTCTACCCGCTCGCCAGCTCCGGCGGCTGCACCACCGAGATGTGCACCGTCCGCGACGAGGCGTCGCAGTTCGCCGCGGTGGGCGCCCAGCGGGTCGGCATCAGCCAGGACTCGATCGCCAAGCAGAAGGCGTTCGCCGACGGCAACGGCTTCGACTACCCCCTGCTGTCCGACGCCGACGGCTCGATCTGCACCGCCTACGGCACCAACCGCGGCTGGAAGGCCGCGCCGACCAAGCGGCACACCGTGGTGATCGGCACCGACGGCGTCGTCCGGGACGTCATCAAGAGCGAGTTCTCCTTCGCCAAGCACGCCGGCAAGGCGCTGTCGGCGCTCGCCCCCAAGTGATGGCGCCCTCCTGAAGCTCCGGCCGGGCGGTGGCCACTCCCCCGCCCGGCCGGGAACCTCACATCCCCAGCTCGGCCCGGATCTCCGCGTCGTGCTGGCCGGCGGTCGGCACCGCGCCGACCGCACCCGGGGTGGCCGAGAACCGCGGCGCCACCCCGGGCTGCACCACCCCGTCCACCTCGACGAACACGCCGCGCTCGCGGTTGTGCTCGTCGGAGGTGGCCTCCAGCAGCGACCAGGCCGGCGCCACGCAGGCGTCGGTGCCGGCGAAGACCGCCCACCACTCCGCCCGGGTGCGTGACCCGATGACCTCGGCGAAGCGCGCCCGCAGCGCCGGCCAGGCCGCGAGGTCGGACCGGTCGGGCAGCGTCGGGTCCCCGGCCAGGCCCAGGCCCTCGAGCAGCGCGGCGTAGAACTGCTCCTCCAGGGCGCCGACGGCCAGGAACGTGCCGTCGGCGCAGGCGTAGACGTCGTAGAACGGCGCCCCGGTGTCGAGCAGGTTCGCGCCCCGGGCGTCGGTCCAGGCCCCGGTGTCGAGCATCCCGTGGATCATCGTGGTGAGCACCGCGGTGCCGTCGACGATGGCGGCGTCGACCACCTGGCCCTCGCCGGTGGCCCGGGCGTGCAGCAGCGCCGCCACCGCCCCCAGGGCCAGGAACACCCCGCCGCCGCCGAAGTCGCCCAGCAGGTTGATCGGCGGCGCGGGCCGCTCGCCGGGCCGGCCGGTGGCGCCCAGCGCGCCGGTGAGCGCGATGTAGCCGATGTCGTGGCCGGCGCTGTGCGCGAGCGGTCCGGTCTGCCCCCAGCCGGTCATCCGGCCGTAGACCAGCGCCGGGTTCAGCGCGTGCGCCTGCTCCGGGCCCAGGCCCAGCCGCTCCATCACCCCGGGCCGGAAGCCCTCCAGCAGCACGTCGGCCCGGGCGACCAGGGCGCGGACGACGGCCAGGTCGGCGTCGTCCTTGAGGTCCAGGGCGATCGAGCGCTTGCCGCGGTCCAGCAGCGACGTCGCGCCCAGCGACCCGACCAGCCCGCCGCCCCGGGAGCGCCGGTCGATCCGGACGACGTCGGCGCCCAGGTCGGCCAGCAGCATCCCGCAGAAGGGGCCGGGGCCCAGCCCGGCGAACTCCACGACCCGTACGCCCTGCAACGGTCCGGCCACGTCGCCGTCCTCCCGCTCGTCGGATGAGCCGCCCCCGCACCGGGCGCGGGCCTCGGTGGCATGCTGCCGCACCGTGCGGACCTCCGGCGTCGTGGCCCTCGGCGGGGCCGCCGGGGCGCTGGCGCGGTGGGGGGTCGGCCTCGGGCTGCCGCACACCGCCGGTACCTGGCCGTGGGCGACGGTCACCGTCAACCTGACCGGCTGCCTGGCCATCGGCGTCCTGCTGGCCGTGCTGCTGGCCCGCGCCCCGGGGCACCCGTGGCTGCGGCCGTTCCTGGCCACCGGGGTGCTCGGCGGCTACACCACCTTCTCCGCGTTCGCCGTCGACGCCGTCCAGCTCGCCGACGCCGGTCGGTGGCCGGTCGCGGTGGGGTACCTGCTGGTCAGCGTGGTGGGCGGGCTCGCCGCCGTCGTCCTCGGGCTGCTGGTGGGACGGCGGGTGGCCCGGTGACGGCGCTGTGGGTGGTGCTCGGCGCGCTGGTCGGGGCACCGGTCCGGTACGCCGCCGACCGGCTGGCGGTGCGGTGGCGGGGCGCGGGCAGCGTCGTCGGGGTCCTCGTGGTCAACGTCGCGGGCAGCCTGCTGCTCGGCCTCGTCGTGGGCGCGCGCGACCTCTCCCCCGCCGTCGTGGCGCTGGTGGGCACCGGCTTCTGCGGCACGCTGACCACCTTCTCCACCTTCGGGTTCGACGTCGTCCGGCTGGTGGAGGAGCGGCGGGTCGGCCGGGCGCTGGCGTACCTGACCGGCTCGGTGCTGCTGGGCGTCGCCGCGGCCTCGATCGGGTACGGGATCGTCCGCTGACCTGCGGTGGGGGCCGGCGCTCAGTAGGGTCGACCCGGTATGGCTGATCAGCAGAAGTCCGAGAGCCCCGTCGTCGTCGTCGCCAACCGGTTGCCCGTCGACCAGGTCGTCGCCGCCGACGGCTCGGTGAGCTGGACCCGCAGCCCGGGTGGCCTGGTCACCGCGCTGGAGCCGTTCGTGGCCGGCCGGGGCGGGGCCTGGGTGGGCTGGTCGGGGTCGGCGGGCGAGGCGCCCGAGCCCTTCGAGTCCGGCGGGATGCAGCTGGTGCCGGTGGAGCTCAGCGACGACGACGTCGACCAGTACTACGAGGGGTTCTCCAACGCCTCGCTGTGGCCGCTGTACCACGACGTGGTCGAGAAGCCGGAGTACCACCGCACCTGGTGGAACAGCTACGTGCAGGTCAACCGCCGGTTCGCCGAGAAGGCCGCCGAGGTCGCCGGGCAGGGCGCGATCGTCTGGGTGCACGACTACCAGCTGCAGCTGGTGCCGGCGATGCTCCGCCAGCTGCGCCCGGACCTCACCATCGGGTTCTTCCTGCACATCCCGTTCCCGCCCTATGAGTTGTTCACCCAGCTGCCCTGGCGCAACGCGATCGTCGAGGGCCTGCTGGGCGCGGACCTGATCGGCTTCCAGATGCCGGCCGCGGCGGCGAACTTCGTGCAGCTGGCCCGCCGGCTGCACGACCTGCCGACCAAGGGCTCCACGATCAGCTACGACGGCCGCACCGTGACCGCCAAAGCGTTCCCGATCTCGATCGACGTGTCGGTCTTCGACTCCCTCGCCCGCAGCCCCGAGGTGCTGGCCCGGGCGAAGCAGATCCGCGAGGAACTGGGCAACCCGGACAAGGTGATCCTCGGCGTCGACCGGCTGGACTACACCAAGGGCATCGGCGTCCGGCTCGAGGTCTTCCTGGAGCTGCTGGAGGACGAGCTGGTCGAGGCACCGTCCACGGTCTTCATGCAGGTGGCCACGCCGTCCCGGGAGCGGGTCGAGCACTACGTGCACATGCGGGAGACCATCGAGCAGCAGGTCGGGCACATCAACGGGGTCTTCGGCTCCACCAGCGGCCCGGCGGTGCACTACTTCAACCAGTCGATGCCGCGCGAGGAGCTCGCCGCCCTCTACCGGGCCGCCGACGTCATGCTCGTGACGCCCTACCGCGACGGCATGAACCTGGTGGCCAAGGAGTACGTGGCCGCCCGCGGCGACAACGGCGGCACGCTGGTGCTCAGCGAGTTCGCCGGTGCCGCCGCCGAGCTCAAGCAGGCCTACCTGGTCAACCCGCACGACAAGGACGGCGTCAAGAAGCAGCTGATGCGGGCGCTGCGGGCCGACCCCGAGGAGTCCGCCAGGGCGATGAAGGCGATGCGCCGGTACCTGGCCAAGCACGACCTGGAGCACTGGGCCGGGTCGTTCTTCGCCGCCCTGCAGGAGGAGGCCGCGTGAGCACCGTCGCCGAGGTCGTGACCCGGCTGACCGACCGCCGGCCGCTGCTGGTGGCCAGCGACTACGACGGCGTCCTCGCCCGGCTGCGGGACGTCCCCGGGGAGGCCGTGCCCGAGGAGTGGGCGCCGGACCTGCTGCGCCGCCTGGCCGGCGCCGACGGCGTCACGGTCGTGATGGTCAGCGGCCGCGGCCTGGACGACCTGCGGACGACGTCCGGGCTGGGCGCGCCGATCCGGTTCGTCGGCAGCCACGGCGCGGAGTTCGACGACGGCCTGGACGCCGGGGTCGCCGCCGAGCGGGACCTGCTGGTCGGTGCGGTGCAGCCGCTGGTCGACGCCGTCCCCGGCGCCCGCCTGGAGGTCAAGCCCGCCGCGGTCGCCGTGCACGTGCGCACCGTGGCCGACCGTCCCGCCGCCGCGGCCCTGCTGGAGCGGGCCGCCGCGGCCGCCGGGCCGCACCACACCGCCAAGCCGGGCAAGGACGTGCTGGAGCTCGCGGTCACCGACGCCGACAAGGGGACGGCGGTGCTCCGCCTGGCCGACTCCCTCGGCGCCGACGGCGTGCTCTACCTGGGCGACGACCGCACCGACGAGGACGCGTTCACCGCGTTGGCCCCCCGGGTCGGCGCCGTGACGGTCAAGGTGGGCGACGGCGACACCGCCGCCCAGCTCCGGGTGCCCGACCTGGACGGCGTGCGGGACCTGCTCGAGGCCCTGGCGGTCGCGCTCGCGGTCTGAGGTCGTGCGTCTCTTCAGGCGGCGAACGACGGCCCGCGGGTGAAGTGGGCGTTCCTGCCGATCTCGTCTCCTCGCGCCAAGAAGCCTTCCGCGGCCTGGCGCTCGAGCTGCCGTAGAGCCCCACCCACAGACAGCCCGGTGAGTGCGGCGTGGTCTCCGGATGTCATGCGGTCGTGCGCCATCAGCCAGGCGCGGATGACCCGACGAGGATCTTCTGGACGTCGGTAGGGCAGGACTCCCCGGGATCGCAAGGCCAGGCGTGCCTCCTTGGTCTCGAGGAGGCCGAGCGCCGCGGCGGACAAGGTCCACACGTCTTTGACGCGCGCCAGCAACGGCTGGTCACCCACCCGGCACTCCAGGGCCGTGTCGATCGCTTCTGCGCATTCGGCGCCGTCCCGCTGCAGGACGTCCACCAAACCATCGGCGGTGATGAACGGCTCGTGCAGCAGCGTGTGGACGATGAGGGCGATGCGGACGTCGCGGCGCCGTACCGCCGGCTGGATGGCCGAGACGAGCGCCATGACCGGCAGCACAGGTGCACCGCCGGTGAGCCGCGCCCGGACCCGGATGTTCGACTGCTCGTCGACGATGGGACGGCGATGACCCAAGGTCACCATCTCGCGGACCATGCGATCCACCCCGAGGCCTCGCTTGTCCACGAGGTTCATGCCGCGGAAGAGATCAGCGAGCGCGGGGTACCTGGCGAAGCGTTGCGTGAGGACGTTGGCCGCGGTGATGCCCCCGACGAAGCCGCCGGGGCTGACGACCTGGAGGGCTGAGTCCGCTTCGATCCACGTGATCTCCACAGGGTCACGTGGCATCCAGTCACGATGGATCACGCCGTTGAGGACTGCTTCGCGGATGGCCCGGGGAGGCAACCGGCGAACTGGCTCCTCTGCGAATGATCCCGTGAGCGTGATGGACGTGTTCACGCTGTCCAGACGCTGCTCCACGACGGCGACCTGCTCGATGAGGCTGAGTCCACTCAGGTCCAGCGGGGCAGCCAGGACATCACCGCCCTCGACGTCGAGGACGGACAGGGACAGCAGGGTGCGATCGCTGGCGCAGAAGACCAAGGCGCCCGCCTGGGTGAGGTGACCGTCGGGCCGCAGCACTCCGAGCCAGGCAAGCAGCTCGCTCGAACTGCGGGTACGGGGTACACCTTCGAGACCACTGCGTTGCAGGTAAGCGCGTGCAGCGACGATGGCGCCGTCCGGCACGTCGACGACGGTGCGAGAGGTGACAGCGGCCATGGGGTCGGCTCCGGCGATGTCCTGTCGGTGCAGCCACCACTCGGCACGGTCGACCGGTTGGCAGCTCGATCCCGTACGCCATCTGAGGTTTCCGTCCTGGTCCTCGACCGGTTCGCGGGCCTCGGCGACGAACACCACCAGCAACCGGGCTCCGGCGACGATGCGTTCCTCGACGGCCGGCGCGACGTCGACCCGTTGGTAGATGCGCTGGCGAAGCCACTCGGCATCGAGCGCTGCGCCGAACAGTGCGCCGCTGCGGTCCTCGACCCCCACGATCAAGGCCCCGCCACCTGGAGTGTTGGCGAGGCATGCGACCTCTCGCGCCAGATGGTCCGCTGCAGCCAAGTTGTGCGGGTCGCCCGGGAGGAGGACTCCACCGCTGCCCCGCCGTCCGGCCTCTTCCTTCAGGTCGACCCTCTGGCGCTCCACCAGTTCGGGTAGAGCTCCGGCTGCCAGCTTGTCCAGGCACTCATCCACCTCGGCACGGAGGCTGGCTCTAGCTTCGAGGAGGTCCGATTGCGGGCTGAAAGGCAGCACGGATTCAACTCTCCCATCCAAGTGTGGGTTTAGCTAGATGCTAAAGCAACACTGGTCTACCAAGATGTGCACGCTGTACGCCTTTACCGCCCCTGGCGAGTGGCGACCTCGGGCGTGCGCGACCTGCTCGAGGCCCTGGCGGTCGCGCTCGCCGTCTGACCCCCTTGTGGTCACAACGGACATGTGACGCACAGCGCGCTCTCACCTACGGTGGCCAGGTGATCGCCGACCAGCCCGGGTGCAGCCCGTGGCGCTGACCCGACGTGGGTTCCTGGCCGGGGCGCTCGCGCTGCCGGCGCTGTCCACCGTGGCCGCCTGCGCGGGCACCGTCGTCCAGCCCGGGGACCTCTCCCGGCTGCGGATGATGGTCCCGGCCAGCCCGGGCGGCGGGTGGGACACCACCGCCCGGACCCTGCAGCGGGTGATCCAGCAGGCCGGGGTCGCCCGCAACGTGCAGGTGTTCAACGTCGAGGGCGCCGGCGGCACGATCGGCATCGGCCAGCTCGCCCGCGAGGACGACGACGCGCTGCTGATGATGATGGGCCTGGTCATGGTGGGCGCCATCGACACCAACGACTCGACCACCCGGCTGGACGACGTCACCCCGATCGCCCAGCTGATCGCCGAGACCGAGCTGATCGTCGTGCCGGCGGACTCGCCGTACGACACCCTCGAGGACTTCGTGGCGGGCTGGGCGGCGGACCCCCGCGGCACCCCCATCGCCGGCGGCTCGGCCGGCGGCACCGACCAGATCCTGGCCGGGCTCCTCGCCCAGGCCGCCGGCATCGACCCGGTCGAGGTCAACTACATCGCCTACTCCGGCGGCGGGGAGTCCCTGGCCGCGCTGCTGGGCAACCAGGTCGCCGCCGGCATCTCCGGCACCGCGGACTACGGCCCGCAGGTGCAGGCCGGTGACCTCAAGGGCATCGCGGTCTCCACCGCCGAGCGGTCCAACCAGGTCCCCGACGTCCCGACGATCGTCGAGAGCGGCTTCGACGTCGAGGTCACCAACTGGCGCGGCCTGATGGCCCGGCCGGGGATGTCCGACGGCGCCCGCGAGGACCTGATCGCCCTGGTCACCGAGGCGCACGACACCGATGAGTGGGCCGAGGCACTGGACGCCAACGGCTGGCTGGACACCTTCCAGACCGGCGACGAGTACGGCGAGTTCCTCGCCGAGGAGGAGACCCGCGTGCGCCAGGTCCTCACCGAGATCGGGTTGATCCAGTGAACGAGGCGGAGGAGTCGGTCGCCGCGGAGACCCCGGCGACCCCGGTGGCCCAGCGGCCGGGGTCGTTCAACGGCGAGCTGGTCGCTGCGGTGCTGCTGGCCGCCCTGGGCGTCTACCTCCTGGTGGACGCCGGCGCGATCGCGATCCCGGGGTCGAGCAACACGGTCGGCCCGCGGTTCTTCCCCTACGCGGTCGGCGGGCTGTCGGTGCTCACCGGTGCCCTGCTGGCCCTGCGGGTGCTGCGCGGGGACCGCGGCCCGGCCGACGACGGCGAGGACGTCGACCCCGACGCCCCGACCGACTGGCGGGCCGTCGCGGTCATCGCGGTGGCCTTCGTGGCGCACGCGCTGCTGATCAACGTGGTCGGCTGGCCGCTGGCGGTCGCGCTGATGTTCGCCGCGGTGGCCACCACGCTGCAGGGCCGGCTGACCCCGGTGGCGGCGGTGCGGCCGTTCCTCGTCGGGCTGACCGTCGGCTGCGTCGTCTGGATCATCTTCGTCAAGGCGCTGAACGTGGCGCTGCCCGGCGGGATCGTCCTCGAGTTCCTGACGAGCTGGTTCTAGATGGCCATCTCCGACCTGCTCGGCGGGTTCGCCGACGCGATCACCCCGGTCAACCTGCTCTTCGCGCTGCTCGGCGTGCTGCTGGGCACCGCCGTCGGCGTGCTGCCGGGCATCGGCCCGGCCATGACGGTGGCCCTGCTGCTGCCGGCCACCTACGTGCTGGAGCCGACCAGCGCGCTGATCATGTTCGCCGGCATCTACTACGGCGGCATGTACGGCGGGTCGACCACGTCGATCCTGCTGAACACCCCCGGTGAGTCCGCGTCGATCATGACCGCGCTCGAGGGCAACAAGATGGCCAAGGCCGGCCGCGGGTCCGCGGCCCTGGCCACCGCGGCGATCGGCTCGTTCGTCGCCGGCACCATCGCCACCCTGCTGCTCGCCCTGGTCGCGCCGACCCTGGTGCAGGTCGCGATCAACGTGACGACGGCGGACTACTTCGCCCTCGCCGTCCTGGCGTTCGTCGCGGTGGCCAGCGTGCTGGGGTCCTCCCCGCTGCGCGGGCTGGCGGCGCTGTGCCTGGGGCTGTACCTGGGCCTGGTCGGCACCGACGTCCTGTCCGGGCAGGAGCGGTTCACCCTCGGCATCCCGCAGCTCTCCGACGGCATCGACGTCGTCGTGGTCGCGGTGGCGCTGTTCGCCGTCGGCGAGGCGCTGTACGTGGCCAGCCGGTTGCGCAAGGGGTCGGTGCAGGTCATCGACCACAAGGGCGGGTGGCTGACCAAGGAGGACTGGCGCCGGTCGTGGAAGCCGTGGCTGCGCGGCACCGCGCTGGGTTTCCCGTTCGGCGTCATGCCCGCCGGCGGTGCGGAGATCCCGACGTTCCTCTCCTACGCCACCGAGAAGAAGCTCACCAAGCACCCCGAGGAGTTCGGCCACGGCGCCATCGAGGGCGTCGCCGGGCCGGAGGCGGCCAACAACGCCTCCGCCGCCGGTGTGCTGGTGCCGCTGCTGACGCTGGGCATCCCGACCTCGGCGACCGCGGCGATCATCCTGGCCGCGTTCCAGGGCTACGGGATCCAGCCCGGCCCGACGCTGCTGACCACCGAGGGCCCGCTGGTCTGGGCGCTGATCGCGTCGCTGTTCATCGGCAACGTCATGCTCGTCGTGCTGAACCTGCCGCTGGTCGGCCTGTGGGTGAAGCTGCTGAAGATCCCGCGCCCCTACCTGTACGCGGGCATCCTCACCTTCGCCTCGCTGGGCTCGTTCGCGGTGAACGCCGACCCGCTGGACCTGGTGATCCTGCTCGGCCTGGGCCTGCTCGGGTTCGCGATGCGCCGGTTCGGCTGGCCGGTGGCCCCGGCGGTGATCGGGCTGATCCTGGGGCCGATCGCGGAGACCAACCTGCGCCGGGCGCTGGCGATCAGCGACGGCGACCTCTCGGTGCTGGTGGACAGCTGGTTCAGCCGGGTCGTGCTGCTGCTGGCCCTGCTCGCCCTGGTCGGGCCGGTCGTGCTCCGCGCGGTGCGCGGGCGGCGGGCGACCCCGGCCGAGGTGGCCCAGGAGCAGGAGGAGGATCGAGAGGTGCAGACCGCAGCGAACCGAGAGGGAGGCACCCCGTGAGCGCCGTCGTCGTGGGCTACGTCCCCCACCCCCGTGGCCGGGCCGCGCTGGACCACGCCGTCCTCGAGGCGCACCGCCGCGAGGCCCTGCTCGTGGTGGTCAACTCCTCCCGCGGCGACGCCCTGGTCGACGAGGAGTTCCTCCGCGGTGACCAGCTCCGCGCGCTGCACGACGAGCTGGCCGCCTCCGGCCTGCAGACCGAGATCCGCCAGCCCGTCCGCGGCCGCGACGTGGCCGAGGAGCTCGCCGCGGCCTGCACCGAGACCGGGGCAGAACTGCTGGTCATCGGCCTGCGGAAGCGCTCGGCGGTGGGCAAGCTGCTGATGGGCTCGGCCGCCCAGCGGATCCTGCTGGACGTCGACTGCCCGATCCTCGGCGTCAAGAGCTCCCCCCGGGAGAGCTGACCGGGCGGTCGAGAAGTCGACCGCCGCAGGACGACGACCCGCAGGTCAGGGTGCGGTTCGGTGACGATGGACCAGGGCGGCTCAACCCTGGGGCGGGTGGGACCGTAGGGACGGGTGTGACCGGCAGCTCAGCCGGCTCGTCGCCTGGGAGTACACCGTGCGTTGGTTCACCGACAGATCTGTCTCGATCAAGATCGGCGCCGTGGTCGCGGTCGTCTGCCTGCTCGCCGCAGCCCTCACCGGGCTGGCGCTGTCCCGCCTGTCCTTCCTGCGCGCGGAGGCCAACGACCTCTACGACGGCCACATCGTCCAGCTGGTCGCGCTCGGCGAGCTGCAGCGCGCCTACCAGGGCGACCGGGCCCGGTACGCCGGCTACGCCCTGCTGGACGACGACGGCCGCGAGGAGATGGCCGCCGAGCTGGCCGAGCGCCGCACGGAGTTCGACCAGAAGGTCGAGGACTACGCCGACCACGCCATCGACGCCGCGGCCTGGGCCCAGTTCCGGTCGGACCTGAACACCTACTACACGATCGCCGACCAGCAGCTGGTCCCGGCGGCCGACGCGGGCAACCAGGCCGGCGTCGCGACGGTGCTGACCGGCTCGCTGCAGTCGGCGGTGGACTCGGTGATGGACGACTTCTCCGCGGAGTCCGACCGGTCCAGCGAGGAGGCCGCCACGCAGATCGTCTCGACCGACGCCAAGGCCGCCCAGGCGATCTGGACCATGGTCGGCGGGCTGGTCGCCATGGTGCTGCTCGGCTCGCTGGTCGCCTGGTACGTCATCCGCGGCATCAAGCGCTCGGTGTCCTCGGTGCAGGTGTCCCTGGAGGCGCTGGAGCACGGCGACCTCACGGTCACCCCGACCGTGCACTCCCGGGACGAGCTCGGCCGGATGGCCGAGGCGCTGGGCACCGCGCAGGGCCAGCTCCGCTCGCTGATGGCCTCGGTGGTCGGGTCGGCGGACGCGGTGGCGGCCTCCAGCGAGGAGCTGTCGGCCTCGGCGGCGCAGATCGCGGCGTCGGCGGAGCAGACCAGCGTGCAGTCGGGGTCGGTGTCGTCGGCGGCCGACGAGGTGTCGCGCAGCGTGGCGACGGTCGCCGCCGGTGCCGAGGAGATGTCGGCGTCGATCCGGGAGATCGCGCAGAACGCCAACGAGGCGGCCCGGGTGGCCGCGGACGCGGTCTCCGAGGCCGAGCGGACCAACGCCACGATCACCAAGCTGGGTGTGTCGTCGAAGGAGATCGGTGACGTGATCAAGGTGATCACGAGCATCGCGGAGCAGACGAACCTGCTGGCGCTGAACGCGACCATCGAGGCCGCGCGGGCCGGCGAGGCGGGCAAGGGCTTCGCGGTGGTGGCGAACGAGGTGAAGGAGCTGGCGCAGGAGACCGCTCGGGCGACCGAGGACATCGCCCGGCGGGTGGAGGCGATCCAGGCCGACACCGGTGGTGCGGTGGCGGCGATCGGCCGGATCGGCACGGTCATCGGGCAGATCAACGACTACCAGCTCACGATCGCCAGTGCGGTCGAGGAGCAGACGGCGACGACCAACGAGATGTCGCGCAGCGTGGCCGAGGCCGCGGGCGGGACGACGGAGATCGCGTCGACGATCACCGGGGTGTCGGGCGCGGCGGGGGCGACCACGCAGGCGCTGGGGCAGACCCGGGTCGCCGTGGACGAGCTGGCCCGCATGGCCGGCGAGCTCCGCACCACGGTGGGGACGTTCACCTGGTGACCAGGGCCGCCGCGCAGGGTGGGGCGCCGGTGCGACGTCGTCGCGGGCTGGCCTACCGCTCCCTCCGCTTCAAGGGCACGGTGCTGGGGCTCGTCGTCCTGGCCGCCGTGGGCGCGCTGGTGACGGCCCTCGTCCTCGGCAACGCGACCGTCGTCGCGTCGTCGGGGCGGGTCGACGAGCTGTCGGCCGCCCGCTCGGACGTCCTGGCCCTGGGCCAGCGCACCAGCGAGCTGCAGGTCGAGGCCTACGAGGCGCTCATCCGCGCCGACCCGCAGAGCCAGCAGGGCCAGGTGGCCGGGCTCGGCGAGCGGGTGCAGGAGCTGGTGGACCAGGTCGGCGGGGCAGCGCTGGACGGGGACGCCGCGCAGGCGGTGCAGGCCCTGGGCACGTCGGCCACCGACTACGCCGGCACCGTCTCGGCCTTCGTGGCCGACGCGGTCGCCGACCAGGGTGCGGCCCGGCGGCGCTGGACCGAGGTGCAGGCGGCGGAGGACACGACCGGCGCGGCCGTGGCGGCCGCCACCGAGGCCCTGGACGCCGACCTGGCCGACGCCCGCGCCGAGCTGGCCCGCACGGTGCAGATCACCACCTGGGCCGGACCGCTGATCGCGCTGCTCGGCCTGGCCGGCGTGGCGAAGGTCGGTCGGGACACCTACCTGTCCGTCGTCCGACCCGTGGGG
The DNA here is from genome assembly GCF_037083865.1 of Klenkia terrae. Taxonomy (NCBI): domain Bacteria; kingdom Bacillati; phylum Actinomycetota; class Actinomycetes; order Geodermatophilales; family Geodermatophilaceae; genus Klenkia; species Klenkia terrae. The sequence continues at coordinate 3,844 of NZ_JBAPLV010000039.1, read as the reverse complement.
CGCCTCAAGCTGGGTCTCGAGGCCCTGGCCGAGGGCGACTTGACCGTGCAGTTCGGCGTCCGCGGCAACGACGAGATCGGCCAGATGGGCCGCGCGCTGCAGGCCGCGCAGGCCTCGCTGCGCGAGCTGATCGGCTCGGTGGTCCGCTCGGCCGACGCCGTGGCGGGCGCTGCGGCCGGCCTGGCCGAGTCCTCCGCGCAGATCTCGGTCTCGGCGGAGCAGACCTCCGGGCAGTCCGGTGCCGCGACCGCGGCGGCCGGCGAGGTGTCCCGGTCGGTCGCGACCGTGGCGGCCGGTGCCGAGCAGATGAGCGCCTCCATCCGGGAGATCGCCCAGAACGCCGGCGAGGCCGCCCGGGTCGCCGCCGGTGCGGTCGAGGAGGCCGCGGACACCAACGCGACGATCGGCCGGCTGGGCGAGTCGTCCCAGGAGATCGGCGACGTGGTCAAGCTGATCTCGGCCATCGCGGGCCAGACCAAGCTGCTGGCGCTCAACGCCACCATCGAGGCGGCCCGGGCCGGCGAGGCGGGCCGGGGCTTCGCGGTCGTGGCCGACGAGGTCAAGCAGCTGGCGCAGGCCACGGCCCTGGCCACCGAGGAGATCATCCGGCGGGTGACGGCGATCCAGACCGACACCGGCGGCGCGGTCGACGCGATCGGGCGGATCGGCACGGTCATCGCGCAGATCAACGACTACCAGCTCACCATCGCCTCCGCGGTCGAGGAGCAGACCGCGACCACCCAGGAGATGTCCCGGTCGGTGGCCGAGGCCGCAGCGGGCACGACCGAGATCGAGCAGAACATCACCGGCGTCTCGGGGGCCGCGCGGGCGACCACCGAGGCCCTGGGCCAGAGCCGGTCCGCGGTGGACGAGCTCGCCCGGATGGCAGGTGATCTGCGGGCCACGGTGAGCACCTTCCGCACCTAGCCCGGGAGGGGCTCAGAGCTGGAAGGACCTCCGGGACAGCCCCATCATGTAGCCGTCGATCGTGGTGGTGACCGGACGCTCCGGCTCGTCGGCGGCACCGAGCGTGACGAACAGCGGGCTCAGGTGCTCCACCGTGGGGTGGGCATAGGGCAGGCCGGGGGCGTCGGCGGCGTAGCGGGCCAGGCCCTCGACGTCGCCGGCGGCCAGCAGCTCGGCGGCCCAGTCGTCGAAGTCCCGGGACCAGGAGGGCACCTGGCCCGAGGCGATCGACTCACGGGTGAGGAAGGGCAGCCCGTGGGTCATGAACCCCGAGCCGATCACCAGGGTGCCCTCCTCGCGCAGCTCCCGGATCCGCCGGCCGAGGTCGAGCAGCCGGTGCGGGTCGTGCGTCGGGAGCGACAGCTGCAGCACCGGGACGTCGCCGAGGGGGTACATCACCTTCAGCGGCACCCAGGCGCCGTGGTCCAGGCCGCGGTCGCGGTGCTCGTGCAGCGGCTCGGAGTCCGGCATCGCGCCGGCCACCCGGCGGGCCAGCGCCGACGCGTCCGGCGTCGCGTAGGTCATCTCGTAGTAGCGGCGGGCGAAGCCGCCGAAGTCGTAGACCAGCGGGGTCTGCGCAGCCGACGACGAGATCGAGAGGGGGGCGGACTCCCAGTGGGCGCTGACGATCAGCACGTCCTTGGGCTTGGGCATGGACAACGCCCAGGTGTGCAGGTCGCGCATCCACGGGCCGTCGTCGAACAGCGGCGGTGCGCCGTGGCTGAGGTACAGGCTCGGCAGCGCGCCGTCGGCCTCGGTCCAGCTCCGCTGCTCACGGGCGGCGGGGAGGGCGTCGACGAGGAACTCGTCGAAGGCGGCGGCCGGGACGCGCGGGTCGAAGATCGAGGTCATGGCCCGACCGTAGGCCCAAGTACTTGAGAAATCAAGTATCTGCCCCCGACCCCCGATGGGGTGATCCGGAACGGCATCGGCTGCTGTCGCGGGGCGGACCTGCCGACACGAGGAGGAGCGCTCGTGCGGGCGGCGGACAGGGGATGTTCCACGTGGATCAGCGACCGGGCGGTCGACGCCTGAGGTGGGCCCTCGTCCGGGCCGCGCTCGGCGCCGCCCTGCTGGGCGGGGTGCTGCTCGCCGTCGCGACGCCACCGGTCGACACCCCTGCGCTGGTCGAGGCGAGCGACAGCAACCCGCTGCCCCCGACCAACGTGGTCATCACCCCAGGCAACGGCCAGTTCACGACGGTGACCTGGACGGCCTCGACGGAGCCCAACCGCAGCGGGTACGTGGTCAAGGTGGGCTCCTACCAGACCACCGTCACCGGCACGACGACGACGACGCCCATCACCGGGCTGACCAACGGCACCGACTACACGGTCCAGGTCTTCACCAGGACCAGCTACAACCTGCTGGGCCTGCAGACGGCCACCGGCACGGTCCCGGCGACGGCGTCGAGCTACCCGCGGGACGGCGTCGCCCCGGCTGCGCCGACCGGGGTCGCCGCGGTCCGCGGGGACGGCCAGGTCACCGTGACCTGGGCGGCGAACACCGAGCCCGACCTGGCCGGGTACCAGGTGCTGCGCGACGGCACCCCGGTCAGCGGGACGCTCACCGGGCGCACGTTCACCGACACCGGCCTGGTCAACGACACCACCTACCGCTACCGCGTCCAGGCGATCGACGTCTCCCGGCAGTGGTCCAACTCGTCGGCACCGCCGGTGGCGGCGACGCCCACCGACCTGACCCCGCCCGGCACCCCGACGATGCTGCTCACCGAGCGCGGCGACGGCCAGGTGACGGTGTCGTGGGCGGCCAACCCCGAGACCGACGTGACCTCCTACCGGCTGCTGCGCGACGGGGTCGAGGTGGCCACCATCCCGGCCGGCACCCGCGGCTACACCGACACCGGCCTGGTCAACGACCGCACCTACCGCTACTCGCTCGTCGCGGTCGACGGGCACGACAACCGGTCGGTCCCGACCGCCCAGATCAACGCCACCCCCACCGACCTGACCCCGCCGGCGGTGCCGACCGGGTTGACCGCGGTCCGCGGCGAGCAGAGCGTCGCGCTGTCGTGGACGGCGAACACCGAGCCGGATCTGGCCTCCTACCGCGTGCTGCGGGACGGCGTGGAGATCGCCACGGTCACCGGGACGTCGTACACCGACACCGGGCCGACCAACGACCGCACCTACGGCTACCGGCTGGTGGCCGTGGACACCCACACCAACCGGTCGGCCCCCTCCGCGTCGGTGAACGCCACGCCCACCGACCTGACCCCGCCCGCCGTCCCGACCGGGCTGGCCGCGGTGCGCGGCGACGGCCGGGTGGACCTGACCTGGACGGCGAACGCCGAGGCCGACCTGGCCACCTACCGGGTGCTGCGCGACGGCGTTGAGATCGCCACGGTCACCGGCACCTCCTACGCCGACACCGGGCTGGCCAACGACACCGCGTACGCCTACCGGCTGGTCGCCGTGGACACCCACGGCAACCGGTCGGCGGCCTCGGCGGCCGTGTCGGCCACCCCGACGGACCTCACGCCCCCGTCCGCGCCCACCGGGCTGACCGCCGTGCGCGGCGACGGCCGGGTCCAGCTCGGCTGGACGGCGAACCCCGAGACCGACGTGGCCACCTACCGGGTGCTGCGGGACGGCGTCGAGGTGGCCACGGTCACCGGGACGTCGTACACCGACACCGGCCTGACCAACGACCGGTCCTACGCCTACCGGCTGGTCGCGGTGGACACCCACGGCAACCGGTCCGCCGCGTCGGCCGCGGTCAGCGCCACCCCCACCGACCTGACCCCGCCGGCCGTCCCGGTCGGCCTGGCCGTGGCCCGCGGCGAGCAGCGGGTCACCCTCTCCTGGACGGCGAACACCGAGCCCGACCTGGCCACCTACCGGGTGCTGCGGGACGG